>JAYTDC010000164.1:0-2417 GCA_043736115.1 Segetibacter sp. | reverse complement strand
AAATATGCCAATATTTTAAAAATCTTACAGTGGTTTATGCCGACCTGTGCCGATACTTCGGTATGGTATCAAACAAATAGTCAAATGAGGCGTAGCCGATATTGGAGAATATTGTTTGTCTAATCTATCTAACTTAGGCCATGGCCTTAAGGCCATGGCAATTAACAACTATGCAATTGTAATTTCGTTTTTTTTACTAGTAAGGGATAATTGATTTGCAAATTGAGTTAAAGGCTTATTTACTGCAATGGAAAGTTAGAAACTTGTTTCAAATTTTTAAACTCTTGGTAATCTGTATCACCGACCATTGAAATTGATACCTCTTTCCCAGCCTTGCAGGTCATCAGAACACTTCATAAATTAATTGAAAGAAAAGCTATACCATTAACAATCAGCGTAGACAATGGACCAGCATTTATTAGTGAAAGATTGCTACAATGGTGTGATGATAAACAAATCAGGTTGCAGTTCATACAGCAATGGAAACCAACACAGAATGGCGTTATAGAATGTAATAATGGCTCTTTGAGAAAAGAATTACCGGATAGCTTATTTTTTTACAGCTTATCAGAAGTCAGATAAATGCCGCATCAATGACAGCAGGATTATAACTATGAAAGACCCCATGATTCGTTGGGAAATGTTCCACCTGTTTTTTATTAATCCGTTTCACTGGAATTAGTAAAAAATAAAAAACTATAATTTAAATTGGTCAGGAAAAAGAAGGAGCATACAGAACAACTATTTAGGGCTTGCTGTTTAAGTCACGTAAAGATGTTCATTTTTTTTGGATTGATATTTTAAGATTCTACTAATAGATTTATTTAACCCTACACACTTTTCATATAGTTTGACTAACAGAGACAGGGGTGCCATCCCGATTAATTTAATCAGGTTAAGCACCAATACGATTGAGGCAATCCAGGATTCACTTGTATCCTGAAGCCTGGCCTTTATTCTATTCATCCCATAGGCAGATTTAGCCTGGCCAAACTTTCCCTCAATCGGATTGCGTTCCCCTGGTCTTATGTGATTGTCCACTGCCAGGGAAGGACGTCCCAAGGGTTTGGCGACCAGGACGATGTTGAGTATTTTTAATTTCGCCCTGTTATCTCTGTTACAATAAATTTTGTCTGCAAATACTTTTTGGGGATAATATCCAAATCTCCTTTTATAATTTTCTACTGTACTTATTAACCGGGTGCCTTCATTAAAAGCATCCCATGATAAATCCTCCAGAAAAGTAATGCCATTCATTATGCTCATTTGTATTTTTGAACCAAATTCTACATAGGCATTTGTTTTTCCTCTTACTATCGGTCGTACATGTGGCTGATGTATGCTTACAATACGGTGTTCAACTGAATGTGTTCTGTTATCATACATGAACTTTTGCTGCTCATATAATATTTGAATTACCAGCAAATACTTGTACTCTTTTTTGTTCAACGGTATGCTATCAAAGTGATTTAATAATTGATAAATGTATTTGATGTTCCGGTGCAGATAACTTAGTTGTTTTCGCAGGGCGTGCCGGATTTCCTTATTTGTTTTATGCTTTTTCTGGGCGACTTTTAAATATTCTTTCCTCGCTATTTCACGATATGTACGCGGCTTTAATATTTCTGTATCTGCTGACTTTATTTTAGCATACAAAACATCTATTAGCTTTTCCGACTTCTCCCTGGCATCGTTTAACAAATTCAAATCTGTAGGGTAACTTATATCCTGCGGGCAGGCTGTTGCATCCACTATTAAGTCCCCCTTATTTACCGTCACGTCAACGGAAATTTCCTGGCTGGTTTGCTCCGTTGATTCATTAGTTTCTTGTAACTGACCCGAATCACGAGTATCCCGATCATTATTTCGCCCATCAACTTCTTTTTGATCTTTCATGTCTTCAACAACCAATCCCATGATTGTTTCATTGATAGCATTTATCTGATCTGCTCCAAAGCGTTTGCGTAAATCAACAAATAAGGAAGGATCGAAAACGGATTCGTAGCTGAAGCTTGAGTAACCAATAAAATATTGCATGTAAACATTCTCTTGTATCTGTTGAACGGTTTCCCGGTCACTTAAGTCGCACATATGCTTAATGAATATCGCCCCTATTGCTACTCTGGGGTTGATCCCTCCAGCTCCCGTAATTGAATTGTTTAACTGCCTTTGATAAATATTCGCAATCTTATCCCATGGTATCTGCTTGGATAATTTGACCCAACGGTTGTTTGGGTCTAAGTTTTTTGTAAAGGGTGATTCAAAACCCACTAACTCTAACTGGTTTGGACTGATATATTGGGCTTTTGATGCACGGCTTTTTTGAGCTTTTGCCATTTTTCCTTGCACTTTTAGTTAATGCAAGTTAATCAAAACTTAAAGCCAGCATAGATTGTATGGTTAAACAGCAGGCCCTA
>JAYTDC010000163.1:0-7128 GCA_043736115.1 Segetibacter sp. | reverse complement strand
AGTTATGAGTTATGAGTTATGAGTTATGAGTTATGAGTTATGAGTTATGAGTTATGAGTTATGAGTTATGAGTTATGAGTTATGAGTTTACAACGTATAAAGTTATGAATGTTTTGAGAGGTTTTGGAGGTTTAAGAGGTATATAAAGTTCAAAAGGTTTAACAGGTTTAAAGTTTCTCAATATATATACTAATTTGCAAATAGGCCAATTACCTAATAAACTAGTCAACCAATAAACTAATAAACCAATAAACTAATCAACCAATTACCTAATAAACTAGTCAACCAATAAACTAATAAACCAATAAACTAATAAACTAATCAACCAATAAACTAATAAACTAATCAACCAATTAACCTACTTCTTCATCATCTCATACAGGTGCTGAATAAGTCCGTCGGCTAATCCAATTTTTGGTACCATAATTTCATCTGCATCGGCCCACCGCATTACGTTTATATAGATTTGCAAAGCTGGTACAATAACGTCAGCACGGTCTTCCCGTAGGTTGTATAATCTTATACGATCTGCCACAGAGAATGCAGAAAGCTCTTTATAATAATCCCTCAAAAGGGTAAGATCCAATGGTTTTCCTTCTTTCTTTTTGCTCATCGAAAACACTTTGTTGATGTTTCCTCCGGTGCCTATTGCTACTATTTTTTTGAATCCTTTGGTTTTTGTTTTAATGGTTTCTTTCATTTCCATCCACAAATTTTCTGCAACCTGATCTTTAAGCAAACGGATAGTTCCAATATTGAAGGATTGCTTGAAAGCTAGTTTGCCATCTGCAAAAAAAGTTAGTTCTGTGCTACCGCCTCCAACATCTATGTAAAGGTAGCTATTGTTGGTGTCCATGTTTTCCGCTACATGGTTTTCATATATAATTGATGCTTCAAGGTCGCCGCTGATGATTTCAATATTAATGCCTGTTGCATTTTTTACAGCTTTTATTATAGCTGCACTATTACTTGCATCTCTCATAGCACTAGTAGCGCAGGCCATTACATGGTGTACTTCATATACCCGAAGCATATGATGATATGCCTGCATGGTTTCCAAAACCATTGTAGTTCGCTCTGGGGAAATAATACCATTTTCAAAAACATCAAATCCAAGGCGTAAAGGAACCCGGAAAAGATTGAGTTTAGTAAATGTTGGAGGAGTACCCGGTGCTTCGGTTACTTCGGAAATAAGTAGTCTTGCAGCGTTGCTACCAATGTCTATTGCGGCTAATCTCAAAGTAGATTTTTGTGAAAGGTAATATTTTGTTTAGCAATAGCCGGAACTATGAAAATATGTCTCCAATTGGTGAATAGTTTAAATTTACATTAACCTGTTTTTTAAAAATACTTATCACAATCTGTTGTAACATTTTAAAAAGAAATTTGATTTAATTATTTACTCTTTTCTGCAATTAATTATTAAGGCTATAATAAAATTAATGCTCTCAATGATATTATTCGTAACTAACTTTTTAGAAACATTTGTTCCTAAAATTGATTTACCCTTATCTTTATTTTTAGGAAAATATTGATAGTTGTAAATTAAATAGGAATACTTATAAGCATTTTGGTTTAGTGCTCTATTAATTGTAAGAGTTATTAGTAAAATTTAAAAAATACATTATTTATATTTTTATTGAAGAACTATATTATTGAATACCACATGATTTTTTAATAGATCTTTTAAGAGCATAAGTATATTAACAAAAAGATATTCATTTTTTTCGGAACAAAAGCTATATGAATAAAAGATTAAGAGAATTAGATTTTTTAAGAGGGATGGCGATAATTCTGGTATTATTCCGTCACCAAATCTGGCAGGAGTTTATGTATAAAATGGGTTGGATAGGAGTAGATTTGTTTTTTGTATTAAGTGGATTTCTGGTTTCTGGATTATTATTTAGGGAATATCAAAAGTATGGCAATGTTACACCTAAGAGATTTTTGATAAGACGTGGTTTTAAAATCTATCCGCTCTACTATTTATCTTATGTACCTTATATACCTATCATTTTACCCAACTTTAAACTTGGTGGATTTTTAGCGGATATGACATTTACTCAAAATTACTTATGGGATTTTGGGTATGCATATGCTGCAAGTTGGTCACTTGCTGTTGAAGAGCATTTTTATTTTGGATTGGTCTTGGTTTTATGGCTTGGATTGAGAAAGAATTTTATTAAACTTGAACCGCCTGCCGATTTAAAAATATTGGGAAAAGTAGAAAAGTCTATTTTGGCAATGATGGTCTTATGTATAGTATTTAGGGTTGTTAATAATCTACTTTTTCCTAATGCTATTGCAAAAAACTTAACAATGACGCATTTGAAAATAGATTCGTTGTTAGCAGGAGTGCTTGTTGCTTATTTATATCATTTTAGGATTAATTTTTTGCGACACAATTTTAATCGCTTCAAGATACCTCTTTATACTTTATCAGCAATTGGATTGGTTTGGACTCCTTTTTTAGAGCCGGCCTATTCTTTTTTTGTTAAGACCATAGGCTTTACTTTCCTATATATATCCTTCTCAACTCTATTGATATCTTTTCTGCTTAATGATAAGATTAATCAGAATTTAAATTCAGTTTTGACTAAACCCGTTGTGGATTTTATAAGCAAAGTTGGTTATTGTTCTTATTCAATTTACCTGATACACATTTACTTTGACATTATGTGGGGGAGATTTATACAGGGTAAACATTTGTTTTACATGCCGGGTCATGATTTGTTTATTAACCCAACATTTAATTTTGTTGTAACCTCGGCATTAAGCATTGGTACAGGTATGATTATGACTTATAGTATTGAAGTTTATTTTTTAAAAATTAGAGACAAATTTTATCCAAGCAGATCGTCTATAACAAGAAAAATGAGTTTGCCTTCATCTTAATCTAATTTTGAAATAAATACTTTTTTGAGGAACATTCTTATTTGGAATAGTTGCCGAAATGTTTAAGTGACTATAATTGAATTTGTCTCAATAGATAACATTATACCTATAGGGGTTGTAAATTCATCTAGTCCAAAACTATTTAAAATTTTAATTAGTTCTCCAGCCGATTTTTCAGAAACTGAAATAAGCAGACCTCCATTAGTTTGTGGATCGGGTAGGGTGTTAATAGCTTCTTCGTAATTGATATGTGGGCTGAATTTTGCTTTATGACCATAACTACTCCAGTTGCGAACGGTGCCCCCCGGTACGCATTTTTGAGTCAGATAACCTTTTACACCTTGGGCAAACAGTATTTTGTCATAATCGAGTTGAGCTGTAAGACCGCTGCCTTCTGCCATTTCTATTAAGTGACCCATAAGGCCAAAACCTGTAACATCAGTCATTGCATTTACCCCTTTAATTTTACCTATTGCTTCGCCTACTTTGTTCAAGGTAGTCATTTGTTGTACCATTATCTTCAAATGTTCAGGAAGCAAAAGGTCTCTTTTTTGGGCTGTTGAAAGTATGCCCACACCCAATTTTTTGGTTATAAAAAGTACGTCTCCTTCTTGGGCAGTATTGTTTTGTTTGAGATGATTGATGTCAACCAGCCCACTTACTGCTAACCCAAACATTGGTTCTATGGTATCTATACTATGGCCACCAGCCAGGGGTATTCCTGCTTCTGCACAAATACTTCTACTGCCTTCTATTACTTTACGTGCAACATCTGCGGGTATTTTATTAATAGGCCAACCTAAAACAGCAATAGCAAGTATTGGTTTACCACCCATTGCATATACATCGCTTATAGCGTTAGCGCTTGCTATGCGGCCAAAGTCAAATGGGTCATCAACTATTGGCATGAAGAAATCGGTAGTACTGATGAGTGCCTGACCATTGCCCAAATCATATACTGCAGCATCATCTTTGCTATGGTTGCCAACCAATAGATTTTTATGATCGGGTTGAGCAAAATTACTTTTTAAAATTTCGTCGAGTACCTGTGGTGCTATTTTACAGCCACATCCGGCTCCGTGTGAGAATTGTGTAAGTTTAATTGATTCTGACATTGGATGTTGTTTGGTGTTGTATAATTTTTTTTGCCACAGCTGTGGGGTCTACCGTGTGATAATTTATATCAGTACACAATGCTTCCCAACTTTCACGGTTTTGCAAACCTTTCTTATACATTTTGTCATAATAATGGAGTAGTATTCTGAACGCTTCTATTATATTATCTTCAAGTAAAAAGTTGATTGATGTTTTAGTTTCCAATCCACCAAGTCTTTTCTTTATGCGCATAATTGCATTAATCAGTATTTCTTTTTCTCCTTTACCATAATGTTCTGATATAAATTTCAATCTTTCTTCAAATGGTATTTGAAGAAAAAGCAAAGGCTTTTTTCGCATTTGTTGCCAAATGTCTGTTGGAATATTAACAAGACCTATTCTTTGACTTTCGTCTTCCAGATATATTGTTTGAATGTCTTGTGAACCAATTGATAAAAATTTTTTTTGAAGGGAAAATAGTTCAATCGCCAGTTTATTTTCAAACATTTCCTGAGAAGGTTGTTCTGGCATATTGATTGCGCCAAAAGCCGAACCCTTGTGATTAGCTAATGCTTCAAGATCTATTATAGATATGGATTTTTTGTGCATAGCTGCCAAGACTTCTGTCTTGCCACTTCCAGTATATCCCCCAATTAATATAAAGGGATATACATTTTTGAATTGAGCAAATACCCATTGTCTAAATGCCTTATACCCGCCCGAAAGTGTATACACCTTAAATCCATAAAGATCTAATAACCACGCTACACCTGCACTTCGCATGCCACCTCTCCAACAATGTACTATTACAGTTTTTGTCTCATTTTTTACAATCGAGTCTGCATCCTCAACCATTTTTACCATCTTCACCCCAAAATATTCCAATCCTTTTTTGATAGCCTTTTCACGGCTTTCCTGTTTATAAAGTGTTCCTACTACTTTTCTCTCTTCATCAGAGAACAAGGGGAATGAAAGTGCTGTAGGCATATGTGCATGAGTATATTCGCCGGGAGAACGTACATCCAAAATCGGGTATTTGCCCGATAACTCAATAAATTCTTCGATAGAGATTTTTTTTGCAGCCATTCAAATACAAACCTACATTAAACCTCCTTATTCATTTTTATTTTTCATAAAATATTAAATTTTTGAAGAAGATGTTAATATTGCATTTGAATCTATAATATCACACATGCAATAACATGATAAACTTTGCAATAGACATTGGGCAGATAGAAGAGTATCAAATGTTGAAAGATATGCAGGAATTAGAGCGTATGTTTACCAAAGCTAAAAGTACTGTTATATAGGGAGGTACAGTTATTCTTAAGCGAAGACATTCAGATGGCAGTCTTTATATTATAGATGAAATAACTTCTGTATCAGATCTAATCAGTTATAAAGAAAATGTATTTAAATACTTGGTTTAAAGGATAAATATTAATTATTGCAAAGTTTACAATTATTCTATTTTTTCCATTTCTTTATATGTCTTATTTTTTATAAAACCACTTAACCCAAAAGTTCCATCTGGATTTTCTACTGTAATGTAGCTCCATTTCTTTGATTTGTTAGTGATGCGTATGGTCATTTGTTTCATCAAATAAGCTAGTACAGGTGCATCCATATTTGGGCTGGTACGCATTTCGATTTCACCATCTTTTACTCTCCAGGCTTCGTTTACAGTCTCAAATTCCTGACTACTGATTGATTTCAGGTATTTAGTTCTTGTAATGGTATCTATAACATTTCCGCTTTTACTATTGTTTTTTGGAGTAATAGTTTCTATTATAACTACTTTTTCAACTTTAGGTTTTTCTGTTGTTATAGTGTCAGTAGTTTCATTAATTTCAATAACAGGTTCTACTTCTATGTTAGCGGTATCTGTAGCAGGTGACGATGGGATTTGATTTTCTACTTTTACAACTGGATCATAGGTACTGGGTTTTTCTATTGGTTGACTTACTGGCTGAATTGGTGTGTTAATTTGTGTGTAAGAGGTTGTTTGTTTTGGTTGTACTTTTGGTAAATACCTATTGTTTTTTCGTGTAGGATCCGCAGCCAGAATTTTACCAATGGAATCCTGTTTTTTTCTAAATAGTGAATCTGATTTACCAAAACCAAAATCATGACCAGACATATAACTACCAGTTGAAGTTATAGGTTCAGGACCTTTATCTTTTAAATCTATTTCAACCAATGATGGAGACATTAATGTCATTGTAGTTATTCCTTTATAATCTCCTAATACTCCTTTTATGCTTACTTTTTTATTGAGATAATATTTTTCAGGATCTTCCGGAAAATTTTTTCTATCAGCACTATCAATACGAATCATAAGCATGTGTAAAGGGCTAGAGTCGTAGACATTTAAAAAAGTAGGCTTAGTAATAACATTTTTCAAATAATTGCCAGCGTATATTCTGCCGGTGATCGTTACTGTATCTCCGTTATATTTTGGCACAAGTGGTCTGCTGTCGGGCTGGGTAAAACTTTTTGTCAACTGTAACAAAATGATAACCAACAATATTATTCTTCTCATAGAGGTAATGCAAATATGCATTTTAAGTTTACAAAACATGATTCTGGATCGTAATTGTTTTTGGCCCAGGATAGAATCTTAATATCAAAGATAATGGTTGAACCGTTTAAAACTAATCTGTCCTGAATTTATGTTTATAAAAAGTGAGTAATTGGATAAATATCAACCTAAACAAAAAAAAGTAAATATTTTTAATGTTTGATATTGTTAATTATAGTAATTGGCATAAGTGTTTAATCAAACTATAAAAAGTTTTTTTTGAAGAGGCGAGTACTTGTAAATTTACTATGCCCAATATTGTGTTCATACAATCTTCTTTTTAGGTCGGTACATGCACCCACATAGTATTTATTTATCTTTTGGGAAAAGATGATATAAACAAATGGCATTTTAAAGAAGTCTTTTTATAAATAAAAAACCCCACTTCTTGTGGGGTTTTTTAGTGAACTGGCTGGGACTCGAACCCAGGGCCCTCCCGATTATAAATCGGGATGCTCTGCCTGTGATTTGATTAGATTTTCAATATATTTTCTTGATTTCATTTTTTTAATTGACGCTTCTTTTGTCTTTGCTTGTTGCAAATTTTCAAACTCTTC
>JAYTDC010000162.1:0-8289 GCA_043736115.1 Segetibacter sp. | reverse complement strand
TTGAATATGCTCATGTCTTTTAATTTCTATGCAAATGTTGTATTCAATTGTGCGGTATAACTGCACTACAAAAGATCTTTTTTCAGTTCTTCCAAAAGCTGTTTTTCGGTAGGTAGATAAAGCTGGTACTTGCTGGCCAAAATGGTCTTGCTCTCTTCGGGTAATGCAAATTTTACAACCGCATCATTCTTATCGGCACAAAGCAGAATGCCGATGGTGGGTTTTTCTGTTTTCAATTTTTCCACCCGGTCATAATAATTTACATACATCTGCAACTGCCCCAAATCCTGGTGTGTTAGTTTGTGCGTTTTAATTTCTATCAACACAAAACACTGTAAAAGACGATTGTAAAATACCAGGTCAATAAAAAAGTCATCCCCATCTAAGTGAATCCTTTTTTGCCGTGCTACAAATGAAAACCCATTACCCAACTCAAGGAGGAAATCCTGCAGGTGTGTAATGATTGATTGTTCCAGATCTTTCTCGTAGTACGATGCTTCTTTCTTCAAACTAAGAAATTCCAGCACCATAGGATCTTTAATAATTTCTTTCGGGTTGTCCGGGTGTTTTTCATTTCGTGCAACTGCAAGGACGGCTTCTTTATCGTTGCTCAGCAACAGTCGTTCATACAAACCACTATTTATTTGTCGCTCAAGTTGCCTTACCGACCAATTATTTTTTCCGGCTTCACCTAAATAAAAGGCCTGCTTATCTTTATTATCCAGCGAAATGATGAGCGTATAATGACTCCAACTGAATTTCGCAGACAGTGTCTGCGAAATTGGAAAATGCAGATAAAACTTCCGCATCATTTCCAAATTCCGGGTTGAAAAGCCGCTGCCATACTCCGGCTGTAATTGTTCGGATAGGTTTTTCAAAATCCCCTTTCCATACTCCGCCCTGTGCTCACCTTTTTGTTCCTCGTTAATAATTCTTTCACCGATTTTCCAATGCATGAGCACCCGCTCATAATTTATAGAACGTATTGCCTGTGTTTGTGCATTGGCAATTATCTTTCTTATTTCAAGTATGATGGTTGTATCCATAATTTATTGTGTTATTAAAAGGGGAGGCCGTCATCTTCCATTGCGCTGTGTTCAATTTGGTTTGTCGCGGGTTCCGTTTTACTGCTTGAACCATCAGCTACAACTACTTCTATTTTCCAGGCTTTTATATCGGTGTACCACCTGCCATTGTATTCCCTGCTTTCGATGTCAAAATCAATTTGCAATAAGTTACCTATTTGCAATTGACCTTCATTGATTTTATCTCCCCAAATTGAGATGCACACTTTTTTAGGATATTGACCATCTGTTTCAACAATGACGTCTTGTTTTTTCCATTCTCCATTTTTACCGGTACCGGTTTGGATTGGAAGTAGCTGTGTGAGTTTGGCTGTGAGTTGCATAAAATATTTATTCGTTTTCTCTAATCATTCGCAGTTTAAAATAAATTATTCCGATATGCTGTGTGTTATAGGTAATAGTGACTCGCTGATTAACAACACATCTTCTTTTCTAAATTGTTGCTTGGTGCCATGTATATAGTCGTTTCGACAATCCCTTATTTTATGAAATTTCTTGATAAACGTATTGGCGTCATAGATATCCTGATTGTTGAAATAATTCTTTAACAAGCCAGAATACACATGGAACACCCCTGGTTTATCGGAATAATCCCTTGGTATAAATGGGCCTTGTTCATCAACATCATTACCTATTAAATTGTATCTAATTAACTCATCTTTTCTAAACCCGAGGTAATACCGGTGATCATCTCCTTTTTCTAAATAATATTTTTTGAATAAGTCAAGGAATGTATAACAAGAGAGAAACACAACATCTAGTGTTATAGGCTTGTTTATTTTAATACTTTTGGCGCTTGAACAAATTACATTAAATTGTTTTTTTATTTTTTTCAAAAAATTATTAAAATTTGGATTTTCAGGGACATCCTCTACAACCATTAATCGATTTTTAATGATCTCTAAATAATTGAAAAGACCTTTTAGAAATCCCCTTTCTAAACATTGATCTATAGTTTTTATAAATTCTGACAAGGCCGTGAGTGTAAAGGAAGGGTTTAAACTATTTTCTGGAGATTCTTTAATTACAAAACCGTCTGCTCCTTCATCTTGTAAAGCCTGTAAATTCCACACTTTGTTTGTTGCTGAAAAAATAACAACCTGAATTCCGGGGTTTATTTTTTTTATTTTCTGCAAAAGCTTAAAACCTGTGACATCCTGTATATTAATTGCAACAGAATCGTCTGAATGTAAGCGGAAATCCAGAATTACAATATCAATATCATCCTCGCTGACTTTGCATATGGTTTTGTCAATAATTTCTTTCTGCGAAATCTTTTTTATTTCATCACCCAAATAATCTAGTTGGACAATTGAATTAAAATCCGAAAGAAGCTTAGAAATTATCTCAAACCAGCCCTTTTCAGCATCATCATCTACAAATAAAATCTTTGGTTTCCCCGAATTCTTAAGTTGCAATTCATCCGCACTAATAGGTGGTATTTCAGTTGTTGGATAAATTGTATTGAGGTATTTGAAATAAAGTTGAGTATTTACCTTCTCAATTATTTTCTGGATAGCTTTGTCGTCTGTATTAAGAGCTTTTGCCCATCTGTATATAGCCCATTCATTGGCTATACTGTGGCTGTCTTCATAATCTTTGGGTACTTCCAACTTGAGTTTTGACATTTCCTGTGGAAGTTCAGGCAATTCCATAAGTTCTGGATCTAAATTTATAACTTCCTCAAAGGCTTTTACAGAATAATCTATAAGTTGAATATTTTTTGTTTTTAGTACATTAAAATATTCGTGATTTATTAGCTCATTGATTTTGACAAAACTGTAAATGTATATTGGTGTGCATCGGTTTATAGTATCTGTGCATCTAATATGTGCTGCTAACCTTAAGCCATTAAAGTCTGACATTGATGATCCAAAACATAATGGAATGAATATTTTGTCATATTGTGCAGGTTTCAGATTGGTTTTTATGGCATTATGAATATCAATATCACTATCTCCGTTCAAATTCATTTTATAGTCTGCGCCAGTCACAATTCGGGGCAGTCTATTATTTGTAATCGTTGTAGCAATTAAAATATTTGCACCATTGAACATATTAATAGGGCCTCCTAAATTAAGGAGAGAGGCATTGGAGCTATTCAGTTTTTCAACAAGGTCTTGTTCTATATTTGGCTTATTTCCATATAATAGGTATTTAAGATTAAATATGCCATTTTTTGATTTTACTAAAAACTCTTCCAAGTTTTGATACAGAATAGAAACTGGTAGATATGCGATATTTTGGTTCAGTAACCTACTTCCTTTGCTGCCACTAAAAAAAACCAGATAAAAGTTAGGATTCGTTTGTGCAAACTCTTCTAATTCACGTCTTATTTCGATGGCTTCTTTATAGTGCCGATTAAAATCTGCATCAAAAAAAGATTCATGAAAAAGTATAGCGTTTCCGTCAGAAAATATTTTCTTTCGTTTTGCATCCTCCTGCACTTCACTATAGATATAAACTGGAGTGACAATATCGGAATATTCTTTAAACTTTTCATTTGTCCATCTATAGCCTTCCTGCCTGTTTTTCTTATCATCAAAAATGTATATCATCTTACTTAAAAATTAATTGGTATTCAACTCCAGAGAATTTTTCTTTAATTTCTGGCTTTCTTTCTTCTCCGTTCCATAAATTAATTCTTGCAAATTCATTATTCTCAAAATCAGCCTGTATATATAGATTACATACCCCGTTTATTTGGTTTTTAATAAGTTCGGTATGTTTTTGCCCTATTCTTTGTATTGTGTTTTTTATTGTTTTTTTATAAGTTGAATTTTTATGATGGATAGAGAACAATACTTCATCATCTATTTCATTTAGCAATAATTCCACCTTAGGTTTCGCCAAATTGTATGTTTCTGAAACTTTAAGGATAATTGTCATGATTTTTTTATAGGCTTGAAGTAATTTATCTACGTCCGTAAAGAATTCAACGTTTGCTCGAAAGTTTGTAACCGTGAATTCTACTTGATTGTTCCAGCCATTATCAGTATTTACATTTTCAATTAATCTTTTTAATGAGTTATCCGCCCTAATATGAAATAAGTTTTTGAAATGAATTACCAACTGGGAAAAAGAACCGATTGTTGTTTCGAATATTTTAGATCTAAAGGGGCTAAAATCAAAGCCGAGATTGCTAGTTTGGATAACTATTCCATTGTCAGGGTTAGGTACAACACCTATATTGTTTTTACTCCATTCCAACAACTCTGGTGATCGCCAATTTACTTTAATTTTATCTGAAGACCATTCTTTCCCTCCATTCAAGTAACCATTTATTAATGCCCAAATATTTTTGGGGATTGAGTATTGCTTAAACCGGTCTTTAAATAAATTTGATAATTGTTCTTGATATTTTCCCAAACTAAATGTTTCTGTTCCACATTTTTCGTTTATAGTTATAAGCCCATCCTTGTCAATCTCATGGCATGTATATTTTAACATTGAATCTTCATTGTATGCTCTCAAAAACTTAGATAGCTGAGCAGGATCAATATAGTCAGGCAAGTCTGTTTGTATCGATGAATCATTTATGTTATTTTTCTGTTGTACTAAAAGGTTTTGTGGGCTTATTTTTTGCTCAATTTGCTTCACCCGTTCTTCAATTTCAATTTGATTAATACCATCAGCCTTCAATTCATTTACAATAAGTTTAAGCACTCTTTCTTTTTGGGAGGAGTCTAATTTCTCTTTTTCAAGTAAATCTGCTATGAAGTCATATTTGTTCATTTGCCTTAGTGTTTTGATAGTGTAATTCCATAGCTTTAATGATGCCCTCATTTTCCCAAATGTCCAATAGTTTGTTTATCGGATTTTCAAGGTTTATTAGTTTGTGAAATCTAGCTTTCAATTTAAAATACAACTGGTTCTCACTGCCCTTTACCATTTTAAGGTAGTCCAGCTTTCCGGCAATAACATTTGCCATATCGGGTTTGCCTTTCTTTATATGTCCTTTATCAGCAAGGTACTCCTGTAAAAAGAAACCTGAGGCTCTTTCGTAACCATACCTTTCCCAGTAATAAAGCCACATTCGCAATTGCTTGATATATCGCTGCTGCACATTGGCTTTTTCATTTACCAACAAGCCAGTTACTTCTTTACGATAGCCATCTTTTTGCAAACGGGTTTTGCTTGCTTTAATATGAAAGTTTTGCTCACCAATTATCCTTTGTAATTCTTTCAAAAACTCACTCTCAGGCTGATACACATTGTGCATAGAACTAAAAGTGATGTCATCAGCATAACGACTGTATTTTAGGCCAAAACGTTTTGCAACGCCTGACAATAAATAGTCAAGCCTTTGGCAAACAATGTTTGATATCACTGGTGAGGTGGGAGCACCTTGTGGTAGCACATTTCGCTTTACTCTCTCCCATTCACCTACATCATTTTGGCGTTCGACTTCCATTTCAGTACAGCATAAAGAGGCTATAATATTCGTAATGCTTTGTCGAGAAGAAACAAGTTTACTTATTTGCTTAATGCTTTCAGGAGAACCTATATATCTTTTTGCATCGTCAAAAATGATGTTGTTGACCTGCTCATTATATTCCGTTAGTTCTTTCCTTTCTTCCAAATCAAGGCTCAATGGTTTTACTATAGGCTTTACAATATGCTTAGTTAAACGTTCTTTATACTTCTTAAAGTTTCCTTTTTTATCGATAACCAATGTGAGTTTGTTATCGTTAATTTGGTAAAAAATACGCTCACCTTTTTCAGTAATAAACTTTCGAATGCCTGTTTGTAAAATGGAATTTTCTGAAATGGAGGTTTTATCGCTATCAATGAGATTAAATGGCTTTAATTGTAAACATTTCCAAACTCTAGCCTGATCAATGCTTGGAAAAAAATCCTTCAAATCAACGTTGTAAACATAATTACTGCCTGTATGCAATTGGGCATTATCTACAATTGACTTATCTCTCACAAATCCCATTGCGGCTTTATGTGGCTCGTAAACACATTGCAGTACAAAACTCAAAATCTTTTGCAGAGACTTGAGCCCTTTTACCGGTGCATGTATGGTGCGTTCAGTACCTGATTTTTTCTTGATTTTAAATTCAGCATACCGCTTTTTTCCAAGTTTGGGGTTGGCATACCAGGTTAGCTGTTTTAATTCAAATGGAACAGCCTTATCTCCATATACCAGTGGTTTTGCTTCATTCAATACATGAAGCAAGTCTTCCCGCGACTGCATTTTTTCAAAGGCAGTTCTGATTTGGTCAATATGTGTTTGTTCCGGTTTCATTTTATGAAAAGTTCAATGAAGCCTGCTGCGTTATTCTTTGTTTATGAAACTAACTAGAAAAGACTAGAAAAGAAATAAAAATAATATTTCAATATTAACTATTAGTGGGAGTTGAGAGGTTAAGGTTTTCAAAATCGAAAGGCCATTACGTAATTCAACGTCTAACAATAACCAGGAAACATTCATTCCGAATTGCTTCGGAACACCAACCGATCTGAAACTACCTTGCGGGGTTTCCAGTTGGCACAAATCAATAAGTTGCAGCAGGCTTTCAAAGAACAGACACAAACTAAAACTGTTATTGTGCAGTCTAGCTGCACAATAATAATTAATTTTAATGGCACAAACAACGAACCTATAAATAATGGCAACAAATAAACATGCACTTGTACGCTATAAAGTATTGGATAATTGCTTTCGGAATCCGGGAAGAAGGTATTTTATTGATGACCTGATTGCAGAATGTGAAAGTGTTCTACTTGAAATTGATCCTGAATCCAACGGAATAAGTAGAAGGCAGATATTTGAAGATATTGCTTTTATGGAAAGCAAGGAAGGGTGGAGTATAGAACTTGACAAACTTCGTGATGGGAAAAAGGTTTATTACCGGTATGCGGACATGTCTTTTTCAATCAACAATATGCCTTTGAACGAGGTTGAAATAAATCAATTAAAGGCTGCCGTGGACATACTTTCACAGTTTAAGGGTATGCCACAATTTGAATGGGTGAACGAACTGGTACCCAAGCTACAACAAGGCATTGCATCTGATGAGGTAGGGGCTACTATTATGGAGTTTGACAGTAACCAATATCTAAAAGGTATTGAGCACCTAGGACCTTTACATAATTCCATCTATTACAAAAAGATACTTGCCATCAGCTATCAGCCTTTTGAAAATGATGCACCTTTTGATGTTGTTATGCATCCCTACTTTTTAAAGCAATACAATAATCGTTGGTTCTTATTTGGCTATAATGCTGAAAATGAAAAATACGATTGGAATCTGGCTATTGACCGCATTGTTTCAATGAAAGAAACAAAAGGGAAGTACAATAAAAACATTAAAATAGACTGGAAGGAATATTTTGAAGATATTATCGGAGTTACCAAACCTGTTGATGCCGAGCCACAAAAAGTGGTTTTGCATTTTAAAGGCAGGACCGGAAACTATATGGAAACAAAGCCGCTTCATGGTTCGCAAAAGTCGAAATGGATTGACGATAATACATTTGAAGTAACTCTGCAAATTATCATCAACTATGAACTGGAAAGATTGATTCTTTCGTATGCCGATTGTGTGACTGTTATCAAACCTAATAGCCTCGCTGCTTCAGTAAAGATTAGATTGCAGGAGGCATTAAGCCAATACAAATAGCATTATAAAAAAATATTTAACTTTATTATTTACAAGGTTTAGGGGGGACATTGAAGACAGCAGGTAATTTTGACTTCTTTTTCATTTTTTAGACCTTGGCAAAACTTTATTAGCACTTAGTAATATTTGGAACTATATCAAAAAAGGGGTGGTTGTAACTTCTCTTTATTCCAAAATCAATTTTTCAGAAGAGATCCAACAACTATTTCAATATAGTGCGCAAAACCTTGCGCAAAAATTTAAAGAAATAGGTTACTCAAACAGATTTTAGACAAATATAAACCCACCTAAAAAAGATTGTATTACTTCAACTTTATCGAATTAAGATTTTTACAGGGAACTTAAAGATCCCTGTTCACACCACAAGCTTTAAAAAGCCTCAACAGCAATGTTGGGGTTTTTTATTCAGTCGAACCTCAAAAAGTCGGTTTTAAGAATAGAATATATTTTTCCCTGGAAATATCAGTAGAGATGTTAATGATAAGTAACCAACGTCTTATTGCCTCTGTGAGCCAGAGGATAATTCGTCGTTTAAAATTCCATGCTGCTGCCGATAGTATTACATTTATATT
>JAYTDC010000161.1:0-8404 GCA_043736115.1 Segetibacter sp. | reverse complement strand
AATATAAATGTAATACTATCGGCAGCAGCATGGAATTTTAAACGACGAATTATCCTCTGGCTCACAGAGGCAATAAGACGTTGGTTACTTATCATTAACTTCTCTACTGATATTTCCAGGGAAAAATATGTTCTATTCTTAAAACCGACTTTTTGAGCTTCGACTAATTACATTTTTACCCCCCTTCGAATATGGTTAAACATTTAGTAAACAAATATAACAGTTTAATTTATTTGCATATTTTCTTATCTAAAGATTCGGATAATAATATCGAATCGCAAAAACTTTAAACTATTACAGGTTTTCAAATCGCTTTCTGAAATTAAGCATGTCAAAAAAATGAAAGTCAAGGGCGAATATTATCGTTTAAAAAATTGGCAATTATCGCCTGGGTTTAAAACTGGGAGGTAAGAAAATTTCCCTGCTTTGCTTCATGCACCGAAAGGATATTTACAACTACTTTCCATAGTCGCAAAGAAGGAATACATGAATTGATTCAATTCAAAACAGCTTTCCCTAACTTCGCCCTATGCCTAAAAAATTGTTTTTACTCGATGCTATGGCACTTATTTACCGTGCCTATTATGCCCTTATACGCAGCCCACGCATTACAAGCAAAGGCCGCAATACGAATGCACAGTTTGGGTTTACTTCCACACTCATTGACCTTATTAACAAAGAGAAGCCTACGCATCTTGCTGTTTGTTTCGATACCGAGGCGGCAACAGAGCGACATACCGATTTTGCCGAGTACAAAGCCAACAGGCAAGCTGCACCTGAAGACCTCATAAGCGCCATTCCCGATATCAAAAACCTGATCAAAGCCTTCAACATTCCCGTGGTGGAATTAGATGGTTATGAAGCAGATGATGTAATAGGTACTGTAGCATGGCAGGCGGCTGACATGGGTTATGAAGTTTTTATGGTTACACCCGACAAAGACTACGGACAACTGCTGATACATGATAATGTATTTATTTATAAGCCTCCCTACCAAACCAACAAAGAAGAAATACTAGATGCAAAAAAAATCTGTGAGAAATGGGATATTGCCCGTGTAGAACAAGTGGTGGACATGCTCGGCCTTATGGGTGATGCGGTAGATAACATTCCCGGCATAGCCGGAATAGGTGAAAAAACTGCCTGCAAACTGCTGAAAGAATACGACAACCTGGAAAACATTTTGGCGAATGCCGACAATATAAAAGGGGCGGTGGGAGAAAAAATCCGCAATGGAAAGGAAGCGGCTATTATGAGTAAAAAGCTGGCCCGCATTATTACCGAAGTCCCCGTTCAGTTTCACGAAGAAGACTACAAACTAAAAGAATGGAACAAACCCGAACTAAAAGAACTCTTCAACGAACTGGAGTTTAAAGCATTGGGCAAACGTATATTGGGCGAAGATTTTAGTGTGTTTGAAAAAGCTTCGCCAACTACTGCCGGTTGGCAAATGGATATGTTTGGTGTAGTAGCAGAAAGTACTGTAACAGCAGAAACGGTTGCATCTAGCACAGAGGAATCTACAGAAGCTGTTGGACTAACCGCCGACAAAAACCTGGGCAATACACCGCATAACTACACCCTGATAGATACAGAAGAAAAAATAAAACAACTGGTTGCCGAACTGATGGTTCAAAACGAAATCAGTTTTGACACAGAAACTACTGGCACCTATGCGCATGATGTTGATTTGGTAGGTTTAAGCTTCTCTTATAAAACCGGCGAAGGCTATTATATTCCTTGCACGCCTTCGGCAAATGAAACGCAGGCTATACTGCAACATTTCAAACCGCTGTTTGACGATGCTTCAAAAAAATGGATTGGGCAAAATGTGAAGTATGACCTTATTGTATTGAAATGGTACGGCATATTATTCGCCGGACAGTTTTTCGATACAATGTTGGCGCATTATCTTATAGAGCCTGAAGGTCGCCGCAGCATGGATTACCTAAGTGCCCAATACCTGCAATACGAGCCCGTACACATAGAAGAACTGATTGGCAAAAAGGGCAAGAATCAGTTAAGTATGAAAGATGTGGAACTGGAAAAAATAAAGGAATATGCAGCAGAAGATGCAGATATTACCCTTCAGTTAAAAAACACTTTCAGCCCCATGCTTGTACAAAAGAATGTACAGAAAGTATTTGATGAAGTAGAAATTCCGCTGTTGAATGTATTGCTGGATATGGAGTATGAAGGCGTTTTGATTGACAAAGAATTTTTAAACACTTACTCGAAACAATTAGAAAAAGAAGCAGCCACTTTTGAAGAGAATGTATATGCCACTGCCGGTGTTCGTTTTAACCTTGCTTCGCCAAAACAACTGGGCGAAGTGTTATTTGAAAAACTAAAACTGGATCCCAAAGCCAAAAAAACAAAAAGCGGTCAATACGCCACCGGTGAAGATGTGTTGCAAAAACTTGCGAGTGAACATAAGATTGTTGATGACATTCTCGGCTTCAGGGAACTGACCAAACTAAAAAGCACCTACATAGATGCGCTGCCGCTGATGATTAACCGCAAAACGGGCAGGGTTCATACCTCCTACAATCAGGCAATTGCAGTTACAGGTAGGTTAAGCAGCAACAACCCCAATCTTCAAAACATACCGGTACGTACAGAACGTGGCCGCGAAATTAGAAAAGCATTTATACCACGAGATGAAAATCATTTGCTGATAAGCGCCGATTATTCGCAGATAGAACTACGCATTGTAGCCGCTATAAGTGGCGACCCTAATATGTGCGAAGCTTTTAAACAAGGCAAAGACATCCACACAGCTACTGCTGCTAAAGTCTATAACATAGAGGAAGCCGATGTAACCAAAGAAATGCGCTACAAAGCCAAGAGTGTAAACTTCGGCATCATATACGGACAAGGTGCTTTTGGTCTGGCCGAAAACTTAAAAATTAGCCGCAGCGAAGCCAAGGAAATTATTGATAACTATAAGAAGCAGTTTCCCAACATTCAGCAGTACATGGATGATCAAATGAAATTTGCGCAAAAGAATGGCTATGTAGAAACATTATTGGGTCGCAAACGTTGGCTCAAAGACATCAACAGTGCCAACTTTACCGTAAGGGGTTATGCAGAGCGTAACGCCATTAACATGCCCATACAAGGCACCGCAGCCGATATGATTAAACTGGCCATGATTAAAATCCATAAAACTTTTAAAGACCGCAACTTCAAATCAAAAATGATACTGCAGGTGCATGACGAATTGGTGTTTGATGCGTGGAAAGATGAAGTGGACATTATTAAACCAATTATTATAGAGTGTATGCAAAGTGCACTACCGCTGCCAAACGATGTACCTGCCAATGCAGAAATAGGAGTTGGGGAGAATTGGTTGGAGGCGCATTAGATGTAGCAAGAAATTAG
The DNA here is from genome assembly GCA_043736115.1 of Segetibacter sp. Taxonomy (GTDB): domain Bacteria; phylum Bacteroidota; class Bacteroidia; order Chitinophagales; family Chitinophagaceae; genus Segetibacter. Next base: position 5,020 of record JAYTDC010000161.1, on the reverse strand, counting down.
TAGTAAGATGTAGGACAAAACGCTTTGTCCCGTTGTATTATTCGTTCCTTTGTGTGAAACAAAAACATGCACCTTGCCAATAAAATAACCAACCTTCTTTTCAACATCAACTTTAATGTAGAGTTACCACAAGGCATTGAAGTAATGAACCCGTTTATTGATAAGGCAACCCAACAAATTGTATCATCATTTTACAATAAATATTACAGCGACAACAAACCACGCCACTGCATCATTGGCATCAATCCCGGCAGGTTGGGTGGTGGCATAACAGGCATCCCATTTACTGATCCTATAAGGCTTGAAAACATTTGCGGCATCACCAACAACTGGCCCAAAAAGCAGGAACTTTCTTCTGCTTTTATTTATGAAATGATCAATGCATTTGGCGGAGCAGAAAAATTTTATAACAGGTTTTATTTCAATTCTGTTAGCCTGCTCGGATTTACTAAAGGCGGCAAAAACCTGAACTATTATGATGATAAAATTCTAACCGGGAGAATCATTCCTTTTGCAGTGGAATATTTCAAAAAACAAATTGCATGGGGTTTAAATACAAATGTTGCATTTTGCCTGGGCGAAAGCGAGAACTATAAATTTTTGCGTAAGCTAAATGAGCAATATAAATTGTTTGGCAATATAGTTCCGCTACCGCACCCCCGGTTTATTATGCAGTATAAATTGAAAACGAAGGATGTTTTTATTGAACGGTACTTATCGGCGTTTTCGGAAAACGCATAAAGTCTTATTATGTTTATTAAAGTGCTTAATTTTATAGCAAACTTTGAATATGTTAGTAGCAGAAAAATCTATTGCTTTACAGGATGCCATACAGCATATGGGATTTAATTCCATAGAGGATTTTGCACTTGATAAAGCGAAAGAAAAACTTACAGGAGAAATTAATTTATGTTTAAACAACATAAAAAAACTGGAAGGAAAATATCAAATGGACTACGCTGATTTTTGCCAAAAGTTTCATGAGTTAAACATTCCTGTATTTGAAAAAGAGGAAGACAGTGCAGATTGGAATGCAGAAATGAAACAATTGAACATTCTTCAAAAAAGATTAGCAAGCCTCTACTAATGTTATCTACACTTTCTCTTTTTACCAACATAATTACCACTTTTGAAATTTTAGTTCAGGATAACAGAAGTGATTTATCAAAAACTAATGTCAAATTAATTCTTAAGGACAACTCTGTTTTGTTTATTCGAGAAATTATTATTGATAATGTCCTGTTCGATTATTCGTACCATTGGCAGTCAGCAAATGGGTTGCTGATTATAAGATGGGACAATGCACCACATTATCCTAAGCTGCAAACGTTCCCTCATCACAAGCACATACGAAGTGAAAGTAATGTTGAAATTTCTTATGAAACTACGCTTGGTGACATTCTAAATTACATAAGCATCCAAATCACCAACAAAATTTAAACTACTACAAAAATGGTACTCTTATACTGCTACGATGCATATTGCGGTTGGTGTTATGGATTTAGTCCGGTAATCAAAAAAATAGCTGACGAATACAAAGACCAAATGGAAACAGAGGTGCTTTCGGGGGGAATGATATTGCCGGTAAAACCAACACCGTTTAGCAGCATGGCACCCTATATTCAAAAGGCTTATAAAACAGTAGAAGAATCGACGGGCATTCAGTTTGGGGAAGATTTTCTTTGGCATGTTAATCATTCTGATGAAAGTGATTGGTATCCCAATTCAGAAAAGCCGGCCATTGCCATGTGCATTTTCAAAGAGTTTTATCCTGAAAGGGCCGTGGAGTTTGCTGTGGATTTACAATATGCACTGAATTTTGAAGGCCGCGACCTGACAGATGAAGAGGCTTACCGCCACCTGTTAGAGAAGTATAGCATTCAACCCGAAGTGTTTTATGAACGTATGGCAAGTAACGAATACAAAGAAATGGCTTACTACGAGTTTGCTTTGGTAAAGCAGTTGCAGGTTACAGGTTTCCCTTGCGTGTTTATACAAACCGGTGAATTAAAGTTTCACATGGTTGCCCGTGGTTATACTGATTATGACACTTTGAAAGAAAGGATTGATAAGGTGTTGGAGGGAAATGAAAGTTAGTCTATTCGTTACTCCGTCCCCCTTGCTGTAATCTTACCTTCCAGCTTGTCGGTATAAGTAACACTCCCCAATCGCATTTTTACAGGAAATTTTATTGCCTTTTCCAGTTGCAATTCTTTTTGGCAGAAAAAGGGCAAACTGTTTGTAAAATAAGATGGGGGCAAAGACTTATATATAGGTTGTGGAGTAAAAGCATTATAAGTATAGGTAGGTACAAAAAGTGATGGCGTTAAGTAAAATAATGAAGTATCTGTCAACTTTTTTGATACTTCAGGCATTTTGGCCTGCTGCCCATTTGCCGCAAGGCATACAAATAAATTTATAAATAAACAAATACTCAAACACTTCATCTTGCACCAATTTGTATGTAAATTTACCGCTAATAATCAGGAAGGTTGCTGTTATTAACTTAGCTTTCCCATTTAGCAAAATAAAACATCTTAACCATCGTTTTGAAAGAGAATAAGATGTCAGAAGGTTTATTATGTCATTAAGTCAATCGCTACAGCAGAAGCTGTTACAAAAATTATCGCCTCAACAAATACAGCTTATGAAGCTGTTGCAGGTGCCTACGGCTAACCTTGAGGAGCGTATAAAAGAAGAATTGGAAGAAAACCCGGCTTTGGAAGTTGGGGAGGAGGGTCATGACGATTTTGAAGAAACAGACGAATTTAAAAGCGACAATGATGAAGAGTATGAAGCAGACAGCAGTACAGATGATTATGACAATATTGACATTAGCGAATATGTAAGTGATGGCGATGACGAAGTAGGCGACTACAAACTCCGCGATGAAAATTATCCCGAAGGGGATGATGGTAAAGTGATACCGATACGGGTTGAAACCTCCTTTCACGAACTGTTAATAACACAGTTGGGAATGATGGAACTGGACGAACGTACCCAAAAAATAGCAGAACAAATAGTGGGCAGCATAGACGATGATGGTTACCTGCGCAGAGAAATCACTTCCATTGCTGACGATCTTGCTTTCAGACAAAATGTAGCTACTACCCCTGCAGAAATAGAAACCCTGATAAAACAGATTCAGCAATTTGACCCACCGGGCATCTGTGCAAGGGATCTTAAAGAATGCCTCATTCTTCAGTTAAAGCGTAAGCTGGGTGAAGGAAAAGAAGTTGACCGGGCCATGCAGGTGATGGAGAAATACTTTGATGAGTTTACAAAAAAACACTACGAAAAAATACAGCGTGGCCTTGGCATCAACGATCAACAGTTAAAAGAAGTAATCAATCAAATAATTAAACTAAACCCCCGGCCGGGTGGCAATATTGGCGAATCGAGCCAGGCGGAAGGTTATGTAATCCCAGACTTTTTTATCTTCAACAATGCCGGCATACTTGAACTTACACTTAACAGCAAAAATGCTCCTGACCTTAGGATAAGCGAGGGATACCGCGACATGCTGAAAGATTATGACAAGGGGACAAAAAAAGACAAACAGCAGAAGGAAGCTGTGCTTTTCATTAAGCAAAAAATAGACTCTGCCAAATGGTTCATAGACATGATTAAGCAACGGCAACAGACACTGTTGGGTACCATGAGCAGCATTATGAATTATCAGCAGGAGTTTTTCCTGACCGGTGACGAAACCACGCTGAAACCAATGATTCTGAAAGACATTGCTGAAATGACGGGTCTTGATATTAGTACCGTTAGTCGGGTAGCCAACAGCAAATTTGTACAGACAGAATTTGGTACATACAGGCTTAAATTCTTCTTCAGCGAGTCGCTTAGTACAGATAGTGGCGAGGAAGTGAGTACACGTGAAGTTAAAAAAATATTGAGCGATTTAATAGAAGCCGAAGACAAACACAAACCCCTAAGCGATGAATTGTTAACTGATTTGCTTCAGGAAAAAGGTTATAATATTGCACGCAGAACCGTAGCCAAATACAGGGAACAACTCAACCTGCCTGTAGCACGGCTACGTAAACAATTATAACATTACAAAGGCAAAAGTTAATAGGCAAAACAAAAAGGTGAGCTTATAAGAAACTCATTTAGCTTATGCCAATAATTAGCAACCGCTTTTAAATATTTCAAAGCATTGAGCACTTCGCAACAAACCATTCCTAGTTTTCCCTTGCCTCAGGCGGGATGGTTAAAAGTTTTAGGCCGGTTCTTCTCCTATCTTTTTCATCCGTTGTTTATACCTTTGTATGTAGCGGCTTACCTCATATTTCTACACCCTTATTTATTTGCTGTTTTTCCTGAAAAACAAAAAACAATCATTCTGATTTCTGTAGCATCACAGACAATACTGTTTCCCGCATTGACCGTTTTTCTTTTATGGCGGCTAGGCTTTGCAGATTCTATTTTCTTAAGAACACAAAAAGAAAGGATCATTCCCTATGTAGCTACCAACATCTTTTTTTTCTGGGCTTTTTATGTCAGCAAAAACCGTTTCCCTGATGAAATGACTTTCTTTTTTCTCGGCATATTTCTCTCTTCTGCTGCCGGGCTTATGGCCAATAATTATTTTAAGGTAAGTATGCATGCCATAGGTGTTGGCGGTTCTGCGGCCTTTATGATTCTTTTAGGAATGGTAAATGCTGAAACAGGTGGCCTTCCCCTGGCTATTGCCGTTGCAGTTGCCGGTATAGTTTGCACTTCACGATTATTAGTTTCAGATCACCATCCCATGGAAATTTATTGGGGATTGTTTTTAGGGATAGCCTGTCAGGTGGCGGCCTGTTATTTTATTATGTAATGCGGCATTTACTTTATTTTTCTGTTTCAACATTTGAAAGAAATAGTCAGAATGAATTATTTAGTCAACCCTTAAAAAGCCTGTTTCCCCTGATTTTATTGAGTTGGCTGTAACAAGTTTAAGAATTACTTACAGAGAAAGTTGAACAAGTGCAGAAAATCTTGCAAATTACTGTATGCTTTCTCTCAA
>JAYTDC010000160.1:0-9498 GCA_043736115.1 Segetibacter sp. | reverse complement strand
AGAAGCGCATCACTCATGCTTTGACGATGGGTTAATTGACCAAAAGCCATGCAAAGAAATTGTTTCCAACAAGTAAAGTCTTTTGCTTTGTAGTTACCGCTATAACGGTTAACGCAAACTTTGAAAAGATCTTGGGAAGCAAAATCTATTATTTGTGTAAAAGCCATACGTACTTTGTTCATTCTCAATTGTTTGTACAAAGAACGAACAGAATTATTTTCAAATCAACGCCGACTCAAAAACGGCGCAAACATAGAACTGTCAAGTGTTTCAAAGAACTATTTTATAAAACAACGCAACGCTAGTGTTGTTGTATAACAAAAAAAGGCTCCCATTTCGGAAGCCTTTTTTATTAATATTAATAAATCACTTTACCAAACCTTGGCTCTTTCTTCAGGCTTTTTATACATTTTGTCACCTTCTTTTACATTAAATGCGGTATAGAAAGGTTCAAAATTAGATAACGGCCCGTTGATTCTATGTATAGGCGGAGAGTGTGGGTCAGTGGTAACCCTAACACGCATAGTTTCAGGACGGTTCATCAATCTCCAAACCTGTGCAAAGCCTAAGAAGAAGCGTTGGTCGGGTGTAAAGCCGTCTATCTTTTCGTTGCCTTTACCTTGCGGAGTCATTTTAAATGCATCATAAGCTATGGCTATACCTCCAAGGTCTGCAAGGTTTTCACCCAATGTTAACTGACCATTTAGGTGTAAAGAGTCAAGTATTGTAAAACCGTTATATTGTTTTACAACTGCATCGCTTTTAGCATTAAACTTGTCGGCATCAGCTTTTGACCACCAATCTTTTAAATTACCTTCTGCATCGTATTGGCGACCCTGATCATCAAAACCGTGTGTAATTTCGTGCCCTATTACCATACCAATGCCACCGTAGTTTATCGCATCATCAGCAGCAGCATCAAAGAATGGAAACTGTAAAATGCCTGCGGGAAATACTATCTCATTGAAGCTAGGATTATAATAAGCATTCACAGTATAGGGAGTCATACCCCATTCTGTTTTATCAACAGGTTTACCTAACTTATCAATCATTTCTTTGTAATTATGACGGTTTACACTTTGATTGTTCGCAAAGTAATTGTCACGGGAAATTTCTACATCATCAAAGTTTTTCCATTTATCAGGGTAACCTATCTTTTTTACAATTGTATTCAGTTTTACCAATGCTTTCTGTCTTGTTGAGTCTGTCATCCAATCTAATTTCTCAATGTGGTTTTTAAAAGAAACCTGAAGATTGTTTACCAACTCGTCCATTCTCTTTTTTGCTTCTGCTGTAAAATGTTTTTTTACAAATAATTCACTTGCAAGGTCACGTAGGCTACCATCGGTATTGCTTACCATTGTTTTCCAACGTTCTTTTTGTACTTTTTGACCGGTAAATATTTTATTGAAATCAAATGAAGCAACCCTGAATGCTTTACTCAGGTTAGTTGCTTCTGAATTAACATAATCAAATTCAATTTTTGATTTCCAAATATCTATGGGTTGAGAAGCTAATAAAGTACTTAATGCTGTAAAATATTTTGGTTGAGAAACATTTATGCTGTCAGGTTTTATCCCCATTTTGGCAAATGCCGCAGACCAACCAATATTTGGTGAAATCTTTTCAAGATCTGCAACAGACATTTTATTGTAATTCTTAATGGGGTCTCTTTGTTCGGCAGGAGACAGATGCGACTTTGCGATTTCTGTTTCAATTTTCAATACATTAGCGGCCTTCTTGGTTGCAGTCGCTGAGTCTGTACCTGTCATCATGAACAGTTTAGTAGCATATTCTACCATTTTAGCTCTTTGTTCTACAGTCGTAGGATCATTTTTTGTATAATAATCTTTCTCGGGTAGTGTAAGTCCATTTTGATACATAACAGCTATATTTTTTGTACTGTTTTTATCGTCGGGGCCTACATAGAATCCAAACAAATCTCCTTCACCTGCTGCATATCCTTCTGCTAAATAGTTTACCAATTCTTTGTAATCTTTAACAGCAGCAATTTTTTGCATTATAGGTTTCAATGGATCATAACCTTTGTTTTCTATTGCCAACGTATCCATACCACTTGCATAGTAGTCGCCAACTTTTTGTTCTGTACTACCTTTAATTGCATTTTTATTAGTTGCAGCTTCTTCCAGAATTGCTTTCATTTTTTTCTGGTTTTCTTCGTGTAGCGTAATAAAACTACCCCAGCCAGATTGGTCATCCGGTATTTTGGTGGCTTTAATCCAGGCACCGTTGGAATAAGTAAAAAAGTCGTCGCCGGGCTTTGCAGTAGTATCCATGCCACTTTTATCAAAGAATGTAGCCCTCTTTTCAGCTTGTTGTTGTTGCGTTTCTGTTGTAGAAGATTTACAAGCAGCAAAAGCAAGCAATGCAAATACAGAAACGATTATACCCGTTTTTTTCATAATGGTGAAGTGTTTGATATTTTTAAGCATGTAAAAATGAGTGATTAATTTTGGTTTGTAAAACCGTTCATCAAAATAAAATTTAGTTCTAAGTAATACTTTTATAGAAAGAATACTAATAAAAAACCTATGTAGGTTGAAATTAGACCGTTTCTATTTCATCAACATTTGGCTTTGCTTGTGACTCTTTCGCCTTTTTCCAGGCCAAATACAATGCTTCATTATCTATTAGAAACTGTCTAAGCCTTTCCCCGGGTGGTTTTGAAAGCCATATTTTGAGTTGTAAATCTTTTATATGTTGGGGGGTGTCAGTCATTTTTTCTAAAACAAGTTAAAGGTATTCAATTCTAATTTCTTTACCCATTCATTAATATAATCCCATTCTAAATTTTCTATTGTTTTCAAGGTTTTTATATCTTCTATTTGTAACCCGCTTTGCAAATCCTGAATCCAGATTAGTTTAGATAAAAGTAGATCTTCTACAGATACAATACTTACATCCATATCCAAAAATTCAGACTGCTTTCTGCGATTAAATTCAACTTGTCTAAATTCCTGACTTTTAAGTATCACAAAGTCAGCTTTAAATCCAGAGGTATGATCAATAATGTTGAACATACCTTTGTTATTTACTGCATCTCTGATAGCATCTATGTCGCAATAATATCCTTCTTTGAAATAAGCCGCAAAAGCCTCTATATCTTTTGGAAGCAAGTGAATGATAAAGTCAAAATCCCTTGTAGCCCGTGGGACTACATATACACTCATAGCCACACTACCCGAAAGCATATAAGGAATGTTGTTGTCAGTCAGGTAAGCAATAATTTTTCTAAAAAAATCATACATGGAGTAAAATTAAATTAGTGTTTTGAATTCAATATTCTTTTTTATTAAAACCATTTACAATTAAAAAACCCCGAATTGCTTCGGGGCTTTTTAATTGTACTATTTCAGCTAGAAATTATTTAACTTCTACTTCAGCACCAGCTTCTTTCAGCTTAGCAACTATATCATCAGCTTCTGCTTTTGATACGCCTTCTTTAACAGCTTTAGGAGCGCCATCTACTAATTCTTTAGCTTCTTTAAGTCCAAGACCTGTAAGGTCTTTTACTACTTTAACTACACCAAGCTTACCAGCACCGGCGTTAGTTAAGATAACATCAAAAGCTGTTTTTTCTTCAGCAGCAGGAGCAGCAGCGGCAGCAGGGCCGGCCATTGCTACGGCAGCAGCCGCAGGCTCAATACCGTAAGTTTCTTTTAGAATTTTTGCTAATTCGTTAACCTCTTTTACTGTAAGGTTTACCAGTTGTTCTGCAAATGCATTTAAGTCTGCCATTGTTTCAAATTTTTTCCGCCTTCATTGCCTGTGCTCCGGCGGATTTGTTATTAAAAAAATTTGTGTGTTCAACCGTCAGGCTGGTTGAATAAATTTGAAAATTTGAAAATTGCTCAATTTGAAAATAAGAAACCATTGAGTAATTGAGCCATTTTCAAATTGAGTAATTAATTTGCTCTCTCTTCCAAAGCTTTAATCAAACTGGCCAATTTACTTCCTGCATTCAAGCCACTGATAACATTCTTGGCTGGTGATTGCAACAATCCAATGATTTCGCCAATAAGGTCGTTTTTGCTCTTCAGTGTCTTTAGTGCTTCTAATTGGTCGTCACCAATAAATACGTCAGCATCTATAAAAGCTGCTTTAAGAACGGGCTTATTGTTTTTGTTTTCTGTACGGAAGCTGCTAAGAATCATTGCAGGTTCTTTAGCATTTTCGCTAAACATTAAAGCTGTAACACCATGAAGACTTTCAAATACTCCCGAAAAACGGGCTTCGTCCATAGCTTCAAGTGCTTTTTTAATCAAAGTGTTTTTTGCCACTTTCATTTCTACATTCTTATCGAAACATATACCACGTAGTTTGTTGATTTGCGCTACGCTTAATGATTCAGTATTAGTAATGTAGAAGTTATTATATTGAGTGAATTTCTCTTTCAGAGCTTCAATCGCTTCGTTTTTTTGTATTTTAGTCATGACGCTGATAAATTTAATCCGATAAAAATTCGGAATTAGATGAATGATTTTGTGTCAACTGGGATGCCCGGGCTCATAGTGCTTGCTATACTTACACCTTTAAGGTAAGTTCCTTTGGCGGCAGATGGCTTTAGCTTAATAATCGCATTTACAAATTCTGCACTGTTCGCCGCTATCTTATCCGGTGAGAAAGATACACGACCTACTGATGCATGAATAATTCCTGCTTTATCTACCTTAAACGCAATTTTACCACCTTTAACCTCATTAACAGCAGCAGCAACATCATTGGTTACAGTACCTGTTTTAGGATTTGGCATTAAGTTACGTGGACCAAGTATTTTACCCAATTTACCAATTTTAGGCATTACGGATGGGGTTGCAATAATTACATCTACATCTGTCCACCCACTTTCAATCTTAGTAATAAATTCATCCAAACCTATAAAATCAGCACCTGCTTCTTTAGCAGCAGCTTCTTTATCAGGAGTGCAAAGCACCAATACTTTCTTTGTTTTACCTGTTCCGTGAGGCAAAGTAACCGTACCGCGAACCTGTTGGTCAGCTTTTTTAGGATCAACACCCAAACGTACGTGTACATCTACAGAACTATCAAATTTTGTGCAATTCACTTCTTTTACCAAAGCAGATGCTTCGTTAAGTGAGTACACTTTGTTTTTATCAACTTTAGCTGCAATAGCTTTTCTTTTTTTAGTAATTCCCATTGTTTAATCAGTTTAAAACGTTTGAAGAAATTAGTAGTAAGTAGTTAGTATTAAGTAGAAAGATAAAACAAAATAAAAACTGTTTCTTGCTACTTGCTACTAGCATCTTGCTACTTAGCGTTTGGGTTTCCATCAACTGTAATTCCCATGCTGCGGGCTGTTCCGGCTACCATACTTGCTGCACTTTCCAGTGTAAAACAGTTAAGGTCGCTCATTTTGTCTTTAGCAATAGCTTCAACCTGTTCCCAGGTTACTTTACCAACCTTACTACGGTTTGGTTCTTTAGATCCACTGGTAATTTTGGCTGCTTCTTTTAACTGAACCGGCGCAGGAGGAGTTTTGATTACAAACTCAAACGATTTGTCGTTGAAAACAGTGATTAAAACAGGAAGTACTTTTCCTGGTTTGTCCTGGGTTCTTGCATTAAATTGTTTGCAGAACTCCATGATGTTCAATCCTTTGGAGCCTAAGGCAGGTCCAATAGGAGGTGCAGGGTTTGCCTGGCCACCTTTAACCTGAAGCTTTACATAGCCTGAGATTTCTTTTGCCATATTTTACTTTTTTTGGTGTTAACGTTCCGGCATATAACCGAAACTCCCAATTGAAATGAATTCTTCTTCAGAACTTTTTTGGGACGGCAAAGGTAAGGAGAAAATAAATACCAAAAAACTGAAAATGAATTTCTAATCTCATTTCAAATAAATGCCATGTGATTTGCTGTTATGCGTAAAAAAAAATATTTCCCTATTTCATAAACAGAGTTTCCGCATTGCGAAAGTGAATTGTTTTGCCCGGATCTACATTTGCGGCCAATTAAAAATGTAAGATGAAAAAAATATTACACGGGGTTGTTATTTTGCTAATAACAACCAATGTAAAAGGGCAGGATAAAGTGATTGACACTACATCAGGTATGATTAAAAATTTACCTGATATAACTGTAGTGGGGAGAAACAGTAAAAGTGATATTCAGCAATTGCCCGAGATAGTGGGTACATCTATTTATGCAGGAAAAAAGAATTCTTTAGTTGTTGTTGAGAATGTGCAGGGAAATGTAGCAGGAAATAATATGCGTCAGGTTTTGGCTAAGGTAGCCGGCATACATATCTGGGAAAGTGATCCAAGTGGTATTCAGATTGGAATAGCGGCAAGAGGATTAAGCCCTAACAGAAGCTGGGAATTCAATGTAAGGCAAAATGGTTACGATATTGCTGCGGATCCTTTTGGTTATCCTGAAGCATACTATAACCCACAATTACAAAGTGTACAACGAATAGAAATTATAAGAGGGCAGGGCTCTTTACAATATGGACCTCAGTTTGGGGGGATGGTTAACTATATTATTAGAAACGGGAGTGAAATAAATAAACCAATAGAATTTGAAACGGACCAAACGGTAGGTAGTAATGCCTTATTTAATAACTATTTCGCCGTGGGCGGAAAAACAAATAAAATCAACTATTACTCCTTTTACGATCACAGAAGCGGAAATGGCTGGCGGCAAAACAGTCATTTTTTTACCGATGCCGGTTTCGCAACGCTGACTTATCATTTAAGTTCTAAGTTTTCACTAACGGCAGAAATGATGCGTTCTCATACCCGAAGCCAACAAGCTGGCGGACTTACTGATGTTCAATTACTACAAGATGCACAGCAAAGTTTCCGGAGCCGCAATTGGTTTGATTTGGTATGGACAACACCAGCCTTGATAGCAAACTATGTTATAAATGAATCCACAAGATGGAATACTAAAGTTTATGCAACAATTGGCGACAGAAACAGTGTAGGATTTACTTCGTCTATACTTATAAAAGACACCATAAATGCAGCAACGCTCAACTATAACAACCGGGTTTTGAATGAAGACAAGTATAGAAACTATGCGTTGGAAAGCAGAATTATTTCAGATTATCATTTGGGGAAATTAAAAAGTACCCTATCCGGAGGAATGAGATTATATACCGGTACAACTTATCGGAAGGCTGATGGTAAGGGAACAACCGGTACTGATTATGATATGACTGTTGCCGGTTTATATAGCCGCGACGTAAAATTTGATTCTAAAAATGTAGCAGCATTTGTTGAAAATATTTTTCATATTGGGAGTAAGATGTTGTTAATACCCGGTATAAGATATGAATGGTTAGAAGGTTCTGCGACCGGACGAAATAGTATTACCTCGGCTGGTGAAGCTATCATGTTACAGCCCATAACAAGAAGCCGCAGCTTTGTACTTGCAGGTCTTGGGGGCGAATATCATGTTACACCCACAACCGAATTTTATGCGAATTATGCACAGGCATACAGACCTATACAATTTGCAAATTTACAGGCACCACCTACATCTGATGTGGTAGATCCTGACCTGAAAGACGCAAAAGGATACAACATTGATTTTGGATACAGGGGAAAGGTGAAAAATTACTTGCAGTTTGATGTAAGTACTTATTACCTTCTATATAAAAATAGGGTTGGGGCCATTACTCCGGCCGGAGCAAGCTACAGGTTAATTACCAATGTGGGTAATAGCATCAGCAAGGGTTTTGAAGGCTTTGCCTCCTTTAATATTGCACGGGCATTTTTGAAAAATAACAAAGTAGAACTTTCGACTTTTGTTACCTACAGTTATACAGATGCTAAATACAGTAGTGACCATAAAGATGCTGCAACACAGGGGAAAAATGTTGAAAATGCACCTCAAAATATTTTGCGCAGCGGAGTGTCTGTAGGATATAAATCCTTGCTATTAACTACCCAACTAAGTCATGTTGATAAAACCTACAGCGATGCCAATAATACAATAGAACCTTTGGCAAATGGACAGAATGGTTTGATACCATCCTACCCAGTTGCAGACTTTACTGTTTCTTATAAGTACTCACCCAAATTGAATATAAAAGCCGGTTTGAACAATGTGTTTGACAAAAGATATTTCACCAGAAGGTCAGGTGGATATCCCGGACCGGGTGCTTTGCCTGCTGACGGAAGAACATTTTTTGTAACAGTTAGCACAAAAATTTAAGAAAAGAAAAGGAGCTGGTTTTTGAGCAGCTCCTTTTCTTTTTTAGCGTGTAAAAAAGTTTGGAAAAAACTAGGGATTAGTATTCAGCGCTTTTAATGAATCAGCTTCTCTCTTTGCTTTCTTCTTGAAAAATCCTTTCAAGAAAAAGTTGTGTTGTGCTGCTTCTAGGTCTTCGTTTAATTTAATACTTGCTGACTGTAGATTTTTAAGTACATCCTTAAGTTGGGTTGCAGTAGCTTCATCCTTAAGAAACATACCTGCAGGTGCTTTTGGATTATTAAGGTCTGTATTTAATCCGTTGCTGGTGTTTTTTAAATCCGCTACAATATCATTGGCAGTTTTGGTAACTTTTTCTATATCTGATACAGCATTTCGCAAACGGTTAAATAGAATAGTATCCGTTACAACATCGTTTAGCAAAGTTCCCTTATTGTTCAGTTTGCCGGTAAACTGCCCAACATCTGTACTTAATTGCTGTGCATTAGTTGCAGACTTTTTAAGCATGGCAATTGTCAATTCAAATTCATTAAACAACTTTTCATCGCTCAATAATTTTCCTACTGTACCTTTTCCTTCCAACACATTTTTACTGATAGATTTAAAGTCGTTGGTGATGTCCAAAAGATTACGATTGTTACTTTGAAATATGTTCATCATATCGTCTGTACTAACTATTTTATCAACTCCAATTACATCTCCTGCTTCTACTATTTGCGATTTGCCACTGCCACTAGTTATCACAACAATACGGTTTCCTATAAGTCCTTCGGATCCAATTTTTGCTCTTGAGTTTTTTTGAATGAATTGCCTGTAAGCCTCATCAATATTCATATCCACAGCAACCTGTGATGCTTTGTTAATAGTAATTTTTTTTACAGTGCCAATTTTTACACCTGAGAACCAAATGTTGTTTCCTTTTTGTAATCCACTTACATCATCAAACAAAGCGGTTATGGTAATAGATTTTGTAAAAGTTTTTCTTTCGCCACCTAATGTAAGTACAGTTAGAATGAAAATGGCGAGTCCTATAAAGACAAAAACCCCAACAACAAAGGCACGGGTATTTTTATTAGTTCGCATTGTTTAATTGATAAAATTATAATTGTAAAAACTTTCTATCCGCTCGTCTTTGCTGCTAAAGACATCATCAAAAGTTCCTGTTTTAATAAACTGACCATCTAAAAGCATAGCTATTCTATCTCCGGTTGTTTTGGCACAGGTTAAGTCATGCGTAATGATGATGGAAGTTGTATTGTATCGATCTTTTACTTCGTTGATCAGGTTGTTAATTTCAATA
>JAYTDC010000159.1:0-20419 GCA_043736115.1 Segetibacter sp. | reverse complement strand
AAAGGCTACCTGCTTAATTCTAAAAGTATCTCTTACACCGGTTGAAGCTACAACACTTGCAGTATAACTGCAAACATTGGTAGCGGCTGAAACCAATGACGGTAAAAAAGCCTTGTAAATATATCCCGGTGTAGTTGGGATTGATTTGGTAACGGCAAAAGTGGTGGTAGGACCTGTATTGTTACATGAGTTCTTACCTTTTACTGTAATAGTGCCTGCAGCAACAAGGTTAAGGGTAACTGCATTAGAACCCTGTCCAGATTGAACTGAATTACCAACACCACTTACCGTCCATGAATAGGTAATATCATTTTCATTCATAACAGAATAAGTCTGCACAGCACTGCACTGATTTACATTTTTAACACCCATGATTGGTGATGGTGCTAAAGGAATAATCTGCTGTGGGTTAATAACTGCAGTAGCAGTGGCTGATATAGGACCAGTTGAAGTCTTAGACCTTACAGTATACGTACCCGCTACCAAACCACTAAAGATACCTGTACTGTTAGAGAAAGATCCACCATTTAGGCTAAAAGCTAATCCCGCAGTTGGTGATGTAACAGTAATAGTTCCGGTAGCTACACTACATGTTGTTTGTGTAACATCCAAAGAAGGTGCTGCAACTCCTTTCCAAAAATAAATATTGTCGAGATAAACTATGCTGCCACCAAATGGGGTACCTACAAGTTTAAACTGACCAATATTATTTAGTGCAATAGTGTTGTACTGTGAAAGTGCAATGTCATAACTGTTCCAACCCAATTTAGTAGGTGTTAAGGTTACTGATTGCTCAACAGTTGAAGGTGAAGTATTGACTAAGAATATATCAAAAGCATCGCAATTTGGAGTCCAGATATCCACATGCAGATTAACCATAGCTGATGCATTTATAGGAGCAGCAAACTGTACACCCTGATAATTAAGATTATCATACTTTTTGGTAGAATTACCTGCAATCATAATATCAGACACATAAGTTGACTGACCCCAGTTAGGGAACCAATCTGTTCCTGCAACCTCTGTATAAGCGCCGCTGTATAATGAAATAACATCTGTTGTATTTCTTACAGGTGGTGTTGGTGCAGCCGTTGATGGTGGTGGGAAAGAAACAACTAATGATGCAGTGATAGAGGCTGATCCGTAACTACCAAAAGGAGCCTGTGTAGCTGTGATAGTTGAGGTTCCTCCACCTACTACAGTTACTGTGTTACCACTTATTGTAGCAACATTTGTGTTAGAACTTGTATAACTAAATGAACCACCACTATTAGTTGTAGGTGCAGTCAAAGTAAACGGAGGATTTCCTAATACTTTTGCAGGTACATTGAAGTTAGAAAGTGTAGGCGTATTTGCTGATTTCCAGAAATAAAAGTTATCTATATAGACAGTACTGCTGCCAAATGGGGTACCGACTAATTTTATCTGATTTATGCTAGCAAGATTAATTGTGTTGTAATTAGTCAATAAAATATTGATGCTATTCCATCCTGATTGTGTAGGATTAATCGTATAAGCTTGTTCTGTAACGCCAGGGCTTGTGTTAATTAAAAACACATCAAAAGCTGTACAGTTTGGAGTCCAGATATCAATATGCAGATTGGTCATATTGGATGCATTTACCGGGCCGGCAAACTGGACACCCTGATAGTTTAAGTTTTCGTATTTTTTAGTATTATTACCAGCAACAGTTACATCTGAAACTATAGTAGACTGACCCCAGTTAGGGAACCAATCAGTACCGGCAACATTTGTATAAGCATCACTATAAAGAGATACAACGTCATTTGCATTTCTTACAGGTGGTGTAGGTGCTGCTGTGGTTGGAGGGGCGAAACTAACAACTAAAGGAGCGGTAATAGAGCCTGAACCATAAATACCGAATGGAGCTTGTGTAGCAGTAATAATAGATGTACCAACTCCAACAATCGTAACTGTACTTCCACTTATGGTAGCAACATTTGTGTTTCCACTGGAATAAGAAAAACTTCCACCACTGTTACTAGTTGGGGCGGTAAGCGTAAATGCAGGATTTCCCAGCAATTTAGCAGGGATATTAAAATTTGAAAGTGTTGGAGTATTAGCAGATTTCCAGAAATAAAAATTATCAAGATAAACTGTACTCGTTCCCCAGGGAAGACCTGTAAGTTTAATTTGACCGATATTATTTAAAGCAATCGTATTGTAGTGCGACAATGGAATGTCAATACTATTCCATCCTGAAGCGGTAGGGTTAATAGTATAGGCCTGCTCAACAAGACCGGGAGAGGTATTAATTAAAAATACATCAAATGCAGTACAGTTTGGGGTCCAAATATCTAAATGCAGATTGACCATACTCGCAGCATCTACTGGAGATGCAAACTGTACACCCTGATAATTTAGATTTAAGTACTCTTTAGTCACATTGCCACCAACCAATATATCAGAAACTACAGTTGATTGTCCCCAGTTTGGAAACCAATCAGTACCTGCTACATTGGTATAGGAATCACTAAAAAGCGAAACTACATCAGATGCATTTCGACTGGGAGGTGCCGGTGCAGCTACAGGTGGCTGTGCACTTACCTTAATCGCCAGTAATAAAAAAACGATCCATGAGAAAAGATTTTTTTTCATTTGTTTTGTTTGAAATGAATGAATAATGTTAAGGCAAGAATCTTAATGATCCGAAATTTGACCTATAAGAGAATGATGCAAATGTAAAAGCCAGAAAAGTCAAAAGTTAAAAAGGTGTTACAACAATACTACTTCGCCAATGTAAATCATTGAAATAATGCGGTTTAACTACTACATCAATACTACATCAACATTTTTTTGTTGATTGAACGGCCATTAATAAGTTGATAATTCAAACACTATATTTAAGTGAGCATCATAAAACTGCCATCATTTGGATTAGTTTATTTTACAATACATAAAAATAAATTTTTTACTTACATTAAAATAAAAAAGGGAATCTATAAAGACTCCCATTCTATATTATTTAATTTTATAACGCTGTAAATTAAATATTACCACTAACAAGAAACTCCCATTAGAAATAAACTATTATAATATCACTGATAAAAAAATTATTTATTTTTCATTAATAAAACCTGCCATGCCTCCTCAATCTTATTTTCATTTAAAAATTTAGCAGCCAGTTTGTGGACTTCTTCCTCCCATTCATTTACAGTACATCCAACCAAAGTATTTTTAATATCATCGTTTTCAATGGATTCATTTTGCTCCGGCATCATTTCTACATTTGCCAACATACCCAAATGATTGCCCGTAAGAATTTTACTATTTTTAATTGATGGGGGCAAAGCATCTATACCTATACCAAGTTTAATATTTGGTTTGGGAACAATGAATAAGTTGTCTTTTGTAATCCGGCAATACCAATCTCCACCTAAACGGGCAACGAGATCTAGTTTTGTTTGATCAAACTTTTTATTTTCATTCAGCAGACTGTCGTCAAGGTGCATACAAAGCACTTCGCAAATTACAAGGTTGCCTGCACCACCTTCGCTGCCTAAAGGTTTTACCTCAATGACTTTACACTCCAGTTTTACTTTACATTCCTTTACCATAGGTGGCGTAACCATAGTGGCTGCTTCTTTAGTAAAGCCTGCCTTAATAAATTCATCCACCCCTTTAGGATAATCGCAACTGGAAAGTGATGTTTGTTGAACAACATCGAATGTCACAATATTGATTACAACTTCAGGAACTTCTAATACATTTTGCAAAGTATGTTTGGTTGTATTGTCCCTAACCCGTCTGGCGGGTGAAAAAATAACCACTGGTGGGTTAGAAGAAAACATATTGAAAAAGCTGAACGGGCTAAGGTTTACATTTCCTGCTTTGTCAACGGTAGAAGCAAAACAAACAGGTCGTGGTGCTACCACATGTTGCAAATAGTATTGCTTTTCTATTGGGTTAAGGTCTTGCAGATTTAGGATCATAAGCAGTTAAATTTATTTAGCAATTACTTTTTTATTTTTCAAAATACTCCAATCGGTTTCTTCAGCAACAATGGTGTTTTCAAGTGTGCCCAATTGGTCTATTTCCATAGTAACCACATCACCATTTTGCAGCCATTGTTCTTTGTAGTTAGGATCATGTAGTTTTCCGGTTCCATTCAGTTCCAGAAAGCAACCTGTTCCTACTGTACCACTGCCAATCACATCACCTGGATACACATCTACACCGTAAGAAACCCTTTCAAGTATTTCTGCAAAAGTCCAGTCCATATCTGCAACATTTCCTTCACTCACCTGTACACCGTTTACTTTACAAGTCATTTTCAGGTTCCAGCTTTTGCCTGTGTGGTTGGGTTTTGCTGCTACTTCAAAATGTTGCAATTCATCTAAAGTTACCAACCAAGGACCAATAGTTGTGGCGAAATCTTTTCCTTTGGCCGGGCCAAGATTCAACAGCATTTCTTCCATTTGCAATGTTCTTGCACTTAGGTCGTTCATTATCATAAGGCCACCGATGTATTCATCAGCATCCGAAGCTTTTATGTTTCGTCCTTTTTTACAGACTACAATAGCAGCTTCCAATTCAAAATCAAGTTTTGCAAAATGGTCGGGCATACATCTTACTTCACCCGAGCCTTGTATACTGTTGTGATTGGTAAAATAAAAAATGGGATATTGATCAAACTCGGGTATCATGTCAACCTTTCTGTTTCGGCGGGCCGCTGAAACATGTTGCCTGAATGCATAACCATCTCTGCATGAAGTTGGTTTTGGAACAGGAGCCAATAGTTCAACACTGTTGTAATGTATTGTATGATGTTCTTTGGCATGCAGTAACCTTTCTGCTTCTAACGCTATGGGATAATACTTGTCCCAACCGTTCAGAAAAGTAGCCATTGTTGATGGCAATTCAGTAGAAAGGGTATTAAGGTCGTGCAGATGGTCTTTGTGTACCAATGCAAGTTGTTCTGTATCATGTTTCAAGTAGGTGACTAGCTTCATGGCAACTATTAGTTTTTTTTGTTAATGTAACAGGTCGCAAAAGTAATGTGTTTCTACTCTCTGAATATACTCTATCGGTCTAACGCAAAAAGTGTTTCAGTATAATTTGAAAGGAATAAAGAATAATAAAATACAAATGCATAATTAAAGCATCCTTTGGGAAATAAAGGGATAATAAATATAATAGACATTCGATCAAGTAATAAATCAATTTGGTTAAGCAATTCTCTCTTTGAGTTAAAAAAAGCTAAACAATAATAAATGTGCACTTTCCATCAACTTCTATAAATATTTTTTTTTGAAAATAACTGAACTTTAAAAAGAAAAAAAGTGTTTAATGAATTACTAGTAATGATTAAACATAAAATTGTACAATTATTTAAAGATTTCAATTTCTAAAAATTTTATTAACTAAAAAACAAAATTAAATGTTTACAAATATTCTGGGAATACTCCCAATAGCTACAACAAACTATGTTGCCTTTACCTTCTTTGTAGGCACAATGGCTATGATGGCCGCCTGCGTTTTTTTCTTTTTTGAAATGTCCAATGTTGAAAAGAAATGGAGGACATCTATTTTGGTCTCTGGGCTAATCACGTTTATTGCTGCTGTACATTACTATTACATGCGTGGCTATAATTTGGAAACAGGAGAGTCACCGGTATTCTTCCGTTATGTAGACTGGATTTTAACTGTGCCTTTAATGTGCGTTGAATTTTATTTAATTACAAAGAAAGCTGGTGGCAAAATTGGTTTGCTATGGCAGTTAATTTTTGCTTCTGTTATTATGCTTGTAACAGGATACATAGGAGAAGCTATTTACGGCAAAGAAACACAAAGCTGGATTTGGGGATTAATTAGCGGTATAGCATACTTCTATATTGTTTACCTGGTATGGTTTGGTGATGTTGCAAAGCTTGCAAACAATGCTGGCCCTGCTGTTGCCAAAGCAGTAAGAACATTGGGTTGGTTTGTACTGGTTGGTTGGGCTATATATCCAATTGGCTACATAGCTGGTACAGAAGGTGGTTTATTTGGAATGAAAATGTTTCAGGGTCTATCTATGGATATAGTTTATAACATTGGAGATGCGATTAATAAGATCGGGTTTGGCCTTGTAATTTATGCATTGGCTCAGTCGGATAAGTCTGTTGCAACTGCATAGCTGACTTTATAAAAAAAGTGTGATACAGAAAGTATCACACTTTTTTACTTTCTGGTAAATGATCCCGAAGATTTAAATCATGATAAGAAGTATTCTTTTGACACTTGGTTTTATGTTGCTTTGTATACAAAATTACATTCAACCTATAGATTCAAAAACTCAATTCATCATTTTCTTATCAGGAATAATATTACTAGGTGTGCCACATGGTGCTGCGGATTTGTTGGTGGCAACAAGAAATGCTGATGCAAGCAAAAAAGTATTCTCAAAATCAAAGTTCCTTTCCATTTACATCGCAAGGCTATTTTTATTTAGCTCCATGCTTTGGCTATTTCCAGTAGCAGGCATAGTATTGTTTATTTTATTCGCTTCCTATCATTTTGGCGAAACTGATTTATACCAATTTAAAACAGATACCCTAATTGGAAAATTATTTGTTGTTAGCTATGGTCTTGTAATACTTTGTGTTATCCTGTTACATCATTTTGATGAAGTAAAGCCCATTCTCCAACTGTTTCAGTCTGGTAAAGAGAATGAAGCATTAATGAACCTTATCAGAGATAACCGATATTATATCATGACGATATCAGGCACAATATTTTTTATCTGCACTTTCATTTATTTCTTAGTAAAACCCAATCTTGGTTACAATGAGAAAGGAGAATTTTTGATTCGTTTTGCAATGATACTTTTTGTTTTATTTAATCTGCCCATGCTACTTGGGTTTACTTTTTATTTCGTTGTCTGGCATTCTGTTTTATCAATTAAAAATATTGTGCGGTATTTAAGAAATAACGATGCTTATTCTCAAATCATAATTGTAAAACAAATATTGTTGTATAGTGGATTAGCCATTGCAGGGATTGTAATGTTTGGCCTTACAGGGTTCATGGTTATAGACAGCAACGCAATAGCCGCATATACTTTTATAGGGTTGGCAGTTTTAACTGCACCACACATGCAAATCATGCACGACATGTATAACCGTCTGCGATTGAGGTGAAATTATTAATATAAAAACGAACTCTTTAGTAATACATATACTCCGGATATTGAGTAAACAGGCATAGTATATTATTATGCCTGTTTTATTTCTAAAAGATCGATTTAAAATTCAATTAATAATAGGACAGCAGCACCTTCGAAAATTAGTAAAATTCCATTAGTCTAAAACTCATTGCCTTTACATTCATTGGTATTTTGCATTTCGTTGTTACTTTGTGCAAAATATAGGTTTATGACTAAATACACCCCCGCCCAAAACAGATATGAAACAATGGAATATCGCCGCTGCGGCCGTAGCGGATTAATGCTGCCTGCTATTTCATTGGGTCTTTGGCACAACTTCGGACATGTAGATGAAAGAAAGAACTACCGTAAAATATTGCACCTTGCTTTTGACAGTGGCATTACGCACTTTGATCTTGCAAACAATTATGGCCCTCCTCCCGGCTCGGCAGAGGAGAACTTTGGCGACATCCTAAAAAAAGATTTTCATGGCTACCGCGATGAAATGATCATCAGCAGCAAAGCAGGCTATAGAATGTGGGACGGGCCTTACGGCGAATGGGGTTCAAAAAAATACCTCGTTTCTAGCCTTGATCAAAGTCTCAAAAGAATGAACCTTGATTATGTTGATATTTTTTACAGTCACCGTCCTGACCCTATTACACCTTTGGAAGAAACCATGTCTGCCTTAGACCTCATTGTAAAACAAGGTAAAGCATTGTATGTTGGCATTTCCACCTATGGAAATGATGAAGCAGAAAAAGCAATAGCTATATTGAACAGCCTGGGAACACCTTGCCTTATACACCAACCCAAATACTCCATGTTTGATCGTTGGGTAGAAGGTGGCTTGTTGAATATCCTGGAAAGAGAAGGTGTAGGCTGCATTCCATTTTCACCACTTGCACAAGGATTGTTGAGCAACAAATACATTCATGGCATACCTAAAGATAGCCGGGCAGCAAAACCAAGTGGGTTCTTACAAGAAGATCAGGTTACACCAGAAGTTTTGAAAAAGATTAATGGTCTTAATGAAATTGCTCAAAATAGAAATCAAACACTTGCACAAATGGCCCTTTCATGGTTGTTGAAAGATAGCAGGATTACTTCTGTTCTTGTAGGCGTTAGCAAAGTCAGCCAATTAGAGGACTGCTTGCAATCGTACACCCAAACCAACTTTACTTTTGACGAGCTAAACAGAATTGAAAGTATCCTAAATTTCAATTAATTTCCTAAATCTATTCATACAAAAAAATGGCTGAAGTTATTCAGCCATTTTTAGTTACTTGAAAAAAACGAGAGTATAGTTGGAATTTACAATTCCATCTCAACAATCATATCATCCTGCTCTACAAGCCCACCTTCATGTAATGCTATAGATTTAACCTTTCCGGGCTTTGCAGCTACAATTGTTGATTCCATTTTCATAGCTTCTATTGTAAACAATGGAGCCCCCTTTTGTATTACATCACCGGCTTTTACCAAAACTTTTGAAAGTTTACCCTGCAAGGGTGCGCCTACTTCATTTGGTGCTGTGGCTTTCTTGTTGGTTTTTTTGGTGACTTTATAATTTTTATCTTTTACCTCTATAATCCTTGTCTGACCATTCAATTTAAAAATTACATTCTTTATACCGTTATCATCCGTTTCCCCTGTATAGATCAGTTTCACTAAAATACTTTTTCCGGGAGCCAATTGTATCAACGCTTCCTGATTGGGCTTTAACCCAAAGAAAAATTGTTGTGTTGGTAAATGAGAAAGGTTGCCAAACTTGATTTTATTATCATGATAATCAGCAAATACTTTTGGGTAAAACAAATAAGAAAGCAAGTCGGAAAACTCATATTCCTTCCCAAATTTATTTTGAAAATCCTCCCACGCCTTACTGAAATTAATTGGTGCCAAATGTGCATTGGGTCGTTCTGTATATGGCTTTTCATCTTTCAAAATTATTTTTGACAAAGCTTCGGGGAAACCACCATCAGTCTGCCCGAGATCACCTTTGAATAATCCAATAACAGAATCAGGAAAAGACATAGTTTCTCCACGCTCCATAATGTCCTGCGGGGTGTAGTTATTGGCAGTCATAAACAACGCCATGTCACCCACAACTTTGCTTGACGGTGTTACCTTTACAATATCTCCGAACATTTTATTTACAATAATATAGTTCTTCTTGATCAGTTGAAACTTATCTTCCAAACCAAGGCTACGAGCCTGCGGACGAAGATTGGAATATTGTCCACCCGGTATTTCATGATCAAAAACTTCGGCAGTACCGGCTTTTAGTTCAGATTCAAACGGGTAATAAAATTCCCGAACATCTTCCCAATAGTTCGACAATTCATTGAGCTTTGGCAGGTTCATTGGAGACTCTCTTTCATGCCCTTTCATCATAGCAACCATAGAATTAAAATTGGGCTGCGAGGTTAGCCCCGACATAGAAGCCATAGCCACATCTATCACATCTACTCCGGCTTCAATAGCTTTGAGATAAGTGGCAGGCTGTATAGATGAGGTGTCATGTGTATGCAAATGAATGGGAATAGAAACAACCTTTTGCAATTCTTCTACTAATATTTTTGCCTGCAAAGGTTTCAGTAATCCGGCCATGTCCTTAATACCAAGAATATGAGTGCCGGAATCTTCTAACCGCCGGGCAAGGTCAAGATAATATTGAAGGTTGAAACGATGGTTCTTTTCTTTATCCAAAAAATCACCGGTATAGCAGATGCAGGCTTCCGCTAAACCTTCTGTTCTTTCTCTTACTGCATTTATGCTCACTTTCATGCCTTCAATCCAATTGAGCGAATCGAAAATGCGAAAGATGTCTATCCCCTTCTGCCCTGCTTCTTCTATAAATTTTTCTACCAGGTTATCCGGGTATGCGGTATAGCCCACAGCATTAGAACCCCTTATCAGCATTTGAAAAAGTATGTTTGGAATACTCTCCCTCAACAGATGTAGCCGTTGCCAGGGGTCTTCGTGCAGAAAGCGCAATGCAACATCAAACGTAGCACCACCCCACATTTCCAATGAAAACATTTCAGGGTGATTTTTTGAAACGGCTTCCGCAACCTGCAGCATATCCAAAGTCCGCATTCTTGTAGCCAATAGTGATTGGTGCGCATCTCTAAAAGTGGTGTCGGTATATTTGATTTCCTTTTCGTTTTTTAGCCAGGTTACAAAACCATCCCTTCCTAATTCTGTCAGTATATCTTTAGTTCCCTTTGGTGCAGCTGAATTAATATCAAATTCGGGGATAGCAGGAATTCTGAATTGTTTGCTTTTATCCACCTTAGCAATATCAGGATGACCGTTCACTATCACATCGGCTATAAACCGCAAAACCTTGGTACCACTATCCTGCCGGGCAGCCATGGTAAACAATTCAGGATGATTGTCTATAAAATCAACTGTAGCATCGCCGCCCTGAAAGGTCTTGTTTTGTAAAACATTTTCAAGAAAGGGGATATTGGTTTTAACACCCCGTATCCTAAACTCTTTAAGGGTTCGTAACAGCCTGCCACAAGTTTCGGGAAGGGTTCGGCCAGTAGCAGTAATTTTTACCAGCAATGAATCAAAAAATGGGGAAATGCTTACACCCGGGTATGAACTTCCTTCATCTAACCTAATGCCGTGACCACCTGCATTGCGGTAGGCTATCAGCGTACCAAAGTCAGGCTTAAAACCATTGGCAGGATCTTCGGTAGTAATTCTGCATTGAACAGCCACACCTGAATATGTGAGTTGTTCCTGCGATTGAATATTTATTTCAGGGTCACTTAATTTATGTCCGCTTGCTATCAGTAATTGATTCTTGACAATGTCTATGCCTGTTATTTCTTCAGTCACAGTATGCTCTACCTGAATTCTTGGATTAACTTCAATGAAGAAAATATTTTCTTTTCTATCAACCAAAAATTCTACAGTTCCTACATTGTTATAGCTTACATGCTTACAAATTTTTATTGCATAGTTGTATAATTTTTGTCGTGTTGCTTCTTTTAAAGCAATAGATGGCGCTATCTCCACTACTTTCTGAAACCTGCGCTGCACCGAGCAATCCCGTTCAAACAAGTGAACAAGGTGGCCGTAATTATCCCCCATAATCTGCACCTCTATATGCTTGGGCGACTCAATAAATTTTTCTAAAAACATGCTGTCATTTCCAAAAGCTGTGGAAGCTTCATTACCCGCTTCGGTAATGGATTTGGTAAGTTGGTCTTCATCCCTTACTACCCGCATACCCCTTCCACCCCCTCCTGCGGCCGCTTTAATGATTATGGGATAACCAATACGCAAAGCTTCCTGCTTAGCTTTATCAAAATTTTTACTGCTTACTATAGCATCTTCTATTACAGGTATATCCGCTTCTCTTGCTACTTTTTTAGCCGCAATTTTGTCGCCGAGTTGCTCCATTACTTCCGGCAAAGGACCAACAAATATGATGTTCTCTTCTCTGCAACGGCGGGAAAAATTAGCATTTTCTGAAAGGAAACCATAACCCGGATGAATAGCGTCAACCTTTTCTCTTTTTGCCACTTTCAGTATCTCTTCAATGTCCAGATAAGGTTTTAGCGGATCATCGTTTTTACCGATTTGGTAAGACATATCGGCCTTATAACGGTGCAGAGAGTAGCGGTCTTCGTATGTATAAATTGCCACTGTTTTTATCATCAGTTCAGAGGCGGCTCTTAATACTCTAATCGCTATTTCGCCACGGTTTGCGACCAGTAATTTTTTGATTGGCATATGGAATAATGGTATTGCCTAAAGATAAACCATTTGGAGAATGATGTGGAGGTTTTTCTGTGTTATGTTTTTTGAACAGTAAAGGTATTGGAACCCCCGCAATGCTGACGGGGCAGGCACGGAGACACAAAGGAACACAAAGGTTTATTCGTCATTGCGAACGGAGTGAAGCAATCTAATTGGGTTTTGATTTATTTAAACCACAAAAGAACACGAAGGTTTCCCGTCATTGCGAACTGAGTGAAGCAATCTGCTGTGGAGTTGAGGAAAGAAGAACCACCGAGTCACGAAGTCACAGAGATACGAGGGGTTTTGGCACGTCATTGCGAACGGAGTGAAGCAATCTGCTGCTGTTTAAAGTGAACCCTAAAAATAATCGGCAGATTGCTTCGTCCTCCTATGTCGTCCTCGCAATGACAAGGCTAGAGTTTCTCAAATTTTAATACTGTCTTTTCCCCAATAACCTTCAGGAAATAATGCCCACTAACCAGTTTGTTAATGTTGATATTTTGCAAAGAAGCCCCCTGCAATACAATCACCTGATTAGATAAAACTACTTTCCCATCTTGACTAACCACCTGTAGATTGATAGTTTTTTGTTTGTCGCTTTCTAGTTGCAATTGCAGGTTATCTTTAGCAGGATTGGGGAAAATTGCAATGCTTAATGTCGAATGGTTAATGGTTAATTGACGGATGGGGCTGTAGGTGAATTGTCCGTCGCGGTCGAGCATTTTGAGGCGATAATATAGTGAGTGGGCAGTAGTGAGTGGTGAGTTGTCTGTGTAGGAATATTTGTGAATACTACCTGCTGACAACTGACTACTCACAATTCCTATCTTGCTAAACTCCTTACCGTTACTGCTTCTTTCTATTTCAAACCTGTCGGCGTTTACCTCCTGTGCGGTTGTCCAGTTAAGGAGGTTGGTGTTGTTGGCTCTTTTGGCGGTGAAGGTGAGGAGGTTGAGGGGAAAGGTCGAAAGGCTGTAACGTGCAACTATAAAATTATTTTTTGAATTTATTGTTGAAATTCCTGCCACTACTAACTTCCCATCCGCCTGCATTTTTGAATCGGAACTACCGCCACCGGACCCGGGAAGAGTAGTTAAAACAATTCCGTTTGTGCCAAAGTTTGTTGTAATTGTTCCATCGGAATTGTAAGCTGCGATTTTAAACTTTCCACCATTTTTAGAATTCCCAGTAACTAATATTTGCCCATTATTCAAAATGTGGATTGCACTAACATAGCCGTGAAGACTATCAATCACTTTACCATTTAATCCAAAAGAAGAATCAACCATACCATTTGATTTATAACGCACCAACCCAAAATTTTCATAAGTACTCCCAACTTGTACATCGCCTGCTAAAATGATTTTATCATCGCTTTGCACAGCCAATAACCTGGCACCTTCGGAAGTATCTGCAAAATCTGTTTCAACTAATCCATTAGTACCGAATGTAGAATCAACGAAACCATTTTGATTTATTTGAACCAATCCAAAATTTGAAGCATGGCCTTGAGAAATAGATAACATATCCCCTCCAATCAGAATTTTGCCTTGACTAGTAAACTTAATATCATATCCATGCGCCCCATGATCAATCTGTGCAAAACCGGCAATACCAAATGAACTATCCAGGCTACCATCAGTTTTGTACTTTCCTATACAAAAAGTAAGTCCTTGATTATTAACATTAACTTTATAACCACCTACCAGTATTTTATCATTTGTGGTTAAAAGGATTTGTTTAATTCTTGAAAAATTACCAGTGAAGTCATTAATAACAATTCCATTGCTTCCAAAAGTACTATCCAATGCTCCGTTTGGGTTCAACCTGGCCAGGAAGAATGCTGTAATATATTGTGAAGTAATATATTCAACACTTCCTCCCAAAACTATTTTACCATCTGGTTGAATTGCAATGGAATTAGAGAAACAATTTTTACTACCTGTTGCTTTAAATGTAAATCTTCCATTTACTCCAAATGAGGAATCAATGCTTCCGTTTGCATTAAACCTTCCTATAGCATTAACACTATCGATTCCTCCACAAAGCACCATTTTACCATCGTTTTGAATAGCAATCGCAGAGCTGTATGGGCTTAAACTATTAAACGCCATTGTTGCGATCCCCGCATTTCCAAAAGAAACATCCAATGTGCCCGGCTGCCCAAACCCCACACCTCCATACAACATCAACATCAAAACAACCATCCCTTTTAACGAAGTGTACAATTTACTCATAATCAACGGCTTTTTTATTAAGCAATATTAATCCTAAAATATAGATTAATTATACTATTTTCTACAGAAAAAATCACTTAACACTAAATCCATTTTGCGCCATTATTACAATCAACAGGGTTTTTATTTGTCGAAATTTTTGAATCAAATTAGTGCCTTTAGGCACGATATGTCGGTAGAAAAAATAAAAACAGGTTATGTTACAAAGTCCCGTAGGGACGATATAATTTCTAGCGAGGATTGTCAATGAATCCTGAATTGATGGACATTTCGTCCCTACGGGACTTGCACAATTTATTTACCTTTTTGCTACCGACATTTTATGCAGAACGGCATAGTCATTGTTTTATAAGCACCCGTGCTCCTCTTTGCCTGCGCGACTCCGTGGATCAAAACCACAAAGTATGGACAAAGCCCAATAGCAGTACAACCCCATTGATGTGTGACCCCGCAAAATTGACGGGGCAAGCAGCAACGATGCACAATCAACGAACAAATGCCCGAACCAAAATAATTACGAATTACGAAGGGAAACCTTTTGAACCTTTTGAACCTTTTAAACCTTTTGAACCTCTTGAACCTCTTGAACCCAAAACTCATAATTCTACACTCATAACTTTAAACTCTATATCATCACATTCATCACCTTATTATTCTTTCGGCTTTCTTCGGCTTTAAAACCCATGATGTGGCTTTCAATACTTTGGTCAATGGTGGAGGTAAGAAGCGATGAATCCCTTTTGCTGATGGCTTGAATCCAGTTGCTGACCAAGCGCCAATCGCCACCTCCGTGCATGTCAGATGTTTCTTTCCATTCAGATTTTTCGCCGGTTCTAAAATCGGTTATTGTAAAACTCATCATGTCACCAACAATATCGCCCATACTGCCCATAACCCTTGTGCGGCGGCCTTCGTAAGAGGTAAATGCTTCCATACTAAAGCTTGCAGTTACATCGTCGGCAAATAAAATGTTTGTAGTATAATGATCGGGCTGATCGTTGTCCATGCGGTACACACAGCGGCCATAGTCAGATGTTTTCAGGTAATCCATTATTACATCGCCTTGCTTTTCTTTTTCTATTGGCAAGTCAAAGTGATGCAACCATTTACGATTACGGTAGTAAATTTTCAATGCTGAATATGGGCAAGTACTTTCTATGCTACAACCTCCTGTACACCGGTCTGTGCTACCTTGGGGCGCATTAGAAAGTTTAAACCACTTAAGGCTTCCAAATGCCTGAACACTCTTGCAGGGCTTACCCACCATCCATCGCAGTATGTCCAGGTCGTGGCACGATTTGGCAAGAATAATAGGCGTATTTTTTGCGCTGTCGTGCCAGTTACCCCTTACAAATGAATGCGCCATATGTTGGTGTCCAATAGGCTCTATATGTTGAATACTTACTACCTCACCAATAGCGCCGTTTTGTATCAGTTCACGCAGTTTTACAAAGTAAGGTGCATAACGCAATACGTGGCACACCGCCACAATTCTACCTGTTTTTCTGGCCAGTTGCAGTATGTCGCGGCATTCTTTTTCGCTGGGCGAAATAGGTTTTTCCAACAGTATATCGTAGCCCATTTCCAACGCCTTCATGCAGGGTCCGTAGTGTAAGCGGTCGGGTGTACTTATAATGATTGCATCAGCAAATTTGGGACGTTTAAAAACATCTTCCCACGTGTTGAAGCGGTTCTCCGAAGTTATGTTGTGCTTGTCAGCATAACGTTGGTTGCGCACCGGAAGCGGCTCTGCAACACCAATTATATCAAGCTGTTCAGGATATTTGAGTGAGTAGCCTCCATACACATTGCCGCGATTGCCGGCGCCCATAGTGATGGCCGTAATGGGTTTGTCCAATATGATATTTTCTTCTGGCAACAGTATAGGAACCTCTTCTGAAGTAGCAGCCCTTGAAGCAAAAGGCAAAATGCTTCCTGCGGTAAAACCAAGGGCTTTCAGCGCATCGCGGCGGGTCCAATTTTTAGACATGGCAAATCGGTTTGTGTTGAAAATGAAAATTACATTTTTTCATCCGGTTGCAGAAAGTTGATTCAAAATAGTTTTTTTATGGGCCATAGCTTTGGTGCTGCTATTCTTGCATCAGTGGCGTTGGCACCGTTGAAAGGGAGGAAGACTATTGGGCTTTTGTTACGTTTTGTTATTGGCCTTTTCATTTTTCTCTGTTCATTGTTCATTATTCACTGTATTCATCTAATTTGTCGTTGCAAACCGCAAACAAATGCCCACTCTAACCCAACGATTTACTGCCCTTGATGTATTTCGCGGCATGACCATTTGCCTTATGATCATAGTAAATACACCCGGCAATGGTGATACCACCTATTCGCCCTTGCTACATGCACATTGGCACGGCTTTACCCCTACCGATTTGGTGTTCCCTTCTTTTTTATTTGCTGTAGGCAACGCTATGAGTTTTGTAATGAAGAAATGGCAAAGCCTACCGGAAGCCACTGTGGTTTGGAAAATATTGAAACGAACATTTATCATTTTCCTGCTAGGCTATCTCATGTATTGGTTTCCCTTTGTAAAATGGAACGATGCAAATCAATTAGCTATTTCCCCCATCAGCACCACACGTGTGTTTGGCGTCTTACAGCGTATCGCATTATGTTATGGCATAGCTGCACTCATGATACACTACCTGAAACCTAAAGCAGCATTGATTGTAGGCATTGGGTTCCTGTTCCTGTATTGGTTCCTGTTGTATGCTTTTGCAAATGGCAACGATCCGTTGAGTATGCAAGGCAACCCAGGCTTTTTCATAGACAAGTGGCTGGTAGGCGAACAACATATGTATCAAGGCGAAGGTGTTGCCTTTGATCCCGAAGGTTTGCTGAGCACCATGCCTGCAGTTGCCAATGTTGTTGGTGGTTATTTTGTGGGCAGCTTTTTACAAAAGAAAGGAAACACTTATGAGACATTGAGCAAATTGTTGATAGCAGGCTGCCTTTTAATGCTTGCTGCCTATTTGTGGAATTTATCTTTTCCCATCAACAAAAAACTGTGGACCAGTTCTTTTGTACTCCACACTGTTGGGCTCGATTGTATTATTATTGCCATCATCATTTATATTATAGACTTTTTGCAAAAAACCAGTTGGACTTATTTCTTTGAAGTATTTGGCAGAAACCCGCTGTTCATTTACCTGTTATCAGAACTCGGCGTTACCCTACTCTATTTTTTCAGGGCTGATGAAAACAGTTCATTTTACCATTTTCTGTACAATAAAATTTTCATCCATGCCGGTAGCTATTTGGGCTCATTACTTTTTGCGGTCAGCTTTATGATGTGTTGTTGGTTGTTGGGTTATTTTTTAGATAAGAAGAAGATTTATGTTAGGGTGTAGTAAACCTTTGAGACCCAAGCCTACAAACGCAATATTCCGCTATCTTTACCGCCCTTTATAGTTTAAACAATTTATGTCTAAAAAGAGAATTGCAATATTTGGCTCTACTGGTTCTATTGGTACTCAAGCACTTGAAGTGATTGCTGCCAATAGCGACAAATTTTCTGCTGAAGTCCTCACCGCCCAAACCAACGATGAGTTGCTGGTGCAACAGGCCTTAAAATTCAACCCCAATGTTGTTGTTATAGGCGACGACAAAAAATATAAGATCGTAAAAGAAGCTCTGGCGGGAACTGATGTAAAAGTTTTTTGTGGCGAAAAAGCACTGGAAGAAGTGGCTGCTATGGACTGCTACGATCTTATGCTTGCCGCCATAGTTGGTTATGCGGGTCTTAAGCCCACACTGTCTGCACTTGACAGCGGAAAGGCTATTGCCTTAGCAAATAAAGAAACTTTGGTAGTAGCCGGCGATATTGTTATGAGAAAGGCCATGGAAAAACGTGTGCCTGTAATTCCTGTTGATAGCGAACACTCAGCTATATTCCAATGCCTGGTAGGAGAAACCCGAAATAAAATTGAAAAAATAGTACTCACTGCAAGTGGTGGACCATTCAGGGGCAAAAAGCCAAATTTTTTGGTGAATGTTAAAAGAGACCATGCCCTGCAACACCCTAATTGGAGTATGGGTGCCAAAATAACGGTTGACAGCGCTACCCTAATGAACAAAGGGTTGGAAATGATAGAAGCTAAATGGCTTTTTAACCTGAAACCAGAACAAATACAGGTGGTCATTCACCCGCAAAGCATTATACACAGCATGGTGCAATTTGAAGACGGCAGCATGAAAGCCCAAATGGGGCTTCCTGATATGAAACTGCCCATTCAGTATGCGTTAGCATTTCCACATCGCTTACCCAACAACTCACCAAGGTTAAATTTCAGACAATACCCAAGTCTTACTTTTGAAGAACCGGATATAAAAACCTTTAGAAATCTGGCCCTAGCTATGGAGGCTTTGAATAAAGGTGGTAACATGCCAAGCATCCTAAACGCAGCCAACGAAATAGCTGTTTATGCATTTTTAAGAAACCGTATCGGCTTCCTTGATATGACAGAAGTTGTTGAACAAACCATGTTCAAAATTCCTTATTTGGAAAATCC
Source organism: Segetibacter sp. (assembly GCA_043736115.1). GTDB lineage: Bacteria > Bacteroidota > Bacteroidia > Chitinophagales > Chitinophagaceae > Segetibacter. Next base: position 1,742 of record JAYTDC010000159.1, on the reverse strand, counting down.
AACCTTAGAAGAGTATTTTGAAAGTGATGGAGAGGCCCGGAGTTTTGCAGCTTCGTTGATTCAAATGTAGTGTAAATGTGAAGTGACAAGTGTATACTCTGAAACAACCTAATCCTTAACTCCTTATACTTAAAACCCGCATTTCCATTCTTTTTTAACTAAATACTTTAACAATTGAAGGGTTTTATGGTTTTATTTGCGCAATGAATCAATGTTAAAACAGTGCGATTCACAACAAAACACAATTGATTAGCCATTTATGGCTTTACAAAAAAAGCAGACCTTATTACAATGACATTATTAGCTATAGACTGGAGCAGCGTAGGTGTAAAAACGGGACAATTTATTTTATCATTTTCCATATTGGTGGTTTTACACGAAATGGGGCATTTTTTTCCGGCAAAATGGTTCAAGTGTCGGGTTGAGAAATTTTACCTGTTCTTTAATCCTTGGTTTAGTCTATGGAAAAAGAAAGTTGGCGACACCGAATATGGACTAGGCTGGGTGCCCTTTGGCGGCTATGTAAAAATAAGCGGCATGGTGGACGAAAGCATGAGGTGGTTGTGCCGGGAACCCCATTGCTCCAGTTGCGGGACGCGCCATTCGAGCAGGAACGCGTCCAGCAGCAGCAGTTGATTGCGGCTCTCGATGCCGAACTGCGGCAGGCTCAGGCACGGGCCATTGTGGAAATCGCCGACCGTAAAGCCAAACTGGACGCGGAGTTATTTGAAACGCAACTCAAGCTGGCTGGATTTGAGGAGAAGCGGTTTGACCAGCGGTTGGCGTTGTTCGCGTCAGAAAACAGGGTCATGCTAGTCCAGGCCGAGGAACGCTTGTCACAAGTGCAGATGGCGTCAGCGGGAGAATTCAAGCTCCCGGTTGAACCACTGACCTTGACCGACGCTGGGGAATCTCAGTCCAAGCAATCGAGGTTTCTGTTTGAGTTGCAAGAACGCGAGACGACTCGGAACAAGCTGGAAACATCCGAAGCCCAAGTCGCGTTGTGCGAAGTCCGACTTGAATTGCTGAAGAAGCAGCTTGAAAATGCACCAGCACAGATCAATGAGGCGTTTGGGGTGACGGTGATTCAGACCCGGATTGCTTCCGCGCAGGCATCGCTTGTCAAGCTGGATGCGGAAGCACCGACGTTGACCCTCGCCGCAGCCCGACATGGCACTGTGGGAGTGTTTGCCAAAGGGGCCGGGGACTTGGTCGCATCACAGGATGTCATTGTCGAATTGTTTGACGCCGATCAGCCCTATGTATTGACCGAGATTCCGACGAACCTCTTGACGCAATTCCCTGCCGGAACTGAGGTTGAGTTGCGTTTCGCAGGGTCCATGCGACGATTGGGGATGGTCAGCGAACTGCCGCCGCAAGCGACCACGTTGCCGGGACCGCACGAGCGGCTGACTGATCAGTGCGGACGGCTGCGGCTAAGAATCCTGCCATCCGGCAAGGTTTGGCCTCAGGTTCCGTTTGGCAGCCAAGTCGAGATGCGTGCGGTTCAATCCACCGGGAAACCCTCATGACACTCCCAGCCGGGGATGCTGTCCGAGCGGGGGTATCAGCCGCCTGATCCTTGTGGAATGATCTCAAAACACGTCAAACGGGATGCCACTGGATGACATTTGAGTCGCCCTTTGACAAATGCCCTCGTCCCGCCGCTGCTCGGGTAGTAGAATAGGTGATACACATTACACGGTCGTAATAATGAGTGATCTCGTTAAACGACTCAACCG
>JAYTDC010000158.1:0-17597 GCA_043736115.1 Segetibacter sp. | reverse complement strand
TCTTCCAATTGATTTTTATAATCAAATTGCAAATCTTCGTGAAGCATTTCAATTAACTTTTTGGTTTTTACAACTTGGGTTTCATATAGGTTGTTAATAGCTTTATTCTTATTATTAACGATACCATTTTGGTGCATTTTTTTTAAAAAATATAAAAGTAATTCTACTTCTGATTCTTTCAGATTTGTAAACTTGCTGTATTTGCTAAGGCTTCGTAATATTTTTCTCAATCCTTTTTTTAGAAAATACCAGTTTGATGTATTCAATTCATCAAATGCTTCATCAATTTCTACTTTTTTACTTTCAACATAAGATTGTTCGTCGTCAGCATCAAAAAGCATGAACGACAGTAATTCTTTATTTTCTTTTTTATAACGTGCAAGACGTAGACACAATTCTACCAATCGTTTAGGAGGCAGTTTTACCAACTCGCTTTTAATATCACTTACTGCTGCAGCTTTCATATTCTAAAGTAAAAGTATTGTTTACTCAAAACATTTTTAAAAAAAGTGGTAAATAAACCTAATCTTATCAAATGAGCAAAATTTGAGGTTAAGTTTGCAGTCAGCAGCTTTGTTAAAATGAAAACTTTTTTACCCGCATCATCTGTATCAATTCTTTTTTATTGTATTGTCACAATATTATTGACAAGTAGTTGTGCTAATATTATTCCCCCTTCAGGTGGTGCAATGGATTCTTTGCCCCCGGTATTAATTTCCGCTATACCACAGGATTCTGCAACCAATTTTAGCGGCAACCGCATTACCCTCAACTTTGATGAATATGTAGATCTGCAAAATACTTTTGAAAATGTTTTGGTTTCGCCGCTACCTAAAAATGCTCCACTTATCAATAATAGTTTCAGAACTGTAACAATTAAAATGAAAGATACACTTGAACCTAATACTACCTATTCTATCAACTTTGGAAATGCCCTCCGCGACATAAATGAAAACAACATTGCTAAAAATTTCACTTATGTTTTTTCAACCGGAAATACAATTGATGAAAATACAATAAGTGGAAAAGTAGTAATGGCTGAATCAGGTAAAATAGATAGTACTTTAATTGTTGTGCTCCACCGAAGTATTGAAGACAGTGCGGTAGCTAATGAAAGGCCCCGTTATTTTGCCCGACTAGACGGACAGGGTATATTTCAATTTTATAATTTGCCGGATGGAAACTTTACCTTGTATGCCATCCCCAACAATTATTCTAAACAATTTGATGACTCCACAAAACCTTTTGCATTTGCTGATAGTATTATAAATACTGTTAACAACAAGCCCCTTATTCTGTATGCATATGCAAGGGCTAAAAAGGATTCTACCGCTAAAGTAAACAACGCTAATGCCGACAAAAATAGTAAGGATGAAATGGTATTGAGAATGCAAGTCAGTTTATCCGGTGGTAAACAAGATATATTAACCAAACTGAAACTGGGTTTCAACAAAAAAATACAAAAATTTGATACGCTAAAAATTCTGTTAACAGATACAAATTATAAACGGGTAAATGCATACGGGGTTGTGGCAGATTCGAATAATAATGGGCTAAATATTGTATTGAACTGGTCACCCGATACCTATTATAAACTAATAGTAGATAGTGCTGCTGTAAATGATAGTGCAGGAAAAGGGTTGGCAAAAACAGACACAATAAGTTTTTCTACAAAAAAAATGGAAGATTATGGTAGCGTCAAACTGCGTTTCACAAATCTTGATTTAAGTAAAAATCCGGTGTTGCTAATTATACAGAACGAAGTAATTGTGGAATCAGTTCCGCTAAAACAAAAGGATTTTTATAGAAAATTATTTACTCCCGGCGACTATGACATAAGAATACTCTACGACAAAAACAATAATGGAATTTGGGATCCCGGAAAGTTTTTTGGAATTCACCAACAACCTGAAATTGTTGTTCCGTTGAGCACTAAGCTATCGGTGAGGGGCAATTGGGATAATGAAAAAGATATTATTTTGTAAGGTTTAACGTGTATCTGCTGTGTAAAATATCAAGATATATGCTTTATTTACTTAGTTGGTGAATTGCCTTTTAATTAGAACTTTGTCACCTTTGGTCATCTAAATTCTACAAGAATGTAAAATTGTTTTTTAGAGCCTATTAAGCAATCAAAGTTGGCGAGAGCTTGTTACTTTTGCATTTATGCAACTCCCATCCTCTTTGCTGGAAAATGCGGTAAACGAATTTTCGAAATTGCCGGGTATTGGTAAAAAAACTGCCCTGCGTTTAGTGCTTCATTTACTTAAACAGAATGTGGAAGATGTTGTGCATTTTGGCGAAACAATCAGCCGTATGCGGCACGATATTAAATTTTGTCAACGTTGCAGCAATATAAGCGATGCAGATATTTGTAGCACCTGCGCCAACAGTAGTCGCAATCAACACATGATTTGTGTTGTAGAAAATATACGCGATGTAATAGCAATTGAAAGTACCCAACAATACAATGGAACTTATCATGTACTCGGCGGTGTAATATCTCCATTAGATGGTATAGGGCCTGACCAATTAACTATTGAACAACTTATACTTCGTATAGAGAAAGAAGGTACAGAAGAATTAATATTTGCCCTTAACCCCAACATACAGGGTGATACAACCATATATTATATCCGTAAAAAAATCCAACAGTTTAATTGTCGCATTACAACAATTGCACGGGGAATATCATTTGGCGGCGAACTGGAATATGCTGATGAAATGACCCTTGCCCGAAGCATAACCAACCGTCTTCCGGTAGAGCGATATGTAAAATGATATTTATTATGCCTGTTGAAGGGTCATTAAAAATTTACCAACAGTTGAGGCATTAGCCTGCCATTGTATATTGTTGGGTTAAGCATAACCTGTGACTTATTTTTCTTTTGTTTATTTTGTCTTTGCAACCTTGCAAAACGATGAAAATTATTTACAACCTGTGTTCCACACATATAACCTAATGCCGCACCTGTTAAAATATCTGTTGCCCAATGTCGGTTTTCTGTTATGCGACTTAAACTAATGAGTGAAGCCAATGAATATGAAATTATTGGAACTACAGGAGTATTTTTATACTCTTTTGCATAAACTGTTGCTGCTGCAAAAGCTAAGGCAGCATGGCCACTGGGGAATGCGCTGTTTTCTCCGTAGGGTAATTTATAAAATGGACCATGAAAACGTGTTTCGTTTAATGGTGAGTTAGGGTCAAAGTTGGCTGGTCGTGTTCTGCCCGATACCGCTTTGAACAAAGTACTCCAAAAGGTAGAGGTTATGAAAGCCTGAGTTGCCAGGGCAGTAGTAGCTTTTAATTTTTCATTCTTAAAAATATAACCATAAGCTGCAATACCTACAAAAGTTCCTACTTGATATACTCCACCAATATTTGTAATTGTTCTGCTTACATCATCTAAATTAGGATTACGATTACGAAGTTTAACTGCAGCTTGCTGTATGGGTTTGTCCAGGTAGGTTATACCAAATATTATGCTTCCTGCTGCTGCGCCTTTGAGCCAACTTTTGGCTTTTACATGCAATGGGCTGCGTAACTGTTGATTGAAATCGTCTATTAAGAGTATGCCAAAAACTTTTGGGGTTATAGCTGTTCTTTCTGTATAAAACTCTGGTTCTATCTTATTTTTTTGTCCTGTTGTATCAGTTTGTTCTTTTAGACTATCAAGTTTATTTATTAAGGAATCTGTTTTTTGGCTCATACCCAAAATGGGTAAAATCATTATCAAAATGCCAAAAAATCCTTTTATTATTTGCATATTCAGAGGTTAATATTATAAAGTACAAAAAAAATGCCACCGGTTTTTGGGATCTTAATATATAATTACCACTCAATTAAATATGGGTCTGAAATTTATATTTAATCAAATTAGTTTATACATTTTCCCAGGTAGTGAGGCTATAACATTTTGAAATTCTAGATTTAGCATAGAAGCTGCTACTATACTACTATTGAGGCCACTTTTCAGAAATAATTCATCTATATGAAGGCTATCTTTTTCTTTGAGAATATTTATAATAATTTCTTCATCGGCACTTAGTTCTATAAACAGTTCTTTCTGTTTTTTTGCTTTCGCTTTTTTCTCTTTCCACCCCATCCAATCTATTAACTGCTCTGCATCGGTTAGCAGCATGGCTTTGTTGTTTTTGATCAGTTGGTTACAGCCGCCGCTTTTAATGTCTATTGTTTTGCCGGGAAATGCAAATACGTCTCTGTTGTATCCGTTGGCAAGTTCAGCCGTAATCATACTTCCTCCTTTGTCGGCTGTTTCTATCACTATTGTTGCATCGCACATGCCGGCTACCACCCGGTTTCTTTTGGGAAAATTATGTTTGTCGGCTTTGGTCTCCCGGCCAAATTCTGTTAGCAAGCCACCATTTAGCAGCATTTGTTTTGCTAAAGGAGTGTGTTGTGGTGGATATATTTTGTCAAGACCATGAGCCAATACACCAATGGTAGGGAGATTATGTTGAACAGCAGATTTGTGAGCAATAGCATCTATTCCATAGGCTAACCCACTTACAATAGTAACCTGTAATGATTGTAAATTTTCAATGAGTTGTTCTGTAATTTGTTTACCATAATCGGTATTGGTTCTGGTACCAATAATGTTGATGATTTTAGAAGCATTAAGGTCGGCATTGCCCCTGTAGTACAATAGTGTAGGGGCATCGTAGCAGTGTAATAGCCTTTTGGGGTAATTTTCATCGGTAAGAAACAGGGTTTGAATCTTATGTTTTTCTACAAACGCAATTTCTTTTTCTGCCTCTGAAAAATCAGTAAAGGACTTAATTGATTTTGCCCTTACAGTTCCTATGCCTTCTATATTTTCCAATTCTTTAATCGATGCTGTAAAGATGCTTTTGGCATTTCCAAAATGAGTCACTAACAGACGAGCCTGCACTGCACCAATATTTGGTACGAGGGTTAGTGCAATCCGGCATGTTAATTCAAAACTCATATTAGGGCTATATGTAAAATTATGTTGCAAAAAAAGAGGAAATAAATGAATACTACTATATCTTTTTTTTCTTTAACCTGCTGATGATTAATTACATTAAAAAGTGAAAATGAATAGTATATGGTTGGAATAGTAGAATGAAGAGATATAGATGAAGAATAGCCGGGATTGGAGCGGATACCGACGTTAGGAGGTAGTAGCGTAAAGCCCGTACCGAGGTTGAATTTATGCCTAACGTTGCTGCTCCAAAAAATCTAACAAGCACTTTCTAAAATACGGCATTTGCTAATCAGGTTTTCATTTTCGTTTCATTCCCCTACATTTGCAGCGTTGATTGGTTTCCATAATTCAAATATGGAATTAAAAGGGAAGCCGGTGTAATTCCGGCGCTATCCCCGTAGCTGTAAAAGTCACCTCAATTTCTCACGGGAATGAGAGGAAACAACTTAACAATTTGCCACTGTAAAAAACGGGAAGGCGTTAAAGTTGGGACTAAGCCAGAAGACCTGCCTCTCAAATTTTATCATCGGGCTTTCGGGTGAAAGGCAGGGATGCAATAAATTTTATTGTTGGCTTTTGCATTCTTCTTTTTTTCCTGTTGGTCCCGGTATTTTTTTAATTCTCAAAAACGGGCAGGCTGAAAATCACTTCATTTAATATAGTTGTAGTTGTATTGTTGTTTTCTCTTTCATTAGAAGCACAGCAGGTAGACTCATTGCCTGAAGTAAAGGTTAGCAGCACACCATCACCGGTTAATGCTAAAAATGTGATGCCCGTTCAGCAATTTCAAAAGAATGAATTGCAACAACTGAACTCCTTATCGGTTGCTGATGCTGTAAAATATTTTGCCGGAGCTAATGTAAAAGATTATGGTGGAATTGGTGGACTGAAAACTGTATCAATCAGAAGCCTGGGTGCCAATCATACGGGTGTGGATTACGATGGTATCATAATGAGTGATGCACAAGGCGGACAAATAGACCTGGGAAAATTGTCTTTGGATAACATAACCAATGTGAGTTTAATCAATAGTAATCCGGGAATTTTTATGCCGGCCCGATCTTTTGCTTATGGGTCATTGCTGCAATTGAAATCATTACCTGCTAAGATAAATGTTGGTTGTTTAAAATATACTTTTTCTGTAAAATCAGGATCTTTTGGGTTTGTTAATCCTGCAGCAAAAGTTGCCTGTAAGTGGAACCGCTTCTTATACACAAGTCTTAATGCTGAATTGCAAAATGCCAATGGTGAATATCCATTTTCGACGTATGAAAATACTGCGGAAAAAAAACAGCGGATAAATACAGACATTCAATCTCAAAGATTAGAGTTAGATAACCGTTTTGGAATTAATGACAGCAATTTTATAACGGTAAAGGCATACTATTTTCAATCAGAAAGGGGTCTTCCCGGGGCTGTTATTTTAAATAATTCTGCAATTGGCAGAGAAAGGTTGTGGGACCAAAATTTCTTTATGCAGGCAACGTGGCAAAAGACGTTTTCTGCAAAAAGCAAGCTATTGGTAAATGGAAAATATAATTACACCTACATCAAATATCTTAACCCTGATTATTTTAATGTACAGGGGAGGTTAGAAAATATATTTAATCAAAAGGAGCATTATCAATCGGCTGTTTATAGTTATTCACCTTTTACATTTCTATCGTTATCTGTTGGGTCAGATTATTTTATAAACACACTAAATCGTACAGATGAATTTGTAGTAAACTTTGCTGAACCGGTAAGAAAAACCTGGTTAAACAATTTTGCAATAAAGTTTATTACTACACATGTAGAGATACAAGGGAATATACTGTATAGCAGAATAAAAGAAAAAACCAAGACGGGAAATGCAGGGTCAAATTATGAAAAGCTGACGCCGGCTTTATCACTCTCATGGAAGCTATTTCAACATATCCCTATTAGAGTAAGAATGTTTTATAAAAATATCTTCAGAATACCAACATTCAATGATTTATACTATACCTACGTGGGTAATACCAATCTGCGACCCGAATTTGCAAAACAATATAATGCAGGCGTAACCTGGCAACAAAATACAACTGGTATTATACAAGCCATTGAACTTACTACAGATGCTTACCGCAATATAGTAACGGATAAAATTGTAGCCGTGCCACGTCAGAACCTTTTTCAGTGGAGTATGCAGAACATTGGCAAAGTAGAAATAAAGGGGTTAGATGTAGGGTTTAGAATAATAAGCAGAAGTGTAAATCAATTTCAATCATCGTTGCGCTGCAACTATACCCTACAAAAAGCAGTGGATGTAACCGATAAATCATCTGCACAATATAACAATCAAATACCTTATACGCCCATACATTCGGGTGCTGCTTCATTACATTTAACCATTCAAAAATACTCCATTAATTACAATGTTTTGGTCTCGGGCAGCCGCTATAAAAACGGAGAAAACAATATTTATAATTTGGTTGACAGCTATGTAATTAACGATGTTTCTTTTTCTTATAACAGCAGTATAAAAACTATAGGATATACATTGAAAGTGGAGTTAAATAATTTACTAAACAAGCATTACGAAGTCATACAATATTATCCTATGCCCGGTATAAACTATCGCATAGGTATTATCTTAAACAATAAATAAAAACAAACATGAACACTAAAATTTGGAAATTGATTTTGCCGGCAATCCTTTTGATGAATGCTTGTAAAAAAGACGATGTTGTTATACCCGTAACTCCGGTTGTATCTACAGCAGGTGTATATGCCCTAAGTGAGGGTACATTTTCGTCTAACAACACCAGGCTGGCTTATTATGATTTTGCTACGGGTACAGTTTCGGGCAATATTTACAATACAGCTAATAGTGCTGATCTGGGAGATACAGGTAACGATATGATTATCTATGGAAGCAAATTGTATATAGTAATGAATGTAACAAGCAATGTAACAGTTCTTAATTCCGAAAATGCTAAATTGATTAAAAAAATAGATTTTAAAAACGGAACAATCAATAAAGAACCCCGTTATGCAGTTGCAGCTAATGGTAAAGTATATGTAAGTGCTTATGATGGGTCAGTGTCTGTGATAGATACAACCACATTAACAATCACAAAAAACATAACAGTAGGATCTAACCCCGAGGGATTGGCTATTTATGGAAAATATCTTTATGTGGCTAATTCAGGTGGGTTGAATTTTCCTGCACCACCAGATAGTACCGTGTCTGTAATTGATTTGACTACTGAAACTGAAATAAAAAAGGTGACAGTAGGACCCAATCCGATAAATGTTGCCGCTAATTCAACAGGTGATATTTATGTAGGAAATTATGGTGTTTTTGGTAGTATTAATCCACAGATCTATGTTATTTCGGGAGCCACAAATACTTTCAAAACAAAATTGGATACAAGCCTGCAATACTCACATGTTAGAATCTATAATGATGTAGCCTATTTATACAATACCTATGGGGGTACTGGTACGTGTAAACTACTTGATACCAAAACCAATACTATACTCCGCAATGAATTTATAATTGATGGCACAGTAGTCACAAATCCCTATGGTATAAATATAGATGATACCAATGGGGATGTATATATTACAGATTCAAAAGACTTTTCCAGCTCGGGAGCTGTTTTTTGTTTTGATAAAACAGGTAAAAAGAAATTTAGTTTTTCTACAACACCGGGAATAAGTCCTAATACAATTGCATTTATCAGAAAGTAAAATTTCTTATGCCAAAGCATGAAATAAAAATATGTCCCCGTTGTCAGGAGGCCTTTGAATGTAAGGCGGGTAGTATTTCTATTTGTCAGTGCTTTGGGGTACAAGTTTCACCGCTAATACAAGATCAAATATATAAAGATTTTGATGATTGCCTGTGTGCAAATTGCCTGGCAACATTGAACGAGGGGGGTAAAAACCAAAAAAAGCCTAACCATTAACTTGTAGTTAAATAACTATTAATGGTTAGGGCTTTGGTTATTTTTGCATGAATTTGGTTTGTATGCAGTTTAATTTACAACAGTTTCTCACAGTTAGTTTCACTTTGTTTGCAGTCATAGATGCAATCGGGTCTATTCCGTTGCTTATTTCATTAAGTGCCAAAATGGGCGGTATTAGGGAAATGAGGGCAACACTTATTTCGGGCCTGTTTATGATTGTATTTTTATATGTTGGTGAACCGTTTTTAAATCTGTTGGGCGTCACAGTTCATTCTTTTGCCATTGGTGGTTCTATTGTAATATTTCTTTTAGGCCTGGAAATGGTGCTTGGTCATGAAATCTTCAAAAGTGAAAAAAATGCCAAGGCAGGAACGGTTGTTCCTATAGCATTTCCCGTAATTGCCGGAGCCGGTACACTAACTACGGTTATGTCGCTTAAAGCAACTTTTGATGAAATAAATATTCTGCTTGGCATTCTCGCCAATCTTGTACTTGTATTCCTTGTTTTAAAGTCACTTCGATTTATAGAAAGGGTTCTTGGCGAAGCAGGTTTAGCTGCAGTAAGAAAATTTTTTGGCGTAATTCTTTTGGCCATTGCAGTTAAGATTTTTGGAAGCAATATTAGTGGTTTTGGTAAGTAAGCTTACCAAACTTTGTTAAACTGATTTTTAATATTATTAAGATTCAATACCCTAATTAGAAGTAGATTAATATCAAACCTTAGTAAAAGTTTTATTTTTTCCCAACTTCCATTTATTTGATACGCTTGTCAGGTATTTGTTTCATTTTTGCAGTAGCAATCTCAACTGTTATGCAAAAGATAATAATTACTATTGACGGTTACTCTTCTTGTGGCAAAAGCACATTAGCCAAAGCCTTAGCTGCCGAACTAAATTATGTCTTTATAGATAGTGGAGCTATGTACCGGGCTATCACTTTATATTTTTTAAGAAACCATGTAAACTGGACAAATAGAAAAGAAGTTATAGGTGCATTGGAAAACATTTCACTCGAATTTATCTATAGTCCTGAAACAGATATATGCGAAATATGGTTAAACGATGAAAACGTAGAATGGTTAATTAGGGATATGGTTGTTGCTGAAAATGTAAGTGAAGTTTCCGCAGTAAGAGATGTTAGGCAATTTGCAGTTGCACAGCAACAAAAAATGGGACAAGACAAGGGTATTGTTATGGATGGCCGTGATATTGGGACAACTGTTTTTCCAGATGCAGAATTGAAAATATTTTTAACTGCTGATCCTGCTGTAAGGGTAGAAAGAAGATTCAAAGAATTAATTTTAAAAAATCCCCATACTACCATAGACGAGGTAAAAAATAATCTTGAAATGCGGGATTATATAGACAGCAACCGGGAGGTCAGTCCACTAAGAAAAGCCGATGATGCAATTGTGTTAGACAACTCTAACCTTTCTATAAAAGATCAATTGAAAATAGCACTCAAACTTGTAAAGGAGAGGTCAAAACTTCAGGAAGAAAAAGTTTAATGATAACAGCTGTACACGTTTTTTAATTATTTTATATTCAAACTAAACTATTCAATCCTTTACTGTGAGATTGGAAAAATACATAAAAGATTTTGAGCAATTTTTACCTCAATATGATTTTCTGAACCATGCTGTTTCGAAAGGATCTGTTGGATGGCATGTAGAACATACCTTGTTAACCTTAGACAGGGTAATAGAGGCATTAAAAAGTAGTGTGGCTAAGGATTATAAATGGAAGTTTAATCTGATTCGCATTATTGTTTTAACTACAAAAAAAATACCTAGAGGTAGGGCACAATCTCCTGATGTTGTAGTGCCCAAGGGTAAGATAACTGAAGAAACTTTAAAAGTTCACATAGATCAAACAATAGAGAAAATGAAAGAACTTAATTCTATTGACCCTAACCAATATTTCAGGCATCCATTTTTTGGAAACCTGAAATTAAAACAAACGGTAAAATTTCTTGAAATACATACTAATCATCACTTAAAAATTGTGAATGATATACTTAAGGCCCATTAACTCTTTGGCCTTTTAGTAACAAGGCTATCTGCCGGGTATTTAGATCTGATAATGCTTCTTAAAGAATCTGCCCAGTTAATCATTAACTCCTTTTGTTTTTCATTTAGCTTAGCAGTACTATGAATTAATGTGTATGAGGTCAATGGCATTTCACCTTCTTCAATCTGTTCTTTTATCTCCAATAGTTTCCGGTATTGTTTTCCTATTCTGTAAGTACCAAATTCATTAAAGTTTACTTCTCTTTTCCCTTCTTTTACATGATCATTTAGCCACCAGGCTACCGGTTGTATATTATTGTACCAGGGATAATACGTATTGTTGCTATGGCAATTATTGCATGATGTTTTCAGTATCTCATTAACTTCAGCAGGTACAGGATAAACTGAAGCTATATCTGCTGCAAATGGTCCGTTTGCCACATTTTTTTTAGGATGAAAAAATTGAATAACAATTAAAACAACCAATAAGAAAACGAGTACCTTTTTTATAATTTTCATCAAATTAATTTTTAGCTTATCAAAATATTTCCGGTCATTTCTTTAGGTATATCAAGACCCATTACCGTTAATATCGTGGGGGCTAAATCGCCCAGTTTGCCCGGTTTTAGAGTTCCTTTCCAATCATTGTCTACAATAAATAAAGGTACAAGGTTCATGGAGTGTTGTGTATTAGGCGTTCCATCTTCGTTAATCATATAATCTGCATTGCCATGGTCTGCAATAATGAATGTGGTGTAATCATTTTTAAGGGCTGCCTCCACTATCTTTTTTACACAAACATCTACCGTTTCTACTGCTTTTACTACAGCACTAAATACTCCTGTATGTCCTACCATATCTGCGTTTGCAAAATTCAGGCATATAAAGTCTGCTGATTTATTTTCAATTTCGGGAATTATAGCATCTGTTATGCATTGTGCACTCATTTCGGGTTGCAAATCATAGGTAGCAACTTTAGGCGAAGGAATCATGATTCGGCTTTCACCTTCAAACGGGGTTTCTCTGCCACCGCTGAAGAAAAAAGTAACATGCGGATATTTTTCTGTTTCGGCAATGCGTATTTGCTTTTTATGATTTTTGGCTAAAATTTCACCTATTGTATTATTAAGATTATCGGTAGCAAAAATGACATGTACGTTATTGAAGTTTTTATCATACTCGGCCATTGTTGTATAATACAAGTTCAGTTTTTTCATTCCAAATTCAGGAAAATCCTGTTGGGTAAGCACTTCAGTAATTTCCCTGCAGCGGTCTGTTCTGTAATTAAAACAAAGTGCAACGTCCCCATCTTTTATAGTAGCCAAAGATTTCCCCTCGGAATTAGTGATTATTGTCGGAAGAATAAACTCATCTGTTACATTATAATTATAAGATTGTATTATAGCTTCATTTCCAGAGGTTGATTTCTCTCCAATACCATTAACCAAACAATCGTATGCTTTTTTTACTCTTTCCCAACGCTTGTCTCTGTCCATTGAATAATATCTGCCAGATACACTTGCTATTTGACCAACCGTAGATTTCAAATGCATTTCTAATTCGGCTATAAAACGAATACCACTTTTAGGGTCACAGTCACGGCCATCTGTAAAAGCGTGTATAAATACGTTACTCATTTTTTCGGTCTTACATAATGTGGTAATAGCTTTAAGGTGGTCTATATGACTGTGTACTCCACCATTGCTAACAAGACCAAGTAAGTGTAGCGGTTTGTTATGGTCTCTTGCATAGCGGATTGTTTGTAACAACACCTCATTATTAAAAAATTCGCCATATCTAACTGCAACATTTATGCGTTGTAATTCCTGATACACTACCCGTCCTGCACCAATGTTCAGGTGGCCAACTTCGCTATTTCCCATTTGACCATCAGGTAAACCTACGGCCTCGCCACAGGTAATTAAAGTAGTATTTGGATAAATTTTATATAAAGAAGTTACAAAGGGTACATTTGCGTTTTGTATGGCGTCAGCTTTTTTAATCTTCCCTAAGCCCCAACCATCCATTATAATAAGTAGTGTTTTTTTGCGATTCATCTTATAAAACTACTTGTTTTTAATTTATTATTAATTTTTAAGTCAGAATTTCATTTTTTTTTTAGTTATCTTGAAATTTGGCATATTTTTAGCCATTGATTAGCGTTCTTAAGACAAATATTAAACTCCATGAAAAAGCTATTTTTAATATTAATTGTTGCATTATCGGTATTACCCGTTAAGGCACAAGATGCATCTGGGGTTGTGAATGCTTTGAAAATGGGCAACGCTAACCAGGTTTCTGAATATTTTGATAAAATACTTGATTTAAAATTTCCGGATAAAGAAGAAATAAAAAGCATTGGGAAAAATCAGGCAGGAATAGCACTTAAATCTTTTTTTGATAATAATAATTTAAAAGGGTTTGAACTTTCTTCTCAAAGAGAAATGGGCGGTACCATGTACATAGCCGGTAAACTCACAAACGGTAGCGAAGGGTATAAAATTTCTATAATGTTGAAAGACAGAGACGGAAAGTTAGAAATAATTAGTATTAGGATTAGTAACTAATAAACATTTGTAGGCTACTTTTCAAGAACCCTGCTGTTTTGTACAGTGGGGTTTTTTAGTTTATACAACCATGTCTTTTTGGGTTAATAGTTTTTTTGAAAATGTCAAACTCTATCTTTGATACATGAATACATTTTCCGAAAATCTACACCACCTGATAACAGAAGCGCTGCAAGAAGACATTGGTGATGGTGACCACAGTACACTAAGCTGTATACCGGAAGAAGCAAGGGGCAAAGCCGTATTGAAAATAAAGCAAGACGGAATATTAGCGGGGATGAACGTAGCAGAAACCATTTTCAAAACTGTAGAGCCTTCATGTATTTTTACTCCATATAAAAAGGATGGTGATGTAATGCTATACGGCGAACAGGCATTTACTATTGAAGCAAGCATTCATACCATTTTAAGTTGTGAAAGATTGGTACTGAACAGTATGCAACGAATGAGTGGCATTGCAACATTGACCAACAAATATGTTCAAAAATTACAAGGTTTCAGTACTAAAATTCTCGACACCAGAAAAACTACACCCAACTTCAGGTTATTGGAGAAAGAAGCGGTAAGAATAGGTGGCGGGGTGAACCACCGCTATGCTTTGTATGACATGATAATGTTGAAAGACAATCATATAGATTTTGCCGGAGGCATAGAAAAGGCTATTGAAAAAGCATGGCAGTATGTACAAACAAAAAAACCGGCTTTAAAAATAGAAGTAGAAACCCGCTCAATAGAAGATGTAAAAAAAGTAATGGCTTTAGGCCAAAACAAGGTTTTTAGAGTAATGTTAGATAATTTTTCTCCTGCGCAGATAAGCGAAGCGGTACAATTGATTGGTAATACATTTGAAACAGAAGCAAGCGGGGGCATTAACCTTGATAACATTGTAGAATATGCCAAAGCAGGCGTTGACTACATAAGTGTAGGTGCACTTACGCATCAGGCGCAAAGTGTGGATTTGAGTTTAAAAGCAGTATAGTTTTAGCTAATTGGGGTTTTATGAATGTTGTACAATAATTCCAATTAGCTTTTTTTGAATTTCCTCAAAATCTTCCTTCGATAATTTTAATTTATCATTTTCAAGGTGCATATCTCGGGTACTGTTGGTAGGTATAAGGTGTAGGTGGGCATGAGGTACTTCTAAACCTACTGTAATAATATTGACCCTGTTACAGCCTGTCATTTTTTCAATGGCTTTTGCTATTGGTTTGGCAAATACCAATATTTCAGAAAGATACTCATCCGGTACATCAAAAATCTTATCAACTTCTATTTTTGGTATTACCAAAGTGTGCCCTTTCTTAACCGGAAAAATATCAAGGAATGCCAGAAATTTATCGTTTTCGGCAATTTTATAACAGGGAATTTCGCCGGCTATTATTTTAGAAAAAATGCTCATGGCTTTCTAATTAGAAGTTATGAATTTTAATTTCGGAATTGAAAATAGTGCAAAATGAATCATAATTCTATTTTTCCTTAACAAACAAAAAAGCCGCCCTTTAAAAATGGCGGCTCAAAACTTTAGACTTTACAACTAACACTTTACACCTAAATTGTAATATCCTCTACTTTAAATTTCATTATTCCATTTGGGGCCTGCACTTCTGCAATTTCACCAATCACTTTTCCTATTAAACCCTTACCAATAGGGGATGAAGCAGAAATCTTTCCTGCTTTTAGGTCAGCTTCTTTTTCGCCTACTATCTGATAAGTTACTGTCTTTTTGGTAGCTACATTTGTAATGGTTACTTTGGTAAGAATGGTTACTTTGCTGGTATCAATAGAATTGGTGTCAACAATTTTAGCATTGGCTATAATGCCTTCCAATTGTTTTATTTTAGCTTCAAGCATACCCTGTGCTTCTTTGGCGGCATCGTATTCTGCATTTTCTTTCAGGTCACCTTTTTCACGTGCCTCGGCTATAGCCCTTGAGGCAGCAGGTCTCTCTACAGACTTTAGCTGATGAAGTTCCTCCTTCATGTTTTCAAAGGTTTCCTGTGTTACATAGTTTATTTCGCTCATTATACATTCTGTTTAAAATGGGACAAAAAAATACAACGCCACAGTTGCTTGCAGCGTTGCATTTGCAAAAATAATGCTTTCAGCAATAATTTAATGGCTTAAAACATAAAAAAAAGTTATTCAGTTACTGTAACAAAAGATTTATAGTAGCTAACCAAGGATATTGAGTTTGTCCAATGCAACTTTTGCCATTTTAAAATAAGCCTCTACTGAATAGCCTGCTATATGTGGAGTGATGATTACATTATCTCTTGAGAGTAAATTATTTAGTAGATTTTTTTCTTCAGTTGAATAGGTTTCCAGTTTTTCATTTTCTAGTACGTCAAGGGCGGCAGCTTTTATTAAGCCAAGGTCTAAAGCTTTTATTAGTGCTTTGGTATCAGTCACTTTGCCTCTGCAACAGGTTATGAAGTATGGCTTCTTTTTTAGTGATTCGAAAAAGCTGTCATTGGCTAAATAAATTGTATCATTGTTAAGCGGAACATTAAGGCTTATGACATCTGCATACCTGCCTATCTGTTCCAGGCTTGCTTCTTTTATGTAACCTCCGCCAAAGCCATATTTATACTTGTCATTTGCAATCACTGTTACCCCAAAGGGTTCAAGCAGTTTTGCAAATGAGCTGCCGGTATTACCATAACCTACTATACCAACAGTTTTACCACTTAATTCAATGCCTCGGTTTTCATTTCGCAGATAATGGTTGTGCTTAAGTTCTTCATAACTTTTACTGATGTTATTCATGAGGCTTAGCAACAGTCCTAATGAGTGTTCTGCAACTGCATTTCTGTTGCCTTCGGGGCTGCTTACGCATTTTATGTTTTTGCTTTCTGCATAATCAACATCTATCAGTTCCATGCCGCTGCCAAGGCGGGCAATCCATTTCAGGTTTGTTGCAGCATCTATAATAGCCTTGTCAATTTTTAGTCTTGTAGTGACTACTAATCCGGTTATTATTGGTATTTGTTCTAAAAGTTCTTTGTAAGAAATGGAAGGAAGGTCAATTATCTCATACCCATTTTTAGTTAAAGTTGCTTTGAGATAAGGATGTGAGTCAGCAGTAATAAGTGCAATCGGTTTCACTTTGTTGTCAAATTTTTTGCATTAAATAATGGAATAGACATAAATCAAAAACATTTTTTTGGGTTGCAAATGGTGTCAAAAGCTACATAGTAGCAGTAAACCTTAGACGTGCGACCCCGCAAAACTGACGGGGCAAGTGCAACTATGTAAAATCAGGGTTCAAATGTTTGCTAAATAATAATTCTTCTAACCAAACCCTTTGAAAGTTATTATTGCTTAACAAGCCACAAATAACTTAACACTTTACACCTCACACTTCACACTCATAATTCTACACTCTACATTCATAACTTACTATCCGTACATTCTAAAAGTCAGCGCTGCAAATTCTTCTACACTTAGCGCCTCTGCACGTTTGTTGAAAAGTTCGTCTTTTAACTCCTCTGCCGTAAACAATGCTTTTACCGCATTACGCAAGGTTTTTCTTCTTTGGTTAAAAGCCGTTTTTACCAAATTGAAAAACGCTTTTTCGCTAGTCATTGCAGGTACATCATTTCGCCTTACAAGCCTTATTACACCGCTCATTACCTTTGGTGGAGGATTAAAGCAGGTCGGGTCAACATCAAACAAATATTCAACATTGTAAAATGCCTGCACCAATACACTTAACACGCCATACACTTTGTTCCCTTCTTTACTTGCGGCCCTATCGGCCACCTCTTTTTGAAACATTCCTATAACAGCCGGCACTTCATCTTTCCATTCCAGTACCTTAAAAAGTATTTGCGTAGAAATGTTATAAGGGAAATTTCCTACCACCATAAATTCATTTTCAAAGGGAGGATTTATTTCTAAAAAATTTTGGTTTATAATATTACTTCTCAATGGCGGAAAAGCCTTTTCAAGAAAAGTGACTTTTTCATTGTCAAGTTCTACAGCTTTAAAACTAATGCCAGGTATTTTTAAAAGGTATTTGGTTATAGCACCACCGCCGGGTCCAACTTCCAATAATTGAGTAAATGAATGTTCTTTTATAGCATCAACAATTTTGAGGCATACGTTTTCATCT
>JAYTDC010000157.1:0-2669 GCA_043736115.1 Segetibacter sp. | reverse complement strand
GGGTACTCTTATACGCAAATATACGATATTTTATTGATTTAAAATAAAAGTAATCGTATCTTTTTTTGCAAAAGGTGAAAAACTATAATCGTTGGGGCTACTACCCATGTAAGATTTGCCATCCAAACCTACTTTTTTAAAGGAATCTAGTGCAAAAGAATCCATCTTTTCAAAAAAATAAGTATCACAAATTAAAGCAGAATCGCAGTTGTAAAGGCATACTTTTATAAATGTGGCTGTATTGGTTGCTTCCGTTTTATTGCACATCACAACCCCAAAAATAAGCAGCGCAAATAAAATAAATTTACTCATGTTCAGGGTTTAAAATTTAGTGGTTATAAAATCGGTTTCGCTTGCATCAGTAAATTCCACATCGTAACCCACACAACCAAGCTGCGATATTAGGCTATCAATTTGGTAATTAACCAAAGCTAATTGGCTGCTATCTGTGATGCGTTTTTTTGCGTCTGTAATGAATGCAAGTTCCTGTTTCAATTGGGTTACCCTCATATCCCCCACCATTTCGTTAGGGACTAAATTTTGCGTTTTAACGGTAGTGGAGGGCTTGAACGGTAGATTTAAAGGCAATTCAATCACATTTGAATCTGTTTCAGTCCGTTTATTATCGGTTTCAAAAGTACTTTCATTCTCTTTAAACCCAAATTCAAATTTATTTGAATGTTCTTCATTGCATTTTTTATAGGTTTGAATTGGTCTATTAATCGGTTTTTTAAATTCAAACTTTCCACTTTGACCACCTTTAGAAGTTTTAAAAGCGGTTTGAGTGTATTTCGTATGTCTGTTCATTTTAGCAGTTTTACCGCCCCTAGATTTAAAACCTTTACCTAAGGGCGTTTTCCGAAAAAAAGAATGCGTTTTAAACTGCCCCACATCGCAGGGAATAAACCTTGCACATTTTCGGACTCAATGCCTTCTTTTATCATTTCCTTTTCTGTTGCATTGCAGCGATAAAGAATGCCGTAAACTAGCAGGGCATCTATAAGGGCGAAGAACTCAAAGAACATCGCTATCCAACCAACCAACCAGCCAACCAACTCTATCTGTGCGTTTTTATGGTCTAATTGTCCGTACAACAAAGCTGTTAGCTTGTTATGGTCTTTATTGATTTTCTCGATTGTTCCGTCTATTGCAAGCTGTTTATTTTGTTGGGTTGCATTGGTAGCATTATCGAAAGAATCTAATGTAGTGGAATAATCGTTATCAATAGCGGCAGCGGATTGTAAAGCGCAATTTGCACGTGCTGTTTTATCTTCAGGATGAAACCCTCTGCACTCAATCGCAGCTGCTTTTTTAACATTGACAATCTTTTGCTCAATATCCCCTCTTAGCTTTTTTCGGGTTGCTAGATATTTGTCTAAATTTGCTTCTTGGTTATCGGTTGCACCTTTGCCGTTATCCCCTATTTTGTTTAGGGTTAATTGAGCCTGGTCTAAGCCTAATTCCCCTTTGTTTATATTGCCTTGTACACCCGAAAAAGAAGTAACAGCTCCAATCGTAAACAAAGGCACTAAGACAATAGCAGCACCCACCGCAATCCATTTATCAGATGTACTTTCATTCCAACGAAAAACGGACATTGAAAAGTTTTTAGTTGCTCGGCTCACCATGTCTTCCAACCAATCAGCCGCAAAGAACCCAAACAAGCCAATTATCGCAGTCGCTGTTTTATAGTAATTATCTAAAAACCAATCAGCATAGCCGCTAGTACTTACCAAGTAGATAAAGAATAAAGCCCCTGTTACTTTTGAGGCAAAGTGTAATTTAGGGCGTATGGTATGATATGAATACGCCTCCAAAATCATCCCCTTTCTTTTTTCGTTTGAAAGGGGCTTTTGGTTATTTGGTTGGTTGTGGTTTGGTTGCTGGTGTTGGGGGTGTTGGGGGTGTTGGGGGTGTTGGTTCCCGAAACTGTGGTTTTGCATAGACATAGCGTTTATTTTTTAGTCATAAATTAATAATGTAAAATTACGCACTTTTTACAAACTATGAAAACAAAAAGCTTTGTTTTTTCAAACTATTTACGCTGTTTTTATGGTTTTTTGGGGCTTTTTAGTTAAAATTTACACTTTTATTTGTTAGTTTGAAAAATAGTTGCTTAAAAACTTGACAGTTTAAAAAATACGCCTTATCTTTGAACTAAGCGAAACCAACACCCCATTTTAGGGGCTGTTTAAATAAAAAAAGCGAAATAAAAAAAGGCACTCATTAATTTGAGTGCCTTTTTTTTATTCCTATTTTTCGCCTTCTTTATCGGTTACGGCATCCGCTTTAAAAGCCTCATTTATTTCAGCTTGTTTTGCGTTGCTTAGAGCTGCCATGTCATTAAAATAGTATTCTACCAAAGTAACGCCAAAGCCTCTGTAAAACTGCTCTCCAAATTCATAGCGTAGCCATATTTCCGATTGGTGGTCTGCTTGCTTTGGTTCTGTTGGTTTATGCACCTCAATTACATACATAGCATCGTTAGGCTCGACTACTCTATCCATGTAGTAATAAGTGTAGTTTCGTTTTTTGGAAAACCAATTCAAAAAACGTTGAAATAGGGTTGCTCCTTTTGCGGTACTGTTTAAAACATTCGCTTTGCCCATCTCGATTAGCTGCTTTCCTGTTACCCACTCAAATTTTATAGCAAGTTGGTTGATGGGGTG
>JAYTDC010000156.1:0-6259 GCA_043736115.1 Segetibacter sp. | reverse complement strand
AAAGGCGGAATATTTATGTACCCCGGTACTACCGACAAGCCAAAGGGCAAGTTGCGTTTATTGTATGAGTGCAACCCGTTCGCTTTCATAGTAGAAAAGGCAGGCGGTAAGGCTACAAACGGCAAGCAACGCATCATGGATATAGAACCAAAGGAATTACACCAACGTACACCATTCTTTATAGGTAGTATAGATATGATGAATGAATTAGAAAGTTTTACAGGAAAGGTAGATTAGGAGATAGACATAAAAACAAAAAGACCAATTGAGTGTTCTTTTAATAGATAAAAATATTTGTGTCCTTCGTCTCCTTTGTTCTGTTGTGAGAAACCAAAAAAAGAAAAATGAAAACAATCATAGAGGTTCAAAACCTCGTTAAAAAATACGGTGATTTCACAGCGGTTAAGGGTATTAGTTTCAATGTACATGAGGGCGAAGTTTTTGGTTTGCTTGGGCCCAATGGTGCAGGAAAAAGTACAACTCTTGAAATTATTGAAACATTAAGAGAAAAAACAGAAGGAAAGGTATTTGTTGATGGTATGGATTTGGACAAACAGCCAAACGACATCAAGAAAATTATTGGTGTTCAATTACAGAGTTCGGGCTATTATCCTGGCTTAAACCTTACCGAACTGCTCAAACTTTTTGGCGGTTTGTATAATCAGGAAATTGACATTAAAGAATTTTTAGAATTAGCCAACCTTACAGACAAAGCAAAGGCAAAGTATAAAGAACTTAGTGGTGGACAAAAACAACGTTTCTCTATTGCCACTACATTAATCAATCAACCCAAAATAATTTTCCTTGATGAGCCAACAACCGGGTTAGACCC
Organism: Segetibacter sp.; assembly: GCA_043736115.1. Taxonomy (GTDB): domain Bacteria; phylum Bacteroidota; class Bacteroidia; order Chitinophagales; family Chitinophagaceae; genus Segetibacter. Next base: position 5,427 of record JAYTDC010000156.1, on the reverse strand, counting down.
ACAGGCAAGGCGCAATCTTTGGGATTTGATAAAAGATATTCAAAGGAAAGGGACCACAGTCATAATGACTACCCATTATATGGATGAGGCAGAAGTGCTTTGTGACAGGGTTGCAATCATTGACAGCGGCAAAATAATTGCTATAAATACACCCGATAAAATGATTGATGAATTGGTAGAAAGTGGTTTTGAAAGAAAAAAAGAAGTTAAATCTGCCACTCTTGAAGATGTTTTTATTAATCTTACAGGAAAATCCCTTCGGGATGAATAGGTTTTTATATTAAATAACATTTTTTTAAACACTAAATTGAGTCAGTAATTAGTTATTTATCAACCAAATATTATTGAATAAAAAATTAAGTGAAAACAAGGAAAAACAACAACAAATAACATGAAAAGAGTTTTTTTACTATCCACTGTTTTGCTACTATCTGTAGCAATGAATGCACAAAAAGGTAAAGGAAAAAAAATGCCTGCCACGGTTTCGAAATCATCTACAACTGCATCTGCAGGATTGAAAACTGAAAATGATAGCATCAGCTATGCAGTAGGTCTTATGATGGGCAACTACATAAAAAGCATGGACTTGCAAACGGTCAATTACAAATTGGTAAATATGGCTATAGAAAGTGCATTGCAGGGTAAGCCCGGTCTTATGGATGGCAATCAGGCCAACCAGTGTATGGGCAAATTAAACCAAGCCAAAACACAAAAGGCATCAGCAGGCGAAAAAGCTAAAAGTGCCAAATTCTTAGCCGAAAATCAAAAACGTGCAGGCGTTATGGTTACTCCAAGTGGTTTGCAATACGAAATTATCACAAAAGGCACAGGACCAATGCCTAAGGCAACGGATACTGTAACTGCACACTACGCAGGTTCATTAATTGACGGAAAAGAATTTGACAATTCATACAAACGTGGCGAACCGCTAACTATACCGGTTTCAGGTGTTATTCGCGGATGGACAGAAGCATTGCAAATGATGCCTGTAGGTAGCAAATGGAAATTGTTTATTCCTTCAGATCTTGGTTATGGCGATAACGGTGCAGGTCAGGATATACCACCGGGAGCTGCGCTTGTGTTTGAAGTAGAACTAATAGGTATTGGTGCCAAAAAATAAATAGTAATTCCAACTTAAATATTTTCAATTCAATCCTGATGGTTCTTCTTATTGAACCATCGGGATTGAATTTCTTATTTTAGCTAAATTTCATCTTCTAAATTTCATTTCCATGTCAGAGCAAAATATAGATCCACGCTACCCAATAGGAAAATTTGAACCACAGCCCTACAGCAACGAATTAAGGATTGAAAGGATTTTGGAAATTAAGTTTCTCCCCAACGATTTGGAAGTTGCTATCCAAACCCTTGATGAGTCGCAACTTGCAACTCCCTACCGTGATGGCGGATGGACAGTACAGCAATTAGTCCACCACATGGCCGACAGCCACATGAATGCATATATACGTTTCAAATGGGGACTCACTGAAGAGTTGTCAACCATTAAAACGTACAAGGAAAAAGAATGGGCCGAATTGCCCGACGTTTTTCATGTACCGGTAAATGTATCAGTTACTTTGCTTCATGCTTTGCACCGCCGTTGGGTTGCATTGCTAAACACTATTACAGAAGAACAATGGAACAATGTAAAAATTTTTCATCCAGAAAAACAAGTAGAAATGTCGTTGTGGACATTGCTTGGCATTTATGCGTGGCATAGTAAACACCATGTGGCACACATCAACAGGTTGAAGGAACAAAAGGGTTGGTAATTTCTTTTTTCTAAGAGACTAATAGTAATCGCTCAAAGCAATAACATTCTTTGTTCCCTGTGTACTCTTTGTTTCTTTGTGTGAAACTAACAATCTGACTATTAATAAAACGACAACAGAATCAAACAAATACAATAACCTTCTTTGTCACTTTGTATTCTGTTTCTTTGTGTAAAACAAGCAACATGAAATGGAAAACCCTCTCATCTGAATATCTCTTTAACGATACTTGGTTAAAAGCCCGTAAAGACCGTTGCCAAAGGCCTGATGGCAAAATAATAGACCCATACTATGTAATAGAATATCCTGAATGGACAACAGCCTTAGCACTTACAAAAGAAAACAAAGTATTGATGGTGAGGCAATATCGTCAGGCTTTAGGAGTGGAGTGCATAGAAATTCCCGGTGGTTGCATAGACCCTACAGATAAAAATCAGGAAGCTGCAATAAGAAGAGAATTTTTAGAAGAAACCGGTTTTGCTTTTGAGCAGGCACACTTTCTCGGAACTACTTCTCCAAATCCCTCCACCAACAGTAATCTTATGCATATGTTCCTGCTAACAGGCGGACACAAAGTGCAGGAACAAGCCCTTGATGCCAATGAAGAAATAGAAGTGCTAGAGATAACTCTAGATGATTTAAAGCAACTATTGCTCCAAAATAAAATAGTTCAATCCATGCATGTTACTACTATATTTTATGCGTTGTTGAAATTGGAAATGCTTAGGTTAGATTGGTAAACTAATTTTACTTCTGTGTTGAAAAATTTAAACTTCTACAGTTATTTCCAATTATTGAGTAAGGTAATTTTTAATTAAGAATTCCTTAATTGGATTTATTTATAAATCGTTACTTGATTTATCTGACTTTATGCGTTAAGGTTGCAAGACAATGAATGAACGGCTAACTAATAAAGTCAAAAACTTACACTGAATTTATCTTTTAGACTATTTTAATTTTTTATTGTAATTTTATTACAATGGCATAATGTTTTAAATGATCAGTTTGCAGTAAAAACATCCCAATATGAATATAAAACCTATCATGCTGACTTTGGTTATAATGGCAGCATCGGTATATATCAAAGCACAATCAAGTGAGGATTATAAATCACAAAGGGTGAAAAAAAATACTACCAAAAATTCCATGGAAAAGGAATATGGTGATAACATAGTCAAAATAAATGTTTCTGCTTTTGTACTTAAAGGATTTGGAGTACAGTATGAAAGAAAGGTAGGAAAGCGAACCACACTAGCCCTCGGATTTTCAGCCATACCAACTTCAACAGTTGCATTTAAAAATTTTTATGATAAACAAATTGATAATGCCAGAGTCAATATAGAAGATTTTAAAATCGGCACTACAATTTTTACTCCGGAGTTAAAATATTACTTTGGCTCCAAAGGCGCATTTCATGGATTTTATATGGCTCCTTACATACGTATAAGCCATTACAATATCGAAGGGCCTGTTAAGTACAACTCATCTACCAATGTAGAGAGAACTGCTTTTTTTAGTGGTAGTATAAATTCTATTAGCGGTGGAATATTACTGGGTAGTAATTTTAAAATTGGAAAAAAATTATACCTCGATTGGTGGATAATTGGAGGCAGCCTTGGTAAAGCAAGTGGAAATGTGAGCGCCAAAACCCCCCTTAATCAGGATGAACAGAATGGATTAAAAGATGCACTCAACAATACTGACATTCCTCTTACAAATATAGAAAGCGTAGTAGATGCTAATGGTGCTACTGTAACATCAAAGGGTAGTGTGGTAGGATTGCGGGGTTTGGGATTAAACTTCGGCATTAGGTTTTAGCAGTGAATATAGAACAATAAAGAAAAAATTAAGATTCCTTCAATAAAGCAAAAATTGTAAAACGCTCAATTGAAAAACTAAAAGATACAGAGAGTCCCGAAGAAAAATCGGGATAATGATAACACAACGATGTTGAGCAAAGAACAAATGACGACTCAAAAATAGTTTATACTCAAATAATCTTTGTCGCTCAATGTTCACTTTTCACTTTTCACTATTCATTGTTCACTATTCACTGTTCATTGTTCCCTATTCATTGTTCCCTATCTAAGGTTCTCCAACATGTCCTCCGTCATACGGCTTATGTCATATTCAGGTTTCCAGCCCCAGTCAGCTTTTGCACGGCTGTCATCTATACTCTTAGGCCAGCTATTGGCAATTTGCTGACGGCTGTCGGGTTTATAATCAATAGTGAAATCAGGTATGTGCTTCTTAATTTCTGCCGCTATTTCTTTAGGAGAAAAACTCATAGCCCCAATGTTATAAGACGACCTGATAGAAATCTTAGCAGCATCAGCTTCCATCAATTCTATAGTAGCACGTATAGCATCGGGCATATACATCATAGGCAGATAAGTACTTTCATTGAGAAATGAGGTATAGCTACCTTCCTTTAGTGCATCGTGATATATTTCTATGGCATAGTCTGTAGTGCCGCCGCCAGGTTGGCTCTTATAGCTAATCAAACCCGGGTACCTAAGACTGCGCACATCTATATTATATCTTCTAAAGTAATATTCGCACCACCGCTCACCGGCAAATTTGCTGATACCATATACGGTAGTAGGTTCTATAATGGTATGTTGAGGTGTATTGTCTTTGGGCGACTCCGGTCCAAAAACAGCAATACTGCTTGGCCAATAAATCTTTGCAAGGTTTTCTTCTTTAGCCACTTCCAATACGTTTAGCAGGCTCTGCATATTAACATGCCATGCAAGCACAGGGTTCTTTTCGCCGGTGGCACTTAAAATAGCCGCCAACAAATAGACTTGAGTAATGTTGTACCGAAGCACCAACACATGAAAAGTTTCCTTGTTCATAATATCCAGCGACACATAAGGCCCGGTGCCCTTCAGCAGCGGATGTTCTTCACGCAAGTCACTTGCTATCACGGTACCTTCCCCATACATTTTTCGCAGCCTAAGCGTAAGCTCCACACCAATTTGCCCGCAGGCACCCACTACCAATATTTTTTCATCCCTGTTTGACATAGCAATCGTTTTATTTTTTGTTCAATCGTTATAATATATTTATTGAGCCGGCATTGGTAATTTGTTCAGCATTGTTGGCGACGCTCCATTCAAGTTTGGTAATGCTATTCAGCTTTTTACCTTTTATATCATTTTGCATATTAACAATGCCCGTGCGAAAATAAAACCATTTTTTAAGAAGTAAACTTTTTGTGAAGTGAAATAGGGAAGCTCTTTGAAGTTAAGAATAATGGTTGACCGTTTCGTGCACAATAGATGACAGTTGCAAGCTAATTGTGAAGATTATTTTAATAATCCAGTTGTGTATTACAGAACAAGGGTACATTTCGCCCCTACGGGGCTTTTAATGGATTATGGATATTTTCTCTACCGACATTTCGTGCCTACCGGCACTTTTTATTTTATGCTAAAACTACAGTCAGGTATTCCTGCATTTCATTATCCCGTTAGGGATAAAATGTCGGTAACAAAAGAACGTGAAGAAGATTCTCAAAGTCCCGTAGGGACGATATGTATAATTGGACAAGGGGTACATTTCGCCCCTACGGAGCTTTTAATGGATTGCAGATTTTTTCTTTACCGACATTTCGTGCCTATCGGCACTTTTTATTTTATGCTAAAACTAC
>JAYTDC010000155.1:0-2335 GCA_043736115.1 Segetibacter sp. | reverse complement strand
AAAACTAAGGAGGCAGCCTCTTTTATTCGGATCCCTATAGGAGAAGGGTTGACGTTTAAGCGATTCTCAAAGCTAATTTTTAGTATTGAGACATCCTCATTTTATTACAGTTAAATAGTATTTAGACAACAATTTTCAAAAACTGTCTATCTCAAAATTCAAGATATGCCTGCCATATTAAAAGGTTTACTCTCTTGTACTCCGATAATGTTATTTAATTAACTTTACCATTTAGTCTACGTTTTCATCTAATTTTTAAATCGAACACTTTATGCAAAAGAAATTTTTACTCTTCCTTATGTTGGCAAACTTTGCCTTCGCAGCCATACAGGCGCAAACAATTCAATATGGAGCACTACTTTTGGGTTCTAGCGAGGCCCCGCCCAATGCATCGCCGGGTCTTGGAGTTGCCAAAGTTACCATAGATGCCACTGCAAATACTATGCGATTGGAATGTGCATTTAATGGATTAACGGGCAATGCCACCGCTGCACATATTCATGGAGCAACTGCAGCTTCTTTAACAGGTACAGCTGGTGTAGCTACTGCAACCTTTCCCAGTTTTCCCTTTGGTGTTACATCAGGTAGTTATGATCAAACTTTTGATATGACTTTGACAACAAGTTATTCTTCGGGTTATATTACTGCCAATGGTGGCACAGCATCATCAGCTTTTGCCGCATTAAAATTAGCAATGGCAAGTGGAAAAACTTATTTCAATCTTCACTCTACTACTTTTGGAGGAGGTGAATTGCGCGGCTTTTTAGTCCCATGTGCTACTACTTCTACAACAAATATTGCAGTTTGCCCTTCAGAACTACCCTACAGTTGGAATGGCATGACCCTAAACGGTGCAGGTACACTTGTAAAAGTATTTCCAAACGGAAATGCTGTATCATGTGATAGTACTGCAACGCTTAACCTAACAGTTAAGGCCAATACTTCATCAATGGAAGCAGTTTCAGTTTGTAATAAATACACATGGAACGGAACTGAATACAAAGCTTCAGGGCTTTATATGTACCATACTACCAATGCTGTGGGATGTGATAGCATGGCCGAGCTAGATCTTACTATTCTATCTGTAACATCTACTATAAGCAAAACAGACGTTACAGGTTGTAGCGGTGCCGCTACGGGCTCTATTACAGTTACTCCAACTTATGGAGTAAGTCCGTTTACTTACCGTTTAGGTACAAACGGTGTATATGGTCCTTCCAATACATTCAACAGCCTCAAGGCGGGTAGTTATAGGGTTTCTATTTTAGATGTTAATGGCTGTGCAGGAGTATCTGACCAGATTACTATTATGCAACCTGCAGCAATTACAGGTACTGCTGCAATTGTAAATGCAAGCTGTAACTCAACTTATACAGGTTCTATAACCGTTACACCAACTACGGGTACAGCACCTCATACTTTCAGGCTGGGCACATCAGGGGCTTTCTCAACCAATAGTTCTTATTTAAATTTGAGAGCCGGAACCTATAGGGTGTATATAAAAGATGTAAATGGATGTACTGGAAATATACCAGCCGTAGTTACTCAACCCACTAAAGTTTCTTTAAGCTATATCAGTACAGACCTTACCTGTTTCGATGCCAACGACGGTACCATTGATCTAAACGGTTCAGGTGGCACATCCCGAATTACGGCAGTTGGTTATACATACAGGTTGGGCACTGTAGGTTCTTATTCTTCTACAAATTCTTTTACAGGATTGAGAGCGGGTAGTTACAGAGCTTATGTAAAAGACGCTAATGGCTGTTTAGGAAATTCCGTTTCTATTCCCATTTTACAATCAATAAACCCATGCAATCCTGATGGATTTAAAAGTGCTCCCAAAAATACCATCACCAACACTAAATTTGACATCACGCTTTCTCCAAATCCTAGTTCTAACCAATTTGCATTAAATACCCACGGTGGCAATCTTAATGAATCAGTTTTGGTTAGAGTTTTAGATATTAATGGAAAAAGCATTTACCAATCTAAAATAAAGGGAGAACAGGTTTTACGTTTTGGATCTGAATTTGCACCAGGTATGTACATAATTGAAGTAAGGCAAGGTAATGAAGTGAAGATAATAAAAGCAGTAAAGATTAATTAATAATTATGCTAAATAAAATTTCAATGTTTCATTGATTTTTTACTTGTTGACTTTCTAACAAAAAGCCGCATTGATTAATTTCAGTGCGGCTTTTTATTTTACACGATATAATAGCAAACCGTTTAATTTAACCCACATTGCAGCAAAACCCGCTCAATTGTTAAATTTTGTGCTTAAAAGTAATTTTTTACATGGTCATATTCCGTAGGGGGGGTACGGGCAAGG
>JAYTDC010000154.1:0-13151 GCA_043736115.1 Segetibacter sp. | reverse complement strand
CTCGGTCTTTGTTAGTTTAATTGTGTATAAGTTCATTTGTAAATGGGGTTTTACAAATATAATACTTTATACGTCATTATATACTTAACTTAACACTAGCTTCCTCTCACAATATACCCCCTTCCTTTTTCCTTTAAAAGCGTATTATCCAAAAAGGGAATAAAGGAGATCATCCGAAGTTCTTCAGTAAAAACAAGCCAAAAGGGTATTGGCGTTATATTTGTATCTAAAACTTTAATAAAATAGGTATATGAGAATTAATCCCTGGATATTTATTATTGGATTGTTGACTTTTGCTTGTCACCGAAAAATATCAAACGCTGCTAATAATAATGAAAGCATAAATACTGTGGAAAAAGAAATTCCAACTTGTATTCAAAGTAAAATAGACAGTATTAAAAAATTACCTGTCTGGAATCCACCGGCCACAATAGAAGAATACGTATACAATGAAAAAAAAGTCTACGTAATTTCAGCAGACTGCTGTGATTTTTTCACTACAGCGGTTGATGAGAATTGCAATTATATCTGTGCACCTTCAGGTGGTTTTACGGGAAGGGGTGATGGGCTATGTAAAGATTTTAACGCCAACGCCAAATTCATCAAATTGGTCTGGAAAGATGAAAGAACGAAAAAAAGCCAGAAATAATTAACCTTTCAGTCCTTCCAAATCTTTTTGCATTTTAAACATTACATCTCTAAGCCTTGCTGCTTCAATAAAGTCTAAATCACGGGCTGCCTTTTCCATTTGTTTTTTAGTTTGTGCAATGGTCTTTTCCATTTGGGGAATTGTTTTATACTCCATAGCGGCATCTGCGGCTATATCTATGAGGTCTCCATCGCTGCCAATGGCATAGTGGTTAGCAGGTTCTCCTTTTATATCTAGTACTGATGTCTGTTGCATTATCTGCTCAATAGACTTTCGAATTGTTTGCGGAGTAATATTATGCTCAATATTGTATGCAATTTGTTTCTCCCTTCGGCGGGTAGTTTCATCTATGGTCCGCTGCATACTTTCGGTCATTTTATCAGCGTAAAAAATAACCAGTCCATCCACGTTTCTTGCAGCCCGGCCGGCAGTTTGTGTAAGGCTTTTTTCATTTCTCAAAAACCCTTCTTTGTCCGCATCCAATATGGCAACCAATGATACTTCGGGCAAGTCTAAACCTTCCCTCAAAAGGTTTACGCCAACTAATACATCAATATCACCCAACCGCAACTGACGGAGGATTTCTATTCTTTCCAACGTATCAACTTCACTGTGTATGTACTTGCTCTTTATATTGATTCGTGCCAGGTATTTGTCCATTTCCTCTGCCATTCTTTTGGTCAATGTAGTTACTAAGACCCGATCGCCTTTGGTAACACGTTTGTCTATTTCATCCAGCAAATCATCTATTTGGTTTACACTTGGCCGTACTTCTATTGGCGGGTCAAGCAGGCCTGTTGGTCTTACTACCTGTTCTATAACAACACCTCCCGTTTTCTCGAGTTCATAGTCGCCGGGGGTGGCGCTTACAAACACGGTTTGGTTTAGCAATCCTTCAAACTCATGAAAGTTAAGTGGACGATTATCCAAAGCACTTGGCAACCTGAAACCATAATTTACCAATACTAGTTTTCGGCTTCGGTCGCCGCCATACATACCTGCAACCTGTGGCACCGTTTGGTGGCTTTCATCTATCACACATAAATAATCATTAGGAAAATAATCCAATAAACAGAAAGGCCTTGTACCCGGTTTGCGCCGGTCAAAAAATCTTGAATAGTTTTCTACACCATTGCAGTAGCCCAATTCACGAATCATTTCCAGGTCATAATTTACCCGTTCACTGATACGCTGTGCCTCAATGAATTTGCCGGTGGATTTATAATATTCTACCTGCGCAGCCATCTCGTCCTGTATTTCATAAAGGACAGTTTGCATCATGTCTTTTGGTGCCAGGTAAAGGTTTGCAGGAAATATGGCTGCATCAGGTATACGGCTAATCCGCTTGCCGGTAGAGAGTTCGAGTGTTTCAATGCTTTCTATTTCATCGCCGAAAAAAGTGATGCGGTAGCCATAATCAAGATAAGGTAGATTGATGTCAACCGTGTCGCCTTTTACCCTGAAAGTGCCACGGGCAAAGTCGCCTTGTGTTCTGCTATACAATGCATTTACCAATGCATGTAAAAAGCCCTGACGGGAAAGGATTTGTTTTTCGTGAATTCGAACAATGCCATTTTCAAACTCGGCCGGGTTACCCATACCATAAATACAACTCACCGATGCAACAACAATAATATCCCTCCGGCCGGTGAGTAATTGACTTGTTGCATGCAGGCGTAATTTGTCCAACTCCTCATTAATGCTAAGGTCTTTCTCAATGTAGGTATCACTTACCGGCATGTAAGCTTCCGGCTGATAGTAATCATAGTAACTTACAAAATAGCCAACCGCATTGTCAGGAAAAAACTGTTTAAACTCACCATACAACTGTGCCACCAATGTTTTGTTGTGGGTAAGTACCAATGTAGGCCGTTGTACATTTTGTATCACATTGGCCATGGTAAAAGTTTTACCACTACCCGTAACACCCAATAAAGTCTGGTATTTTTCGCCATGCAAAATTCCATCAGTCAATTGCTGTATGGCAGATGGTTGGTCGCCTGCGGGTTGATATGTAGAAACAAGATTAAATGGCATGGTGCGAAGGTAGAACGCAGACTATTATGATTGTTAGGATTGACACAGATTTATTGGCAATAAAATGCAAAATCTTTAATTAGGATTTTGAGGAATTTTCTGAATTTACTTCAAACCAACTTCACCCACAAAAAATCATCCATTACAACGTTGTTTTTTACTACTGCTTTTTTGCGGATACTCTCAAGGTAGAAACCATTTTTTTCCAACACCTTCATAGATGCTTTGTTTTGCTCAAATACTTCTGCAAAAATGCGGACAACATCAAACTGTTGAACAATATGATTTATCAGGTGCGCAACTGCTTCTGTAGCAATACCCTTCCCCCAAAATGCTTCTCCAACAAAATAACCAATCTCTATTGTTTTTCGGTAAATGTCATCCTTGGGAGTTACACCAATGCTACCTGCAACTTCGCCTTTGTAAATAATTGCAAAATTCTGATGAGGCTTTTGTGTAAGCGTAAAAACAATCCATTCAACTGCATCTTTTACCGTATAGGGATGAGGAAAGCGGTCACGGACATTCATCCATATTTTTTGATTATTGCAGATGGATGCCAAAGCTGCGGCATCTTCAGCTTTCCATGGGCGGAGAAAAACATGGTTTGACATTTAAAAAGGGGTAGTTTTTAGCACTCCGTAAATGTAACAGAAGTTTTGAATTATACCTCAATCCAATCAGAGTGTTAATTAACCATCAACACCTTCTTTCATTATCCCCCATTAGCTACGCCAACATGCTTTTGTATAAATTTGTTTTAAAAGTACCCTGATGCCTGATTTTGAAACTATCTTAGATTTTTTAGAGCCGATAAATATGTATGAATTGTCGGAAGATGAAGGATTTAAAAAAACACAACTGGGGAACCATATTGCAATAAATGATGAATTTTTTCCTGAACTCGACAGTGCTGATTTTGTGATTGTTGGTTTTGGAGAAACCCGCGGTTTGCAACCAACACAAAATATAAATGCCGGACCAAATGCTATTCGAAAAGAGTTTTATTCATTATTTCACTGGCACAAAGATGTGCATGTGGCAGATATTGGTAATGTTAGACCTGGTGCTACACTTACAGATAGTTATGCTGCTTTAAAATCTGTGGTGAATGAATTGTTGCAGCACAAAAAACGTGTTTTGATTCTTGGCGGTAGCCACGACCTTACCGTGGCACAATATGGCGCTTATGCAAGCCTTCAGCAGATAATAGAAGCTACCTGTGTTGATGCCAAAATAAATTTAGATATGGAAAGCGTTTTACCTGCTGACCATTTTCTTATGGAAATGCTTACCGGCGAACCTAACTACATCAGGCATTATAATCATGTTGGGTTTCAAAGCTATTTTGTTCATCCTACCATGTTGGAAACAATAGATAAGCTGCGCTTTGACTGTTATAGGGTAGGTAGGGTAAAGGAAAAAATGGATGAAATGGAACCCGTTATCCGCAATTCTAACCTGTTTAGTTTTGACATCTCTGCGATACAAAATAGTCATGCACCTGCTAACAGGTTAACACCAAACGGTTTTAATGGCGAAGAAGCCTGTATGCTGATGCAATATGCAGGCATGAGTGCAAACGTAAGCTCTATAGGTATTTACGGTTACTTGCCACAGCAGGATGTACACAACCTGACTGCCAAACAAATAGCTCATATGCTTTGGTATTTGATGGATGGAATAAGTAAAGGGAAACATGAATCAGTGTTGGAGGAACGTGAAAATTTCTATGAGTTTAAACTGGCTTTTGCTGAAATAGAAACAACTTTTTTACAAAGCAAAAAAACCGGTCGTTGGTGGATGGAAACGCCTGATGGTAAAATGGTGGCATGTAGCCATTTAGATTACCTGGCAGCTACGGGAAATGATATTCCAGAAAGATGGTTAAGAGCCGCAGAGCGGTTAGTGTAGGAATGTAAAAATTGGAAAATGAAAAATAATAGTCGAATTGTACTTTCTTGGGTTATGAGTACTTTTTCAATTTTTCTACTTGCTTCGTGCTCCACTCAAAAGCAAATCAACAAACAGGCAAGTCGTTTATTGTACAATTCCGATGCCCTGAAATCTGCTCATGTGGGAATCAGTGTGTATGATGACTCCCTAAAAACGTACCTCTATAATTATCAGAGCGACAAGTTTTTTATACCGGCAAGTACGGCAAAATTATATACACTATTTGCGGGTCTAACATATTTGCCAGATAGTTTATTGGCAGCCAAAGTAATGTTAGACAATGGAACTATTATTGTTCAATCCACAGGCGACCCTACTTTTCTACATCCTGATTTTGCATATCAGCCGTTGCTTACATTTTTACAAAATGAAAACATAGAAGTCATCAGAATCAATACCGCTTTTGCTTCAGAATCATTTGGCAGAGGTTGGGCGTGGGATGATTTTCAGGAAACGTATATGTCAGAACGTGACCCTTTTCCTATGTATGGCAACCTTGCCACTATCAGATATCAGGGCGACAGTTTAGTGTCAAATCCACCATCTGTAGCACCGTTTGTAAGTGGTAAGACAACTGAAGGTTATCCGTGGAAAGTAACTAGAACTATTGGCGGTCACATGTACTCGATAGATACAACCAAAGGAACTACGGCTAACGAAAAAAAGGTAACTATGGCAATGGATAAAGGGCTTTTTGCAACACGTTACCTTACCGATACATTGCACAAAACTGTACTGACTGAATATAATGCTATGGCTCCATGGCAGGGCTTACCTATCTACTCACAACCAAAAGATTCTTTGTTTAGGATGATGATGCACCGCAGCGATAATTTTTTTGCGGAGCAAACAATTATGATGGCATCTTACCAATTGCTTGGTAAAATGGACGATGTAAAAATGATAGACACATTACTGCATACAACATTTACAGATGCGCCACAAAAACCAAAATGGGCAGACGGTAGCGGGCTAAGCCGTTACAATCTTTTTTCTCCTAAAGATATGGTATGGGTCTTGCAAAAACTGAAAGACAGTTTCGGAATCGAAAGAATAAAAGTGATTTTGCCTACGGCAAATGAAGGCACATTAAAAAGTATGTTCATTGGAAATGAAAACAGAATTTTTGCCAAATCCGGTTCGTTGAGTAATAATTATTGTTTGAGTGGATATATTTTTACAAAACATAACAAGCGCCTTACCTTTTCTATAATGATAAATAATTACAGAGCAGATTATACAATTGTAAAAAAAGAAATTGAGCAGTTCCTGACAGGACTAATTGATGGTTATTGAACCACTAAGACAATGAACCACTAAGACACCAAGGCACAAAGTAATACAAAGCATTGTCTCTTTGTATTCGTTGTCTCGTTGTGTGAAACAAACCTACCTTCCAAACATCCTCTCTAAATAATCTCCTTTGAACTCCAGATAAGTCGGGCTGCCATTAGGTGTTACATTGGGTGTTTGGCATGCAAACAATTCCTCCACCAAAGTGGTCATTTCTTTTTGAGATAAAGTTTTACCGCCTTTTATAGCCTGCTGTCGTGCAATACACCGCACCAGTTTTTCCCTTTTGCTAAACTTAATATCACTGTTGAAGTGCTTGTACTGTTCCAACAAAAGTTCTATGGTCATTTTTTCGTTACCCTGTAAGATATCAGCCGGTGTTGCCTGCACCACAAATGTATTGTTACCGAACGGCTCTATAATGTAACCTAATGCTTTAAGGTCAGGTTGCAGATCCATCATAAGTGCAGCATCCGCCGAACCCAATTCTATAGTGGAAGGAAAAAGACTCGGTTGTGCCGGCATTTGTTTGCCATGTATGGTTTGGCTGTATCTTTCGTACAAAATCCTTTCGTGGGCTTGCTGTTGATGTATAAGCAGGAAGCCCTGTGGCGTAGGTGCAAGTATATATGTAGCATGAACCTGCGATAAAATTGCATCAGGAAGTAGTTGCAGCTGAACTTCTTTTTTAGCCAAAGAATAACCGCTATAGTCCGGCAGGTCTTGGGTTGCAGGCTTATCTGTAGAGTAAAGATCTGTAGGCAGTGGCTGTGTAGCCGGTACATAAAAATCTCTCCAATGTTTCAGTTCTCCTTTGGTGCCGGGAGTGCTTGCTTCTATTTTATGGGCCTGATTTTTTTGTGTAAATGTTTTAAACAAATTTGACGACGTAGTAGCTGCCAATTGTTCAAGAGAAGCCGGTTTACTTACGGCATCCAATTGTTGTATGTCAGCATTCAGGCTAAAGTCAAGCGAAGGCGCTATACTAAACTGTGCCAAAGCATGTTTTACACCTGCCTGCACAAACGCATAAACCACTTTTTCATCTTCGATCTTTATCTCCTGTTTTGTAGGGTGTACATTTATATCTATCTGTCCCGGATCCAAATCAATAAATAAAACATACATGGGGAAGCTGTCCCGGGCTATCATTTCGCCGTAGGCATTCATAACCGCATGGTTCAGGTAGGGGCTTTTAATAAATCGGTTATTGACAAAAAAGTACTGATCACCACGGGTTTTTTTTGCCGTATCTGGCTTACCAACAAAACCATATATATTCATGTAATCGGTCTCTTCTTTTACACTCACCAATTTAGTAGTGTAAGAGGAGCCCAATATTTGTAAAATCCTTTGTTTGAGGCTACCACTTTCCAGATGAAATACCTGTTGCCCATTTCCCGTAAGGGAAAAAAAGATATGGGGAAAAGCCATAGCAACCCTGATAAATTCATCAACAATATTGCGCATTTCTACCGCATTACTTTTTAGAAAATTGCGGCGGGCCGGCACATTGAAAAACAGGTTGCGCATACTAATATTGGTACCTATGGCAGTTGCACATGGTTCCTGTTTTTTTACTACACTATTATCTATTTCCAGAAATGTACCCAAGGTGTCATCTGCACGGCGTGTTTTTAATTCTACTTGTGCCACGGCAGCAATAGAAGCCAACGCTTCGCCCCTAAAACCCATGGTTTTAATTCTGAAAAGGTCTTCTATATTAGAAATTTTGGAAGTCGCATGTCTTTCAAAGCTCATTCGGGCATCGGTTTCACTCATGCCCTTGCCGTTATCAACTACCTGCACCAGATTCTTGCCCGAATCGGACACAATTAACTTGATATCGGTAGCTCCGGCATCTACTGCATTTTCCAATAATTCCTTTACAGCGCTTGCTGGGCGCTGAATTACCTCACCGGCGGCTATTTGGTTGGCAATGTTGTCAGGTAATAATTGTATAATATCAGCCACACTAAAATCGTTTTAAGAATAGCAAAAGTAATGTTCTGCAATCGCATTTTCATTTTCAGCGACAGGACGAAGTGGTTATCGGCTATTTCTTTGCGAAACGAAAAAAAAATCCTAAAAATCCATACAATATGAAAACCATGTTATTAACTATTGGAGCTGCCATGCTATTGCTCACCTCCTGTTCCAAAGACATTGACTTAAGCACAGGCAAAATTCAGGACCCACCAATTGTAACCGATCCGGTACCTGCTAATAAAGAATATGTGCAATACCTTATTAAGCAAGGCGAACAATACAGCAGCTACAACACATTTGCTTCTGTGAGTTATTCCGAATTGAAATTTAAGGTTAAGTTCGACAGTTCGGCTATATATCAAACGGTAGATCCAACCAATCAGAAAGATATCAATAAGCTTTATGGCTTTAGCGACAACAATGCCCCGCACCATCAGTTTAGTGCACGGTTTGGGTGGCGTTGGCTCAACAATGCACTGCATATTTTTGCCTATACGTACAACAATTCGGTATTAGACCTTAAAGAGATTGGAACAGTAGCTTTAGGAGCAGAAAATGACTGCTCTATAAAAGTAGCTGGTGAAAATTATATTTTTACACTTAATGGGGTTGTGCTAAATATGGCCCGTGCAAGTACAACTACAAAAGCCGATGGCTACCAGTTATTCCCATACTTTGGGGGCGATGAAAATGCACCCCATGACATACGCATTTGGATAAAGCAGTTGTAGGGTTTTTATAAAATAAATATAGGTTTACCGGGTTGCTGAAAAGTGATCCGGTTTTTTTTGTGGGATGAGCATTAGTTTTTTGTGAAGCAGTTAGTTGCTGCTTACCCCGTCAATTTTGCTGGGACGATCGTGTCGGGTTTAAGTTCATTGTGCATCTTTTCCAAAAATTAGCTACATTTCATTTTGCCCTATAGCGTATAAAATTTACACTTTTATCAAGTTCTTATTTTCTTATGTTTAAACATGATGCATTAATTTTATAGAACTGATGAATTAAAATTTAGGTAAATTTCTTTTTTAGAAAAATAGGCATGAAATATTTCTTATGTTTTTTTGTATTTTATTTGAGTTCTCAATGCTGCTTTTGCCAATATAATTTAGTTCCAAATTACAGTTTTGAAGATAGTGTAATTTGTCCAAGTGGTAACAACCAATCACCTATTCCAAAACCTTGGTATATTCCCTCAAGTTTTAATACTAATTTTTACTTTAACAATTGTTCTATTGATTATGTTTGGGATGTACCTTTAAATTATATCAATGATTCTAGTTTCCAATATCCAAAGTCCGGTAATGGATATGCTGCATTTGATACTTACATACCTTCCTCATTTGGGTGGAGAACTTATATACAGGTAAAATTAAAAGACAGTTTGCAAACAGGCAAGTGTTATCATTGTACCTTTTGGGTCAGCCTTGGCAACCCTTGTGGCTTTGCTACTAATAACATTTCTTTATGGCTAAGTAAAACAGCAAAATATGTAGATACTATCGCAGACCCTTTTGGGCTTTCAGTTATACCTGCAAGCCCACAAGTATATAGCTATGGCAATCCTGTAATAAAAGATACCCAAAATTGGATAAAGGTCAGCAGTGTGTATGTAGCACAGGGCGGGGAGCGGTTTATTACTATTGGTAATTTTAAAAATGATGCAAATACTCTATTTGAAAATATTGGACCAAATACTGCTGGTCAAACGTTGTATTATGTAGACGATGTCTCCATCATACCCTTAGACAGTCTGCCTCTCAAAGCAGATGCAGGACAAGATGCCACAATAGCCTTAGGCGACAGTGTATTCATCGGCAGCCTTACCAATGGTATCACCAACATAACGTGGTATAATAGCAGCGGGGCAGTCATAAACACCACTGCACCGGGGTTTTATGTAAGCCCAACAGTAAGCACTTTTTATGTGGTGGAGCAAACGGTGTGTGGGTATTATAGCAGAGATACGGTGTATGTAAATGTGGGGGCAATGCCGGTACACCTGCTATCGTTTACTGCACAACCAACATCCCCTGCGACAGTAGCTTTACAATGGACAGTAGAGGCCGAACAAAACTTTGACAACTACGAGGTGCAGCGAAGCATAAACGGTAGGTCATTTATAACAACAGCTACTATACAAGGAAACAACAGCAAGCAATACAGTTGTTTAGATAAAATATATACAGAGGGTAATCAACGGTTGTATTATCGTTTAAAAATGGTGGACAAAGACGGCAAATACAATTACAGCCCTATCGAAACATTAAAACTACTGTATAGCAAGAGTTTTACCATCTACCCTAATCCAGCACAAACAAATTTTAAATTGAAGATGAATAAAAATATGACGGGAAAAATGTCAATGGTAATTACAGATGTGAGTGGTAGAGTTATGTTACATAAAAATTATGCAAGTATAGAAGCAAGTATCAATGTTTCTGTTAACGAACTTTCTGACGGCATATACACCATTAAAATAACCGGAAAGGACGAGCAGCTAGTTCATCAATTGGTGATAATGAAATAATACTAAGCTGTTTTCCCAAAACAGTAAAAACCATTCCCAAAAATATAATAAGGAATTAGATACATTTTCAAAAAGCGAAAACGTTTTTAATTATTCCCGTGCATTAACGGATCCAATATTCTAAATCAAAATTTAAAAAAATTATGAAGAAAAACCTTCTCTCATTTATTGCACTTGCTATGCTTGCAACGGCCTGCCAAAAAGGGGATGTTGCAAACAATATAAGCGGCGAAGACCCCGGCGCAGCAACAACCGAACGAAAGTGCGGATCGTATGAAGCCCTACAGGAACAGCTAAAGGCTGACCCCTCTATGAGACAACGAATGGATGAAATTGAAAGTTTTACCCAACGTTTTATCAATGACCCTAACATGCAGCGCCTTTCGGGGGACTCTATGATAATACCTGTAGTTGTAAATGTTATATATAAAACCGCTGCCGAGAATATCTCATTGAGCCAAATACAAGCTCAGATAGATGTATTAAACGAAGATTTCAGGGGTGCAAATGCAGACGCTGTTAATATTCCCGGAACATTTACATCTGTAAAAGCCGGCGATACAAAAATCAGATTCAAACTCGATTCTGTAAGACGTAAATTAACAACAGTTACAAGTTTTTCGTCTAATAACGCAGTTAAACAATCAACCAAAGGTGGCTTAAATGCACTTACTCCAACAACAAAACTCAACTTATGGGTTTGTACTTTAAGCAGCAGTTTGTTAGGATACGCTCAATTTCCGGGTGGACCATCTTCCTCTGATGGTGTTGTAATCCTGAACAAAGCATTTGGCAGCAGGGCTAAATTTTCAGGGGGTTACTATATGAGTACCTATGACCTTGGCAGAACTGCCACACATGAAGTAGGCCATTGGCTTAACCTAAGACATATTTGGGGCGATGCAGCTTGTGGTGATGATCTTGTAGGTGATACACCATTGCATAATGGTGCCAACTACGGTTGCCCGGCACCGGGTGTAAGAAGTACTTGTACGGGTACACCGGTTATGATGACCATGAACTACATGGACTATACCAATGATGCCTGTATGTATATGTTTAGTGCAGGTCAAAAGTCACGTATGCAGGCTACTTACGCTGTAGGCGGACCAAGGGCTTCATTCAGATAAATCTTTAAATAACATCTTTATAAACAGTCCACTACAATAATTTGTAGTGGACTGTTTTGTTTTAATTCTATTTCGAATAACTACATTTAGGCTCCTGAAATTTTAAGAACACGATTTTAAAAAAACCTCTTTTCCTTTTCATTGTGAAAACCTCCACCATTATATCTGCAGTTTATTTAGTTCAAAAAAACAGTTTACCTTTTCATAAAATTTAATTACTTTCAATTTCTGATAATTATTGCTAATGGTTATTATCGGTTCCATTTTTCCACCTAAAAAAAATTAATCATGAAAAAAGTTTTTCTTCCCTTTTTAGCGGGTGCTATATTGTTAGCATCTTGTAGCAAAGTTGACAATGCAGCAACTGAAAACACTGCAGGTGAAAACAATATTATAACTGAACGTAAATGCGCTTCTGCTGATGTACTCGCAGAACAATTAAAAGCTGATCCTACGTTAAGGCAACGAATGGAAAAGATAGAAGACTTTACCAGAAATTTTGCTCAAAATCCATACCTGCAAAGACTTTCAGGAGATACTATGATCATTCCTGTTGTTGTAAATGTATTATACAGAACTGCGTCCGAAAATATATCATTGAGTCAGATTCAATCACAAATTGATGTGCTGAATGAAGATTTTAGTTCAAGTAACAGTGACATTGTAAATGTTCCAGGCACCTTTACATCTGTAAAGGCAGGAGACACTAAAATACGTTTTGTATTAGATGCAGTTGTGAGAAAAAGTACTACAAAAACAAGTTGGACTACTAATGATGCAATGAAAAAATCTAACCGCGGAGGCTTAAACCCAAGTAGCCCTACTACAAAACTGAACTTTTGGGCTTGTAATATGGGTGGCGGTATATTGGGTTACGCTCAGTTTCCCGGTGGATCCTCATCTACTGATGGAGTTGTCATAACAACATTGGCTTTTGGTAGTAGGGCTAAATATGCAGGTGGATATTACACCAGCACCTACGATTTAGGTAGAACAGCTACACACGAAGTGGGACATTGGTTGAACCTAAGACATATATGGGGCGATGCTACTTGTGGAAATGATTTTGTGGGAGATACTCCGTTGCATACAGGCGCCAACTACGGTTGTCCTGCTCCGGGTATCAGAAGTAGTTGCACAGGCACTCCTATTATGATGACTATGAACTACATGGATTATACAGATGATGCCTGTATGTATATGTTTAGTGCAGGTCAAAATACACGGATGCAGGCAACCTACGCTGTGGGTGGTCCAAGAGCTTCTTTGAGATAAAAATTACCTAATAACAATTTTATAAGAGACCCGAATTTTCGGGTCTCTTATTTTGTGCCTGGCTTACGTTATTCCCTTTTGCTAACAAACCCAGGAAAATGTTCCCGCAATACCGATGAGGAATGTTCTGTGCTTGAACTATATACATCCCAATCCCTTTTTGCCGAAGAGTTATATACCTATTTCTGCGTTTGTTAACCCACATTGCAGCAAAACCCGCTCAATTGTTAAATTTTGTGCTTAAAAGTAATTTTTTACATGGTCATATTCCGTAGGGGGGGTACGGGCAAGG
>JAYTDC010000153.1:0-8527 GCA_043736115.1 Segetibacter sp. | reverse complement strand
GATGCAAAACGCTTAAATATTTATCCATAAAAATATTGTATTAAAATTGTTTTATCGTGTGAAAATATAACCTGCAAATGCTGCGGCAACTCCAAATAGTAAGCTGCTGATTGCGTAGGTTAGTGCTGCAATATTACGATTTTGCTGTACCAACTGTACACATTCTATACTAAATGCAGAAAAGGTGGTAAAGCCCCCACAAACACCTGTAGCCAAAAAAAGCCGCCATTCTGCAAAGGCCATATTTCTTGTGGCATACCCTGCTATAGCTCCAATAAAGAAACTACCTGCTATGTTAATGAACATTGTTGCATAAGGAAACGATGTATTTCCATAAGCAAGGTAAATGAGATAGCGGATGATGCTACCCACCATACCGCCCAACCCAACAAAAACAATGTTTTTAATCATGATTATAAATTACCTGAAAAAGTGTATTTAAAATCAACCTTCCAATGACCACCTTGCTTTATCACCTTTACCTTTTGCGGCGATTTCTTATAGGAATTGCTGAATACAATAACTGTAACACTATCAGGCACCACATCTGCAACTTCTGATATGTTGATAGATGCAGTTGCAAAAGCTGTTTTTTCCTGTTCACTTATTTTTGCAAAGTCTTTGCTCCATTTGTCTAACCAGAATTTGTTGTCATCGTCCTGCAGCATGAAGCGGTTTGCTGCATTAAATTTTCCCTGCAATGAGAGTTGAATAAATTCCCTGCCTGCATCCAATGCATTTTCAGGTTCTTTAAATTCATTTTCATTATTCTTACAGGAGAATACAAGCAAAATGGAAAACAGTATCATCAAATTTTTCATGAACAATTTCTTAAGTTTCAAAGGTAGGAAAATCCTTCCCGATACTTTTAGTTTCAAGTAGTTTAAAGTCCGGCACATATTATTCAGCATCCTGCAGTTTTTGCAAATCCGTAAAAAATCCGGGATATGATTTATTGACCACGTGAGGGTTGTCAATGATTGTATCACCCTTTGCCTGTAAGCCTGCAACAGCACATGCCATAGCTATACGGTGATCGTTGTGTGGGTTAATTGTTGCACCAATTACAGTGTTACCAATAATAAGCATTTCATCATTTTGCAGTTGAATTGCAATGCCCATCTTCCCAAATTCTTCCTGTAAGGTAATGCCACGGTTACTCTCTTTGTGTTGTAGCCTGTTCACTCCTTTAATGGTGGAAGTTCCTTTGCAATAAGCGGCTAAAGCTACTAATGGAGGAAACAAATCAGGACAATGAGTAGCATCAAATTCAAAAGCATGTAAATCAGTTTTTGAAATAGTAACTTCATTTTTATCTATCAAAGGCTTGCAGCCTGCCAAAATCAATGCATCTATTATGGCTTTATCAGCTTGAGAAGAATTTGCATTTATACCGTAGAGGGAAATTTTTCCTGCTATAGCTGCTGCTACCAATAGAAACGATGCACTACTCCAATCTCCTTCTACAGTGTAATTAATATGCCCTGCTGATTGCATTTTGGCTGACAGGAATGAAAAGCTTTCATAATTATTATTTACAGGAATATTCATACCAAAGTCATTCATTACATCGATCGTAAGATCAATATAAGGCTTGCTTGTAAGGCTGTTAACAGTTATTGTTGCTTCAGCATTAGCTGCGGAATATGCCATTAGTAAGCCAGTAATAAACTGTGAACTCAATGACCCATCAACAGTAATATTTGCCGGAACTAAAGGTCCTTGGATTATGAGCGGTAGTTTGCCATTGTTGGACTGTATCTGTATGCCTAAAGATGGAAATATTTCATCAAAGAAATTCATAGGGCGGGTGGGTAAACTGCCTTTTCCATTAAGGGTTAATGTGGCATTACTTAATGCTGCTATTGGCGCAAACATGCGAATGCCCAGTCCGCTTTCGCCAAAGTTTATGTTGTTTGAAATGGGATGAACGCCTTTGCTAATAATTGTTAATGATTTATCTGTATTATAATGAACTGTAGCACCCAAATTTTGAATGACTTCTAAAGCTGCCAAATCATCATTACTACTACCCGGATTATATAAAGTTGTAGTGCCATGATGTAGCAATGCTGCTGCACAAGCCCTTTGCATACTGCTTTTGCTCGATGGTGCATTAAGATTGCCCCTGATAGACGAAGGGCTTATAGTTATTGACATAATAGTTATAACTCCTGAATCAATGTATGAAGTTGTTCAAGTGGTAAAGATAAGGTAGAGGCTTTACCTATTTTGTTGAGTACAACATAATGTATGCTGCCAGATTTAATTTTTTTGTCGGACAACAGCAATTCCCAGACAGCTTCTTTATCAAATTGAAATTGTGGAGGAAGCCCGTATTGTTTCAGGAGTTTGGTTACCCGGTCAGTTTGATTAAATCCGGTAAGTTTTTCTGATATTTTGCAGGCAACCCCCATGCCTATACTTACTGCATGGCCATGAGGAATTTTGTATAGGTTTTCAATAGCATGGCCTATTGTATGGCCAAAGTTGAGCAGTTTTCTATCGCCTGTTTCAAACTCATCTTTTAGTACGGTTTTGGTTTTGAGCAATACATTGCGTTGAATCAGTTTTGCTAGATGGCATGAATCTTTTTGAAAATAGTTTAACTTTTGTGCTTCAAGCAGTGTAAACATAGCCGCATCGTGTATGCAGGCATGTTTTATGATTTCTGCAAAGCCATTTATCCATTCTTCTTTAGGGAGGGTTTTGAGTAAAGTATAATCAAATAAAATGAACTCAGGTTGTCTTATCAAACCCACCATATTTTTATATAAATCTACATTGATACCGTTTTTGCCGCCAATAGCTGCATCGGTCATTCCAAGTAAAGTTGTGGGAACAAAAGCAAACTTTACACCTCGCATAAAAATGGATGCAACATAACCTGTAATATCAGTAGCCACTCCACCACCAATACCAATTAAAGTTGTGCTTCTATCTGCACCCAGGGTAATAAGTAACTCTATAATCTTATCAACCGTATGTTGAATTTTATGTTGTTCGCCTGAGGGCACTATAATGGTTTTCCATCCGGCTAATTTCTTCTTGTTTTTTAAAGCAAAGTTTTCATCGGCTAAAAGAATAGTTGAATCTTTATTTACCAACTTATCCAAATAATTGAATTCTGCATCAAAATAATATTGAACATTTGAGGAAGAGAAGGTGAATGATTTTTTTTGCACGGTAGGAGTTTGGAGTTATGAGTTTAGAATTATGAGTTATGAGTGTTGAGTTATGAGATATGAGTGTTGAGTTATGTGTTTTCAGTATTGAAATTATTAAAGAAATTGTCAACTAAAAGTTATCTACCACATATCATTCAATGTATTACATCCTTTGTATCCTAAATCTAACCTCTAATATCTAGCATCTAATATCTAGTATCTAATATCTAACATCTAACATCTAACACCTATTTCACAAATTTCATGATTTTTTCGTTGGCAGTCATGTCATCATTGGCTCGTATGTTCATTTGTACATTGAGCAACCATTCATTGCAGCCTGTTGCTGACAAGTGTTCGTTGATGGCTGTTACAACATTTAATACCTGTTCATAAGTACCTTCTACAACAGTAGCAAATGGGCCAATCTTGTGTTTTATACCTGATGCCTGTATTATAAATATTGCCTCGTCTACCCACTCGTAAGGATGTTTGTCTTGTACTATGGGTAAAATTTGTATAGATGCGTTTATGATGTGGGAATGCACGGTGGAGGTTGGGGTTTAGGGTTTGGGGTTTAATCAATTAGAGTTTAATGTTTTGGTTTTAAGGTTTTTATAAAAATGGGTTTCACAGTTTTTATGCTGTAAAACCCAAATGATATAATTTAGTTTGTTTAAGAGCAAAACATGATAAATGCTGCTTAATGGTATGCAGTACAAGTGTGCAACCCTGCAAAATTGACGGGGCAGACTGCAACAATAGTTCAATCTTTGTTACTGATGTCCGGTTCAAAAGAATTTTTCAGCAAAACCAGTTGTTCCCATAACTCTACACTCTTCACTCATAACTCTACACTCATAACTATAACTATGCACTTCAAGAGATTATCCTCTGCTATTAGCATCATTCATTCTAATACGTCTTCCTTTGAAGTTTTTGCCATCAATTGCTTTAATCATTTTGGTGGCAACACTTTTATCAATCTCTATCCAACTGTTCATTTCTTTCATGTCTATACGTCCAAGCGATTCTTTCTTGAGGTCGCTCATGTCAAGAATAAACTGTAAAAAACTGGCTTTGTAAAAACCGTCTTTGGTACCAAGGTTTACAAAAAGTCGTGCAAGGTCTCCACCGCCTGTAAATTCTCGTCCACGTGTATCTCTGCGGCGTGCCTGGTCGGGTCCGGCTGCATTGGAACTTCCACTGATGAATTTTTCTCTTGTACGTGTTTCGGTACGGGCATTAAGATCAGAAGCGTTTTCATAATACTTGATAAAACGATCAAACTCTGTAGCCACAACCATTTTCAACACTTCTTCTTTACTTACGTCAGCAAATTTTTCTATTAGCATGGGCATGTAAGCTTCGTAGTCGCCATGGCTGATATCGGTTTTTAACAATTTTTCCATGAAGTAAAAAAACTGTTTGCGGCATACATCTTTACCGCTTGGTATATCTAGCTTATGAAAAGGTGCTTGTACCATTCTTTCTATAGAACGGATTTTGTATACATCTCGGCTATGTACAATTGACAAACAAATACCCTGACTGCCTGCACGACCGGTACGGCCGCTACGGTGTGTGTACACCTCCATATCGTCAGGAAGTTCAAAGTTGATAACGTGGGTTATTTCCTTTACATCAATGCCTCTTGCAGCTACATCAGTAGCTATTAAAAGTTGCAAAGAGCGATCGCGAAACTGACCCATAACACTGTCTCGCTGTGCCTGTGAAAGGTCACCATGAAGTGCATCTATATCGTATCCCTCACGGGTTAATTTTTCGGCAATATCCTGCGCATCGGCTTTGGTACGGGTAAAAATAATACCATACATGCCCGGGTTAAAATCAATAATACGTTTCAGTGTTTCATACCTATGATGGCCTGAGGTTACATAATATTGGTGGTCAATATTTTTGTTGCCGGTATTTACTTTACCAACAGTAACCTCAACAGGGTTGTTCATGTAGCGCTTGCTTACCTGCTTTACTTCAGAAGGCATAGTGGCGCTAAATAACCATGTACTTTCACGTTTTGGTGTGTTCTTTAAGATAAATTCAATATCGTCTCTAAAACCCATATTGAGCATTTCATCTGCCTCGTCAAGTACTACATATTTAATTTGCTCCAGGTCTATTGCTTTTCTTTCTATAAGGTCTATCAGCCTGCCGGGGGTAGCTACTACAATCTGAACCCCTCTGCGCAAATCGCGTATTTGCATGGTTATTGAGGCTCCACCATACACAGCAACAACATGAACGCCCTTCATATTTTTCTTAAAAAGCTCAATTTCTTTTACAATTTGCATGCATAATTCACGTGTTGGGCACACAATTAGTGCCTGTGGAAATTTGCTTTCTGCAGATATAATGTTGAGCAAAGGCAGGCCGAATGCTGCTGTTTTACCTGTGCCGGTTTGGGCAAGTCCTACAAAATCTTTGGTGCCGCTTAACAATACTGGAATGGCTTGTTCCTGAATTGGTGTTGGATTTACATATCCTAATTCGGTTATAGCTGAAATTAACCTTTCGTCAAGACCTAACTCCTCAAATGTGGTCATATATATTTTCTAAATTTTGTGCAAATGTACGGCTAGATATGTGATAATAACGATAAAGTGATGATATGTAGGCTTTTGATATTATTATTTTTTAAAAACCTACATAATTGTAAATTAATATTTATTGACCTAGAATGTAAATCCTAAAGAGATATAAGGATAATTACCCTCAACCGAATGCGCTAATATTGCTTCTATTAATATTAATTCGGCAGGTATTAAATAAAAACCTCCACCGTATCCGTGGTGCCATTTTGTAGAGTGTTCGCCCTGTGACCAAACCCTTCCTACATCATTAAAGCCTATAATGCCCAGCGTACCGGGTAAAATGTATGAAGTGAAATCAAAAAGTTTGCAACGGACATCCACATTGTGATAGGCCATAGACTTTCCTGTAAAACGATTTGCAGCAAAACCCCTCAAATTATCGCTACCGCCTAATTGCATTTGTTGAAAAAATAGGGGCTTACCTATTGAGGTTCCTACTCCAGTTTTATTTGCAATAATTACAGATGAATCCTTAAAAACAGGTAAATAAAATGAAAACTCAGTAAGTGCTGATAAAAACGATTTACTTACCCCGGTTAACTGTTTCATTATTTTTAATTCTGTATTCCACAAAATGCCTGATGCCGGAAACAATTTATTGAGTCTTGAATCAAAAGTTGCGGTAGTGTTGACTCCTGCAAAAAATCTGTTTTCATATATCTGCTCTTCAGGATTTATTAAGTTAAAAGTTTTGAAATATTTTTGTTCATTATTTTTTTGAGTGCTACCATACCAGGTCAGTGCAGGTCCACCACTTATAGTAAGATTTTTTGTGAATTCATGAACTATTCGTATATCGCCGGTTGCAACATCAAAACGATTGCGGTAAAAGTCAATTTTTTTATCACCCTGATTTAAAAACGATGTTTCGTTGCCAATACCAAAAAAGGTACTGACATTATATGGGCCTGCAGATATGAACCTCAAACTCATATCGCTTTTTTTAAATAAACTAGTAAAATATCCGAAGTATGAAATATTTAAAGATTTACGAGCTGTGGAGTAGCCGGCAGCAAAACGATGGTTCTCGGCAAAGGGATCCTTATAAAATCCCTGCTTTGTAAAACTATACCCTACGCCGGTTAGTAAGCCCTGATCACGATTAAAATAAAATGTTGTGCCTTTATGTTGCTTATTGTATTTAAAGCTCTTTCTATTATAAAAATTTTGGACAGTATCTGTGGATAACTTGATTCTTACTTTATCAGCAGTTGGTATTGTATTATTTTCCCCGGAATAGTCATAAACATATAATTTCTTACGATTTACAATATTGCTTTCTACCTTATAACTGTCATTGTCCTTACCACCAATCATTCTGACTATTACAGGCATTGTTCCAGATCCTTTTATAATAAAACTGTCATTACCTGACAAGCTGAAAAGTCTGATTTCTTTGGTTTCTCCCCTTACAAATAATCTTGAATAATAAATATTCTCAAATTTATCAGTAAGAGTTAATCTTAGGGAGTCGTTATTATTTTTATTTATTGTAAGTATGTCCTCCACATTGGTAGCTGGAATATCAACATTTTTAGATAAGAAATTATAATAGCGCATTCCTTCATTCAATAAGTTTTTTCTTCTCTGCTTAAGCGTACTTATGATATAAACAGCTGATAAGGAATATATGGTATCAGGCAATCTACGCATTGCTTCATGTATCACTTCATCTGTTATTTTTGATTGTACTGATTTTATTTCGGCAATCCAATCTTCCCTATTTAATTCATGTAGAAAATAGCGGTCAAAATATCTGTTGTTGAAGTTATATTTGTCAATACTTCTTATATCGTTGTTATAACCCTGCAGGTTTTCCTTAAGATATTGTTTTGATAATAAATGGGGAAAGATTCCCGAAGTGTTATAAAAAATTTTATCATGATCATAGGCTATAGGTACATAAAATGATTTGTTATTCATGGTATTTATTGTCCACTTCCATTGCCCTTCATGACGATCCCAATCGCCTAATAATAAGTCAAGGAGCCTTGCTCTTAGTATAAAGTGCTCGTTAACTCTTACATTGCTGTTTAGTTCAAGGCTATCTATAATCACTTCTGTTTTTACTGCTTTTTGTATATTCAGAGGTATTTGTTCTTCTAATAATAATACGCTATTCCCAAACTCTTTTTTAAACAAACCAAGTTCTTCATCAGCTGCTAAATACACTATTTCAGGATTTGTGTGGTAAAGGCCCAAAGCTTTAGCAAATACAGGATACGTTAGTGCTGCATAGGGATGGCCTGTGACAACCTGATCCTGAAGAATATCTCTGGCAATTGTATTTTTTAGCTTCTTTGGCAATCCTTTTTCAGGATATTTTTGTATGCTACGCAATACCCATTCTTTCCCGGTTTTATCTTTTAATTTTAAAGATTTGGTTTGTAGACCGCCACCTTTTTCATAGGGTATAAGTCCACCTTTTTCAGTATCAATATGTATGATACGCATTGTTACAGGTGCAGCCCACAAGGCACGATAACTATTACCAAAAAATAAGCGGTGAAGGCTATTTACACTATCATAATCTGGTGCAACAGCTACGGTAATAAGTTCATTACTGCCAGAATTTTTTTGTGATAACAAATTAAATACAGATAGAATACAGAATATTAATAAAAAAATTTTTTGCATGATAATGCCTTTTTTGTAACTATTCAGTGTTAAAAGTATCCAATCTCCATTCATTTTTTTGGTTTATTTTTTTTCATTTTTGTGATATCGTCTGCATATCGCCTTGGTTTA
>JAYTDC010000152.1:0-51742 GCA_043736115.1 Segetibacter sp. | reverse complement strand
TTCGGTCAACCCAGTTACTGGAATTCTAATTGCATTATCCCCTTTCTTTTGACTAAAACAATACATTGGTGCAAATGCAAAAAACACTATCAATTTTTTCATTTCTTATCCATTTTACAATTTAGAAAGAACCAACAAAACTATAATTTAAAAATGCTGTGACCTTCCTTTATTTCATTTGCAATGTCGAGATTGCAACTATACAACATTGACTTGTTGCTATTGTTCCAATACTCAATCGGCAATCTAAAATTTTACTTCTTCCTAATACTTTACTTTTACATTCCATTACAATTCCATTTTTCCTTTCGGGCTTTTGCCCTTAACTTTTTTGCTTCTTCTTTTTGGTTGTTGTCATTAAGAAATTTATAATACGTATTATAACCAGGAGAAGATATTTTGTATTTTAACTCTTTATCAATAATTAATTTTGAAGCTAGATGGCCGATTTCAATTTGTCTAATACAATATTCTATTTTTTTCTTTTGATTACAAAATGGCGAACTGTCATCATAAAACTTTATACAACTTGAAAAATAAAAATGCTTTTCAACAATTGAACCGCTTCCAATAACTTCCTCTGATTTTTGAATAAATTTTAATGCTAAAGAAAATTTCCTATGCCAAATAAGTGTGTCTATTTTATGAAATAAAAAATGTAGTTGATTTGGTGAATGGGAGGATAATACATTACCGGATACCAATTCTTCAAAATCCTCATCATTTTTATAAATAGATTTGAACTCATTTTTTTCTTCCTCGCTAAATGTTTCAACATACCACTCGTATAAATCAAAATATCCAAATAACCCTTTTCCGATACTCATACAACAAATCTCTTTTTTAAAACTATTGAATAATTATTTGCTTAGGATTGTTAATAATGATTAGAGATTTATCTTTATAAAATTAGTTTTTGCCTTTCAGACAACATGTAGAATTGATAATATATCAAGTGGAACGTATTGGACTCGAACCAATGACCCCTACTCTGTCAAAGTAATGCTCTAAACCAACTGAGCTAACGTTCCTGATGGGTGTAAAAATATGGATTTACTTTTAAAAATATTTCCCCTTGAAACCTCATTTATGAACTTTTATTTTGAGTATTGGTTTGTAAACAATTACCAAAAACCAATTTTGCAAAAGTAATACTGATTGGATGTCCGTAATAGTCCAATTGCATTGGCCTAAACGGCCATCACAACTTGTACCGAGGTATCGGTATCGGCATTATACCAAAACCAGATTGTACTATTTATAATTCAAAATGGTATAAGCTCCACATAAAATATGCATTCCAAATGGTCGCTCCTGATTTATTTGCCTCGACATTCATGTCGGGGATGTTATAAATCAGATTTTTATGGCTTTAGCCAAGTCTTATCAAAAGCTTCGTTTGGCTAAAGCCGATAAACTCTTCTTTGAATGCTACCCCCGGCATAAATGCCGGGGCAACTTTTTGCCAAAATTTGGAAGGCACCCATAAATCAGCATTATCAACTGGCAACAAAGCCTTTACACAACTCCTGCCGCCTGAACCATAAAAAAATCGCATCTTTATTGCCTCAATAATTTAGGCAATAAAGCGTTGTAGACAAAAGAAATGATACAATATTTCAAAAATATAGACAATCGCACGGTAGAAATTGATAAACCCGAAAATGGCATTTGGGTCAATCTTGTTCCGCCTTTTAAGGAGGAAGAATTTCAGCAACTGGGAGAAGGGTTAGACATCCCAATTGAGTTTCTCCGCGATTCATTGGATATAGATGAACGTCCACGGTTTGAGATAGAAGACAATGTAAAATTCATCGTCATTAAAACGCCAACTGAAAACAACTCCTTCAACGACAGCGATGCATTTTATATCACCATTCCAATCTGTATCATTTTAACCCACAACCATATTGTAACGGTCAATAGTTTTGACAATGGTGCCATCAAAAAATTCCTGAATACATTCCAAAAACGCCATCCTGACAAACGCAACCTGATGGTGCTTAAAATATTTGAAAAAGTAGTAACCACTTTCATGGATTACCTGAAAGAAATTAATCAACGCCGCAATCAATTGGAGCAAAAACTCTACGATGCCAACCGTAACGAAGAACTTTTGGAATTGGTACGAATTCAAAAGAGTTTGGTGTATTTTGTAACTGCATTGCGCAGCAACGAACTGCTCATGATGAAGCTTGAAAGAACCAATTTTCTAAGCTTAACCGAAGAAGAACGAGAGATATTAAATGACCTTGTAGTAGATAACAGTCAGGCATTGGAAATGGCCAACATTTACACCGACATACTTACCAGTACCCTTGATGCATTTGCCAGCATTATTGCCAACAATCAAAACGAAGTACTAAAACGCCTGACTACACTTACCCTTATTCTTACAGTGCCAACACTTATAGCAAGTATATACGGCATGAACACACCTATTCCGTATAAAAACTCACCTTACACCTTTTGGATACCGGTGAGTATTGCATTTATAATTCTATTGGTTACAACATTGAATTACTTTAAACGTATCCGCAAAAAAACAAGGTAATAATTTTCATTCGTGAATTATTTTTATTGGGTTATCAATTGTTTATTGTACAACATTGCTGTATAGGGTTAATCTCGTTGTTTGTTGCGTTAACAATTGGTTTATAGCAATATTTTTAAAATTTCAAGAAAATTTTCAAATACATCAACGTAGTGCTTTTGTGACGTTGATTTTTAAAATATTGATTTTTATAGTATCCCACTTTTTGAGAGTATGCTTAACAAGTAAACTATCAATTGATCCAATTATAATAGTTGTTCACCCTAAATTCTAAACAATTCGTCCACTTTATCATTCCAGCATTCAATCCCAAATGTTTCAAATGTGCGAAAAACATTTAAAACCTAAACTAGATTATCATGAAAAATTTACTAAAAAAAATTATCACGTTCTCTCTCCTGTGTTTTATTTCATTATCTGCCTGTAAGAAGGATAATATAAATAATGAAAGTCAATTAACATCAGGTGAAGAGCAAGCACTGAAGGCTGAGGCCGATAAAATTGTTGAATCCCAGCAAAACACTATCGGTGCGTTTCAACAGGAATTTGAAGTTATGACCAAGTCGTTATCACCAGAAAATTCTTTGACAGGAGGCCAGAAAAATATTGTACAAATTGCTTCAAGCCTTCCAATCTTCAAATCACTTGTGGCCGCGGTAGTTAAAACGGACCTTGCCGGTACATTGGCCTCAGCATCACTAAATGCAACGGTATTTGCCCCAACAGACGGCGCCTTTGGCAAACTGCCTGCACCATTTAACAATGCAACTAATATTTCAGGAATAACAGACCCTGCACAAATTTCTGCTTTGAGAAATATTTTGTTATACCATGTCTTGGGTACCGAAGTAAAAAGAAATCAGATACAATCCGGAAGAAGTATTGCAGTTACATTAAAATCCGCTGGAGCAAGTAATGACAATACCATTTATTTCTCTAAAAGTTTGGCATTGCTTTTTGTAAACGGTAATTCATTGGTTTTGCTCCCTGATGTTGATGCATCTAACGGTGTGATTCATGTAATAGACAATGTATTGTTGCCCCCATCACAGAACATTGCACAAATCGCAATTGGGAACCCTGCATTTTCAACATTAGTTGCTGCTTTAGTAAAAACAAATCTTGCCGGTGTATTTTCTGGTAATGGTGACTTTACAGTTTTTGCACCTACCAACGCAGCATTTGGTAAATTACCGGCACCGTTTAATAATGCTACAAATATTGCAGCTATTTCTTCACCTGCCCAAATTGCAGCGCTAAGCAATATCTTAACTTATCATGTAGCCGCAAGCAGATATTTTGCATGGGATCTTGGTATTTTCAATCAAATACCTACGTTGGCAGCAGCACCAAACAATAAAGTAACAGGTTTACTTGGCATTACAAATGCTTATGTAAAAGGAAGACAAAATCCAACCTATTCACGAGCCAATCCTACTAATATTTTAGCTACAAATGGTGTGCTTCATGTAATTGATCAGGTATTGCTCCCATAAAATCTGCGAATATTAATTTAATACAAAAAGAAGAATCTCTATATGGGTTCTTCTTTTTTTATTGAATAAAAATACAATTTTGAATACTTTAATAAAACCGAACCTATTTACTTATTTTAAGTTTATTTAGGCAACCGATAGGCGTCTATTTTGCAACTTCAATTGTGTTGTACAAATGCCGATTTCTTTTGTAACCAAAATAATATACTTATTTCAGCCTTTTCAGATTACACAACTTTGAGATTTTTGATCATGTGGCATTAATAGATAAACTCATTTTTTTTCTCATCAGCCATCTTCCCTACTATCTTTACAACCACAACTCATCATTTTCAACTCATAATTCTACACCTTTGTTCAACATCAGAGTTTACGGCATCATGAAGGATGAAAACAATCGTATCCTTGTGTCAGACGAGTTCATCCGTGGTAGGTATATCACCAAGTTTCCCGGTGGCGGATTAGAATTGGGCGAAGGAACCCGGGATTGCCTGCGCCGTGAGTTTAAAGAAGAAACAAATTTGGATGTAACCATCGGCAACCACATTTACACAACAGATTTTTACCAGATTTCTGCATTTAACAACAAGCATCAAATTATCAGCATTTATTATTTTGTTCATCCCAATGAGCCATTTATCCTGGAAACCAAAACCAAATTATTTGACTTTGCCCCACATCAAACCGCCGACCCAAATGGTGAAGCCGAAGTTTTTCGTTGGGTTAATTGGGAAAATTTCGGAGAAGATTCTCTGACTTTACCAATAGATAAAATTGTGGCGAAAATGATCAAAAACTTAACCCACTAGTAATTAAGAGACTTTTCAAAATATCATTTACCCCAAATTTTCTCTATGCCCTTCGTGAAAAACTCCTGATTTTCTCTGTGGTTAACAAAACCAAAACGGAGAGTTTTATTAAGCTTAAAGCATATACTAGGATTTATATAAAATAAATATTGCATAAAATACTAAAATTCATAATTGGGCAAACTCCAAAAAGTCGCATTTCTTGCCATTAGGTACTCAAATCTTACTTCTATCCCTTACCTTCGCGGCGATTTCAAAAAATTCTATTTACGTATGAGTGGTCAGTTAAAAGAAGTTCGTAACCGGATTAAAAGTGTACAAAGTACCCAACAAATTACTAAAGCCATGAAAATGGTGAGTGCGGCCAAACTACGCCGTGCACAGGATGCAATAACTCAAATGAGGCCTTATGCCCAAAAGTTGCAGGAAATGCTTAGTAATATAGTAAGTGGCAGCGAAGGTGAAATGGGCAGTTCTTTGGCCACAGACCGGGGCAATCAAAAAGTATTGCTGATTGTAATTACCAGCGATCGTGGATTAGCAGGTGGCTACAATGCAAACATTATTAAATTGGCTAAAGAAACCATTGCAACACAATACGCTGACCAAAATAAAAAAGGTAATGTTACCATTTGGAACATTGGTAAAAAAGGTTACGAAAGCCTTAGCAAAAGCAATTACAAAACCAACGCAGATTTTAAAGATATTTTTCTAAATCTTCAATTTGAAACTGTTCAGGCTGCAGCACAAGCGGCGGTAAAAGCATTTGAAAACAAAGAATTTGATGTGGTAGAACTTGTATACAGCGAGTTTAAAAACGCCGCTTCGCAAATGTTTGTAGTGGAGCGTTTTTTACCTATTCCCAAAGTGGCTAAAAAAGCGGGCACTAAAAAAGCTGATTTTATTTTTGAACCTGCCCGTGAACAATTGGTAGCTGAACTAATGCCTAAAATATTGAACACACAATTGTTTAAAGCCGTTTTAGATGCACATGCAAGTGAACATGGTGCCCGTATGACTGCTATGGATAAGGCAAGCGAAAACGCCAACGAATTATTAAAATCACTCAAAATATCTTATAACCGTGCCCGTCAGGCAGCTATCACTACAGAACTTACAGAGATAGTAAGTGGTGCAGCGGCACTTAATGGTTAAAGCCATTAGTCAAGAGGTCATTTAGTCATACAGTCATATTTTCTTATAAGATGATAAATTTGAATGACTTGCAGATTTACAAAGTTTCAATGGAAATTGGAGAAATGGTTTGGAAAATTGTTGAGAAATGGAATTACTTTGAAAAAGATACTTTAGGTAAACAACTAACAAGGGCAGCAGATTCAATAGGGTTTAATATTAGCGAAGGATATGGACGCTATCATTTTGCAGAAAATAAAAATTTTTGCTATTACAGCAGAGGATCTGCATTCGAAACTGCTACCGGAATTAATAAAGCTAAAGAAAGGAATTTATTGACCGAGGGGGAGTATATAGCAATTAAAGAAAAGATGCTTCTTTACCACAAACTAATTAACCCATATATAAAATCAATTGGCAAAACAAAGGAAGTAACAAAGTAGTATTTCTAACACTGTTATGACTTATTGACCAATGACTAAATGACTTATTATAAAATGGACCTTTCCCAAATAATACCACACATAGAAGCATTGGTTTTTGCCAGTGATAAGCCGCTAACAGCTTTGGATATTGTTGAGCTGATTAATACTGCTTTTGGTTTTATGGAAGAACGGATTTCATTGGATCAGGTGGAAGCTGCTTTGAGTGGTATACAGGAAAAATACAATGCTGAATTTTATCCCTTTACAGTTAAGGTTAGTGGTGGTGGTTACCAGTTTTTGACCAAAAAAGAATTTCACCAAACTGTATCGCAGCTCAATGGTGATAAGTTTTTGAAGAGACTCTCCAACGCAGCATTAGAAACACTTGCTATCATTGCCTACAAACAACCTATAACCAAAGGCGAAGTAGAAGCTATAAGAGGTGTTAACAGCGATTATTCAGTACAGAAATTACTCGAGAAAGAACTTATTATCATAACCGGAAGAAACGAAGATTTGCCCGGCAAACCATTGGTGTATGCTACTTCAAAATCCTTTATGGATTATTTTGGCATAAACTCAACCGATGATTTACCTAAGATAAAAGAAGTACTTGCAGAACAAACCATACAAGGCACACTAATTAATGATGCCATTAATGCACATGGAGAAGAAGAGTTGGATAGTGAAAGCATGTTGGTTGTTGCAGACAATGGCGAATTAAAAGTTCAACCAATTGAAGCAACAATAGAAGAAGAACCTGCTGAAAAAGAAACACATGAAGGTGACGTAGATGAAACAATAGTTGCTGAACATACCGAAGAAAATAATACAGTTGAAAGCTCCTCAATATCAGAGCCATTAACAGAAGAGCCAGACGATACAAACGAATCAAAACCCAACGATGACTTGCCACATGAGACTAATGAAGAAGAATAAACTTTTCTTCTTTTCCAGTACAATATAAAATACTGAATTCATGTCTCACCACAGTTTAACTAAAAAGCAATTGTTGCAAATTGCTGAAGAATTTGGCACCCCACTCTATATTTATCATGCTGAAAAAATTGCGGGCCAGTACCATAAACTTACGGATGCATTTAAAGGATGTGATGCCCGATTTTTCTATGCCTGCAAAGCATTGACCAATATCAATATTTTAAAGTTCATGCACCAACTTGGTGCTTCGCTGGACTGTGTTAGCATTAATGAAGTGATGTTGGGATTGAAGGCCGGTTTTGCGCCTGACAATATCTTATTTACACCCAACTGTGTTGATTTTGAAGAAATAGAACAGGGGAAAAATCTTGGCGTAAACATCAATATAGACAACATATCATTGCTGGAGCAATTTGGCAATAAATACGGCAACTCCTACCCTGTTTGCATCCGGTTGAATCCTCATATAATGGCAGGAGGAAATTATAAAATCTCAACCGGACATATTGATAGCAAATTTGGGATTTCAATACACCAGTTAAGGCACATTGAGCGAATTGTAAAAACAACCCATCTGCATGTTAACGGGCTGCACATGCATACCGGTAGCGAGATAAAAGATGTTAATGTTTTTCTGGAAGGCCTTGAGGTTATGTTTGACCTTGTAAGACATTTTGATCACCTTAAATTTATTGATTTAGGGAGTGGTTTCAAAGTGCCCTACCAACCCGGAGACCCCGAAACGGATGTAAAACAATTGGGCGAAAAAGTAACTGAAGCATTTAAAGCATTTGAAAATGAAACAGGTAAAAAACTACAGGTTTGGTTTGAACCCGGTAAATACCTTGTAAGCGAAGCCGGTTATTTTGTGGTAAAAGCAAACGTGGTAAAACAAACTACTGCAACTGTTTTTGCAGGGGTTAACAGTGGCTTTAATCATCTTATCAGGCCAATGTTTTATGAAAGCTACCACCAAATAGAAAACATCAGCAACCCAAAAGGTGCAGAGCGAATTTATACCGTTGTTGGCAACATTTGTGAAACAGATACTTTTGCATGGGACCGCAAATTAAACGAAGTAAGAGAAGGCGATTTGTTGGTCTTTTACAATGCCGGTGCTTATGGTTTTGAAATGTCAAGTAATTTCAATTCCCGATTGAAACCCGCAGAAGTATTGGTAAAAGATGGCAAAACTTTTTTGATTAGAAAAAGAGATGAGTTTGATGATTTGTTACGAAATCAGGTAGAGGTTTTGTAAATCAACTCCTTAATTTATAATAATAAAGAGCCGCTCCAACTGATTGTTGGAGCGGCTCTTTTACTTAATCATTAATCACTAATCTTTGATCATTATCTCACTTTCACTGCTTTCAACGTTTTTACCTGATCGCCTTGTCTTACTTCTATCATGTAAACCCCTGATATAAAAGATTCACCGATACGTAAACTATGTTCAGGCATTGTCTTAGCATTATAAACAGTTTTACCATTTACATCCATTATCCTTACCTGGACAGCATCTTGCTTTGGTGCATGTACTACCATTGTAAATTGACTGGCAGTTGGGTTGGGTGAAAGTAATACTTCCAATTTCAAATTATTATTTGTTCCTGTTTTGGAAACAAATATATCTTTCTGAAAACAAGGAATCTGCGATTGTAGTATAGAGATGGATACTGATGTACCTCCACAGCCGCTTGCATCCTGCACATAAGCCCTATAACTGGCAGGTTTCAGGTTGTTGAAAAAATTTGTACTTGTAAAACTTCCAACTGTGCCTAACCTATATATATAAGGTGGAACACTACCTGCTCCTGTCAGCGTAATTGTACCATCATTTTTATCCTTGCAGGTTAAATCCGTTTTAACATAAGATAGCGTAACAGGAGTAGTTTGATTTGTAGAATTAATAGTGATAGTGTTACTTATTAAACAACCATTTGCATCCCTTGTGTAAATAAAATATGACCCCATTTTTACTCCTGTAATAGGGTTTGTTCTGCTGAAAACCCCACCTGTGCCAAATTTATATTCATACGGTGGTGTTCCCCCGGTAGCATTTATAGTTATAGAACCATCGGTTGAAGTCAAACAAGTTGCGTCCACTTTTGTAAGTGTGGCACTGACGGGTGTAGCAGGTTCCGTAAGAGCCGGTTTGGTGTAATAAATGCACCCACTGGCATCTTTTACATAGATATTGTAAGCACCTGCACGTAATCCGGTAAAGGTATTAACCGAGCTATACGGGGCACTTGTACCATACCTATATTGGTATGGTGGTGTGCCTCCAGTACCTGATATTGTTATAGAGCCATCAGATCCGTGGAAGCAACTAATATTGGTGGTGGCCACATTACCGCCTACGACAGTGGGTTGAGAAACAGTTGCGCTAGAAGTGCCCACACATCCATTTGCATCTTTTATAAAAAAAGTATAGAAGCCTGCTTTAAGTCCTGTGAAAACAGTATTTGTGGAATACGAACCGGTAGTTCCAAACCTATAAGTAATATGTGGTGTACCGGTAGCGGAAATGATTGAGATTTCCCCATTAGTACCTCCACGGCATCCTGTTACATCAGTTATTGAGAAAGATGCCGTTAATGCAGGTTGTTGGGTTATTTGTACGCTGATAGAACCCGGGCAGCCATTGCCATCAAGTATATATATATTGTAAGTACCTGCTGCCAATGAACTGAATGTGTTAGTAGTGCCATAACTACCCGAGGTTCCCAATTTGTAACTGTAGGGAGATACACCACTCGTTGGAGTAACAATAATAGATCCTGTTGCTGTACCACGACAACCTACAACATCAGTTTTTGTAAATGTAGCTGTAACAGCAGGCTGCTGACCAATAATAATCTGGGCTGATGTGCCGGCACAACCGGTTGCATCGAGGATGAAGACACGGTAACTACCAGCCTTTAAATTAGTAAAAGTATTGTTAGTGCCATAAGCACCTACCGTACCTATACGGTAAGTGTATGGTGCAACTCCACTTGTAGGCGTTATGGTTATACTGCCAGTGGAAGAACCAAAACATTGTGCATCTGTTTTGGCAAATGTGGATGATATTGAAAGTATTGTAAGATGGAGCGTTGCCATACTATCACAACCAACAGAATTAATGCCATGCCAAATGTGATCGCCTGAAATTTTATAAGTACTATCATTCCAGAAAAAGCTATTGCAAATGACTACTGTTGTGTCAGAGAAACTGGTTGCATTAACAGAAAGTATCAATGTAGCGGTACTATCGCAACCTGCCTGGTTACCTCCAATAAATGTTTTTGTTTGTGTACCTGCAGATGTAAAGATTAAGCCATTCCAGATATATGGCAATCCTGATGGGCATATTGCAATATTATTTGTTGACGCACTAATCATTTTTACAGTAAGAACCAATATAGCAGTGCTGTCACAACCATCAACACTGTTCAGAATAACTGTATCTCTGCCACCTGTGGTAAATGTTATTCCATTCCAGTGGTATGGTAATTCATTACTACAAATTGTAACATTAGTAGTTGTTGTAAGGTTTGGTAACACTGTTAGGTGTAAATGGGTTATACTATCAAAACCACAGTAATTACCACCCACAAGTGTGTCATAATAGGAACCGCTAACCGTAAGAATTCTGCCATGAAAGTTATAGCTGGTGCCTGCACAAATATTCGCAAAAATATTTTTAGTTGTTTTACCACAAAATGCTGACTCAAAAGCGCCGATTGATGGCGAATTTCCATCTCTTGTAAAACCAGCCTGATCACTTGTAACATCAACTAATGGTACACCTGCACCATAAGCAGGTGACCCTGCTAATGGACGAAGAAAAACC
The DNA here is from genome assembly GCA_043736115.1 of Segetibacter sp. Classification (GTDB taxonomy): domain Bacteria; phylum Bacteroidota; class Bacteroidia; order Chitinophagales; family Chitinophagaceae; genus Segetibacter. Next base: position 40,547 of record JAYTDC010000152.1, on the reverse strand, counting down.
GGAGTTGAATAAAGCGGATCAATATTCAATGAATGGCTATCATGGCCTGTAGCCACTTGCCAGGCAACCAAAGTATTATGTTCTTTTCCATTGATAGAACCTAACTTAATGCCAGTAGCAGAATAATAAATATTTCTGTCAATGTTTGAAAATATACTGCTCGATCCCGAAACATAAATTGCATAAGGGGTGTTCGTTGTTTGTGCATTTGCAAATGAGTTATTCCTAAGATCTACAGCACCCGCTGTTGACACCCCGCTTGTTGTGCAGAATGCTGCGGATGTACCACGTGTTTGATTTGTTGTCAGGTTAATAGAATTGTAATAAATTTTGTATCCGTTACCTGAGGTTACTACGATACCGTATCCATTGTTAGTTTCTGTAGGCGAGGCCGCTGTCCCCACTGCTGAAATGTCGGCAATCGAGTTGTTGGCTATGAGCATATTTGCAGATGTACCAAATGCCCCCAACCTAATGCCCGCTGCACCACCTGTAGCACTTGTGTTTTTAATGTTTGTTATGTTGTTTCCGGTAAGTACTAAGTTAGCACAGTTACCATTGATGAACACTCCTGAAATAGCGAAAATGAAAGATAAATCTCCTGTAATTCCCGATATGTTGTTGTCAATAATCTGCAAACCAACTTCGCCCTGGCTCCATATACCTGAATAATATATGTTAAGGGAAGTGTCGGCAGCTCCAATCACATTTTCATTAATAACTGTATTTTGATCTGGATTAGCCGAAGAGCCGTTCAGAAAAATACCAAAATTAGCTGCGTAAATCAGGTTATTGTGGTAAGTGTTATTGTTATTCAGAGCAAGTGCACTCGAGCCGGGATCTCCATTGACATCGGATCCACCTTGTGCAATGACATATTCAGTACCCTCGCTAGAGAGACCACGAATTATGCAATTTTTTATTGTGTTGTTGTTTGCCCCATTTGTAGATGTTGGGCTAGAAACATGGATCACGCAATTATCATAAATATTCCCAAGTAAGTAATCCTGACTGTTATTGATAATACTCAAACTCCTATCATTACCTGCACCATTTAGCGATCCGTTAATTGTAACCCTATCTGCACCATTTAGTTTTATTAGTGATGGGGTTGAGGGAATTCCACTTATGATTCTTGCATTTCCTGTTGGTTGAATAGTTAATGTATAGCCACCAATTCCGTCTTCCACAAATTGGTTTAATCCTATAACACCGGTTTCTGCAGTTAAGTCAGAAGTTATGTTTAATACAACAGAAGCTGCCAATGAACTATTATTTATAAGATCAAACAAGCCATTGGGATTTGTAAGAGAAGTTATACTTTCTCCGGTACCAACATTTATAATGCCCGAAAAGGAGGGAACTATAGTATAAGAATTTAATGCTCCCGCTACAGGGAAAGCAGTTGATGTTAAATTTACAGATGTTGGGATACTTCCAAAAATTCCACTATTGATAGCAACATTAGGGATTGGTAAAGCTATGTCTTGTGCTATTACAAAATATTGAATAACAGTACCTACTGCAACACCCGTACTACCTGATAGTTTTGTATAGTCAATACTAAAAGAGAACGGGGAAGAAATTCCATTTGTTTCAGCATATTTCCACCCTGTAGTACCAGAAGTATTGTCATTAAAAGTATTGGGATCTGTTGATCGTTTATAATAAATACGAGGCCGTAATCCCAAAGTTACTTCTACTCTACCCTGGTCAGTTATTGTTGCAAAATTTGTCAAAGTTCGCCCACTTGTTGGTGAGGTATTACTCAAAGGAGTATAAGCAATAGTTGGGGCTGTAATATCTAAAATTACTCCATCAAATTCATCAGCACCAATATCTGGTAGCTTTCCTCCTCCATTCACTGACCCAACCGGATCGGGACGGGCTTGTCCATCATAGTCTGTTGTGTAAGCAACAGGATAAGTAGGCGTAACAATTGGGGTACCTGTTGATTCTATTTGATTTTCTGTAACACCCATATTTATGTGAAGGTCTCCAAGGGCAGGGTTTAGGAAGGTAACAGCAACGCCGGTTAAGCTAGATGCTTCTCCACCCGTTAAAGTTCTAAAAGTAGCTAATGTATAATCAGTTCCGGGATTGACACCCCATGCAGCCATAGCACTTGGACTGGTAGAATTTAGGATATTGAAATTGGAAGCCGTACTGCCCCATCCTGTAGAACCTGAAGCAGAAATATTACCTAACGCATAATGCTTGCCAGTACCACCATTTCTATTGTTATCAATCAGATTGTTTTTTATGATTATTGCACTACCTCCTGCACTTGCAGCAGCACCAAAAGCCGTTGCCAAAGACGCAGTCCTCAAAATACCCCATGAAGGCAATGCGCCTGAGGCGGCTGAACCTGTAATTTTAAAAGTATTATAGTATAAATTTCTGGTAGCACCGGAATTTCCCGCACTTATGAAACCACAAAACATGGTATTGGTCGTTTGACCTGTTCCCAAAGTAACCATGTTATTAACGTAAGTATAATCACCTCCTGAAGCCCCAAACCAAAATCCGGCAGCTATAGGCGGAGTGGTACTGGAATTAATCGTAGAGGCATTACTTAAATTATAAATTTTGTTTCTAAGAAAATTTGCAGAAGTTGCATTTGAACCTACAATTCCTGCTACAGCGTAATACTTAGCGCCGTTATTTGTTCCTCTAATATCGTGAACAACATTATCTGCAACTGTAACTGTATTGGTGGTACCAGTAGCAAACATTACAATACCAGTTACAGAACCCTGCGATGAAAAAGATGGGGCGGTTGCGCCGGCACCTGATATGTTATACACTTGGTTGCTGTTACAAGTTACTGTACCGCCTGCAGCAGACGGAGAACAAACAATACCCCTGATATTAGCACCGGTTCCACCTGTTGAAACAGAATACAATGTGGAATTTTGGTTCATATTGGCTACGATGTTACTATTAATTGCAACATTAATATTACCACCTGTAATGGTATTCTGTACATCAATACCTCTCAATAATTGTGCACCAGTAACTGAAAGTGTTGGGCTATTAATGCTATTGGCAGTTACAGTACTACCTACAGTATTGTTGGTTATATTAATTGCAGTTGCAGATCCGCTTGAAGCAATTATACCTTCAAAACCTAAAGCATGGTTAACGGTAGCGGCATCAAGTGTGAAAGATCCAATTTGATTATTACTTACATTAATACTGGAGCCGGTAGCTGTTGCTGTCATCCAAATGCCATATGCCTGTAGAGCAGTAGTAGGAGTAGCTGCATTGCCTCCTATGGTTAGGGTAACAGAACCGTTTCCGGTAGGCTGTCCAATGACATTACCTGAAACAGTACCAATATTAAAACTTCCGTTTTGAACAATAATTCCAGCAAAAACCGGATTTACATTTATGTTAGTAGAGATGTTTATATTTCTTATTAAATTATTTTGAATACTAGATAACGGTGATGTAGCAGTAATTATCTGCATTCCGACAAACCGATAGAGCCCAAATCCTGCAATTGTCCATGTTCCATTTGCACCAACACCATTACCACCAATATAGTTATCTGTAATTGTATATCCACTAAATCCACTGCTCGAAGTACTGTTTATGTTTATAATAGTTTGTATTTGCGTAACAGAAGCAGCACTAGTCCTTGTAGCATTTTGGAAAAAGCTATTGGCAGTAATTTCCCAGCCTGTATTACCAACGCCCAGGTCTATGCCTCGTGACGCTAAAGTAGGATGCCAGAAATTTTGAATATTGTTGTTGGAAATGGTGTTATTAGCATTTGGAAATGCATCAGTACCTATTGAATTAATTGCTATTTGCGGAAATCCTGCGATTGCATCTCTGATCTCGCAATTGCTAATGGTGTTGTTGCTATTGCCGGTGGTCGCACCAGTGCCAAATAAAATTACACCGCTTTTGGTTAATCCAGTTGCCACAGTAGTTCCTCCTTTAATAGTGCAGTAATTTATAGTATTAAAAATGGCATCATTAATTAATTGTATGGTATAGCCTGTTGTAATATCACTATTTTCTATTACAAGGTCACGAATTGATCCTGTGGCATTCACCCTTCCATCAATAGTTATATTTTTTGTTCCGCTAAGATTAAGAATTCCTGTTGCACTGTTTCCACTAATTGACAATCCTGAAACCGTAGGATATACTTTTACGTTGAAACTTCTAATTGATAAAATTGATGGTGCATTAATAGGAAGCCCGGGTTCATTTGCAGAATTATAGCTGGCTGTAAGTTGCAGAGAAATGTCTCCATTAAGTGTATTGCTCTGTATTGCATTAAACGCTGCAGTCAGTGATCCGTAGTCATCTCCAAGTCCTACATTACCTATAGTTTTTGTTCCGGAAAGTTGCCCAAATAAAGCAGAAGTTGTTAGCAACAACATCATTGAAATAAACCATCGAAGTTGCTTTGGTAACAGCTTATTTTTTATTGCAAAACAAGTTGCAGAATCCATAGCTTTAACAAATCTGGTTTGGGGTTTTGTAAACTTTTCTTTCCTCATAACAATTTGATTTTGGATGAAATAATTGCCTTATAAAAAGGATTGGTTAAAAAAATGCATTTCAAATATAAGCATATAAACAAGAAAAGGAGTTAGAAACAGCCACTATTTTAGTGTAGTTTCTAACTCCTTATTAAAGAGTGATTTAATCAAAAAAACTTAGCGAACCTTAACTGCTTTCAACAGTTCTATTTCATTGCCTTGTCAACAATTTTTAAGAAAGTGAATGATTTATGGATTAGATAACCGGAGAGATTTACTCCAAAATCATAGGAATATGAGGTATCCCATCTTCATCATATTCCTGACCGAATTGTTTGAATCCAAATGATTCGTAAAACTTTTTGAGGTAAAGTTGAGCACCAATTTTTATGGTCTGTTTTCCAAACAATTCATAACACTGAGTGATGGCTTGTGTCATTAACAACTTACCTGCGCCAAGGCGTCTATGTGCAGGTGATGTTACCACACGTCCAATTGAAATGTATTTGTAAGCAATATTTACAGGTACCAAACGGGCATATGCTGCCAATTCATTTTCATTATACCCCATGAGGTGATAACAATGTTCATCTTTGCCATCAGCATCAAGGTAAACGCAGTTTTGTTCTACTACAAATACTTCGCTGCGTAACTTTACGGCAGCATATAATTCTGCCGGAGACAGATCGTTGAAATGTTTACAAATCCATGTGAGCATGTTGGTCATTTTGGGGAGAATAAAAAACAAAAGCTACAAGGTTTTTGAAACCTTATAGCTTTTTGATAAGTTGACATTGCCGAACACTAATTGTTTCAGAAAGACATTTTTGAAATAAGAATGGTTTCATATAATCTATTCATGCACCACCAATATTGGCACATTACTATCGTAAGTAATACTCTTGGTATGACTACGTTTAAACAGCTTTTCCATAAAAGTGTAGTTGTGCTGAATAGTGATGATCAAGTCTATGTTTTTCTCCTCTGCAAACATGTTGATGGCCTCATCTACATCGTGCAGGCGCATGAAATAAAACTCTGGATTGAAGATGGCAAACATTTCCCGAAGGGTTGCTTTCTCAGTTTCATGTGCTTCTGTAAGTGAAATATAATGGGTAGGATCTACATTGATGATGTGTAATTTTGGTCTGAATATTTTCAGTATATCTTTAATTGGTTCAGACGGCGTGGAAATATATGTGTTTTTGAAATCAGAAGCCAACAAGGCATTATTGATCTCTTTATATATGGCCTGTTCAGGTATTATAAGTACAGGACATGATTTGGTTTCAGCAAATTTTAAAGCATTGCTTCCTATAAATATTTGACCTAAGGCTGACCTTTCGGTAATTCCCATAATTACAAGGTTAGCATTTCGATGACGTACTGCCCTTTCTAATCCGGTTACAAAATCATCTTCCTTGTAGCTTAAAATTTCAATATCTATTGTAAATTTTTGTACAAGTTTTGTTTTCAATATTTCAAGCGTAACTAATGCCTCATCAGCTTCGGCGTCTTTGGTATAGTTGTGATAAAGCACCATGGTAACCCCAAAATGCCCTGAAAGTAATTGTGCTGCATAAGTTGCAGCGTGTAGAGATGTTTCTGAAAAATCGACGGGTACTAATACTATTTTCATAATAAATTGAAATGTAATAAAATCAAGTTACAAATGTAATATGATTTATGAGTGATAATGCACAAAAGATTAAACATTTAACTTTATACAATTGTTGGAAATCTGTTTACATTTTTATAATAAATATAAACTGCAGGCTCTTTTCCCATAGCGGTAAACCATTGCTGACAATAGGGTGCCATCCAAATAGAGTCACCTTTTTTAATTGGATACCATTGATGGTCAAGCATATATACCCCTTGTCCCTGTAAGTACATAAGACCATGTTCCATAATATGAGTTTCAACTATTGGTAAATGACCACCAGATTCATAAGTAAAAATATTGACCGCCATATCAAAGGAATGGTTATCGGGCAGCAAAACCTGTAATCGTAATGCATCATCGCCTAAATAGGGTGGACCCGGCACTGTGGCAGCATCTCCAAAAATGACTTCAGGTACATCATGACCTTCAAGGTATTCATACGCCTTGTGAAAAGTCAGAATTTTAGTACCGGGTGTTGGTATTTCAAATAAATACTCCTTACCTACCGGCACATATACAAAATGACCTTTAGTTATACCTTTTGCTTCGTTTTCTACAGTGGCTGAACATTGACCCTCAACTATGTAAAAAAATATTTGTGAGTCCTTCGTTTTACCTTTTAGTTTTCCCCCTTCGTTTAGGGTAATAAATGTTTGACAAAGATTGGCGCCCATATCTTCATTAATGATGACATTGACTGTACAATCTGTCCAACCGGGTACACTGCTGTTGATGTATCCATCGGGACTGATGACTGCATGATTGCTTTTAACTACTGATCGGGTAAGTGCTGATATTTCCATGTTGTGAGTTATGAGTTATGAGTTTTGAGTTTAGGGTTTGGGATTGGGGGTTTGGGGTTTAGGGTTTAGGGTTTAGGGTTTAGGGTTTAGGGTTTAGGGTTTAAAATAAATTTTTTACCTCTTTTTGCAAAATAATTTATGGTTTCAACTTTGTAATAAAGTGATCGGCAACCTTTATAGCTGCTGCTATGTCATCCATCTCAACATCCTCCAATGGATTGTGGCTGATACCTTTGTAACATCTCACAAACATCATTGAAACCGGACAAATTGCTGACATTGGAACTGAATCATGGCCTGCACCACTTACCAAATATATGGATGAATAACCCGCTGCTTCAATTGCTTCCGCCAATTTGCTATTCAGTACTTTATCACACATAACAGGTGGAGCTTCCTGAATAAGGTTCCACTGAAAACCAATGTTCCGGTCTTCACAAATTTCAGCTAATATATTTTGTAATGCCGTAGCGGCATAGCTAAGCCTTACCTCATCTGCACTGCGTAAATCAAGACTACAGATTACTTTACCCGGTATGACATTGCTTGCCGGATTTTCAATTTCTAATTTGCCTACAGTTGCTACTAGTTCATTTTTGTGAGAAAGGGCAAACTGCTCTATATTATTAATACAATCCGATGCGCAACATAATGCATCCTGTCGCATATCCATTGGTACAGTACCTGCATGTCCTGCTACACCGGTAAAGATAAGCTCTACTCTTTTTTGACCCGAAATAGCCGAAACAACTGCTACAGGATCTTTGCTTTCGTATAACACAGGGCCTTGTTCAATATGAATTTCAAAATATCCCAATAACTCATCCGGTATGGCATCTTGTAACAATAAATCTGGATTGCCTCCTATATTTCTTATTGCCTCAGATAAAGTTATTTGAGATTTATCTGTTTTGCTTAACAAGTTTTTGTCAAATGAACCCGCAACTACTTTACTTCCCAGGTATGTTGTATGAAATCTTACGCCTTCTTCGTCGGCAAAAGCAATAAGTTCAATATTAAACGGTAATTCAATTTTACTGTTTATAATATTTTCAATCATATCCAAACCCATAATAACACCAAGTGGCCCGTCAAACTTACCGGCATTTACAACCGTATCTATATGCGATGCAAGAATCAACGTTTTGGAATTTGATATTTTGCTAAATAATTTACCTCTCACATTTCCAATATTATCGGTATGGGTTTGCAATCCTGCCTCATTCATCCAATCTGAAACAAGTTGTGCTCCTTTTACAAATGAAGGAGATCCATAAGTTCTGGTGACCATACCGGCTTGTTCAGATATTGAAGCCAATTCGTTTATTCTATCTATAATTTTTTTTGCCCTGTCCAGATAACTCATGTCTAATTTTTATTTCACAATTTAAAAAGATCCCCAATAATTCATTTGGTTAATTAGAGGTTTTAAGGATTGATTTATCCGTTATTTTAAAATAATCTCACCTTGATGTGTAATCATCTCCTCTTTATTAAAAACCATTTTACCTTTTAAGAAAGTTTGTTCCACTACTCCATACAAATTCTCATGGAGGTAAGGAGTGACTTTATGTTTATGTTCAATTATATTTTCCGTAACTAAAAAAGATTCATTTTCATTTAGTATTATAAGGTCGGCATCATAACCTGCTTCAATCCTTCCTTTAGCATTTTGCCCTGCTAATTTTGCAGGATGTTGGCAAAGCCATTTTGATAAATCCATTATCGAAAATCCTCTTTGACTTGCAGCAGTCCACAATACAGGTAAAGCAAATTGTATAGACGCAACCCCACCCCATGCAGTGGTAAAATCTCCGGTTACCAGCGATTTTAGATCAGGTGGTGCAGGCGAATGGTCGGTAGCAACAAAGTCAATAATTCCATTTTTTAAGGCCTGCCACAGCTTATCATTATTGGCCTTTTCTCTGATTGGTGGGGCACATTTAAAAGCTGTTTTACCGTCAGGAATATTTTCAGCATAGAAATATAAATAATGTTGAGCAGTTTCTACTGTCAATGGTAAACCTTTATTTTTAGCTACTGCAATTTGCTCAATTGAATTAGCAGATGAAAGGTGAACAATATGAACCCAACAATTAAACTCCTCGCACAATCTTATCATCAATGCAATTGCATTGTCCTCCCACTCTTTAGGTCGTGAGTTTAAATATGCATCATATGATGTAGGATTGCTACTGAAAGATGGCATATCCTCACTCAGTTCGCAATGTACTAAAAGTGGCAAATTGTGACGGGCAATTATTGGCATTACCTTTCTCAAATCATCCTCTGTAACATTGGGAAAATCATTAATGCCTGAATGGGTAAGGAAAGCTTTGAAACCAAGTACACCCTTTGTAATTAGTCCTTCAATTTCAATTTCATTGCCCGGAACTACACCTCCCCAAAAACCTACATTGGTATTTAATTTACCTGATGCAGCAGCAAGCTTTTCTTCAAATGCCCTTACAGTAGTTGTAACAGGCGATGAATTTAACGGCATATCCACTAACATAGTAACACCCCCAATAAGGGCTGCTTTTGTAGCTGTTTCAAAACCCTCCCACTCTGTACGCCCCGGTTCGTTGATATGTACGTGTGGGTCTATAACTCCGGGCATAACTATTCTATCGGTTGCATCTATAATTGGATGTGAAAAATCTGATTGCAAAAGATCAACTATTGATTCAATTATACCATCATTTACAATTACAAATCCATCCCTTAAAGCCAGGGGTGTAACAATTTTCCTGCTTTTAATGGCAAACTTACTCATATACCAAATATACAGTTTCATACAAATGAACAAATAAGAAAATGAAAACAACCTATAACTTAATAAAATTCCTTTGTTTCTTTGTAAAAATGAATAAAGGTTGTAAAACCCCATATTTTTTCATTAAAAGAAAACTTCGATTGTAAAAGCCAATGGTTTATTTGTTTTTAATAGCTGTACTTGTCTTTATCCTTATTATGCTTATAAGGCTTACTTTTCATTTTAGTGAAATATCAAAATCTGTCCATGATGCCGAAACAGAAAATTCAGATCATTTACCTGAACACCCGCTAGCTTTATCTCATGGGTTTGTATATACGCTTATTATACTTTGCACATCGGCAATATTATTTCTTACGTGGCTTTACTTTAAGGGTTCGCCATTGGAGTCACACTTTATGGAGTGGCTCAATATCATAGTAAGGCTGATGCATATTACTTTTGGAATAGCATGGATTGGAGCTTCATTTTATTTTGTTTGGCTTGAAAATGCACTTAACCGAACTAAAAATGTAAGGGAAGAACTGGCAGGTAATTTATGGGCTGTGCATGGTGGTGGTTTCTATTACCTTGAAAAATACAAAGTAGCGCCAAAGGATATTCCTAAAAACTTACATTGGTTTAAGTACGAAGCTTATTTTACCTGGCTGTCAGGTTTTTGTCTGCTTTTTGTTGTTTATTATTTCAATGCACAATCATTTCTAATAGATAAAAATGTATTGGACATAACTTCGGTTCAGGCAGTTGCTTTAGGTGTTGGTTCTTTTGTGGTGGCATATATTCTCTATCATTTTTTATGTAAAACCGCTTTGGTAAAAAAAGGTGCATGGTTTGCACTCATGGGGTTTATTATAGCAACAGGCTTTGCCTATTTTTATACTATGGTATTTAGTGCCCGTGGTGCTTATATACATTTTGGTGCCATGTTGGGTACTATTATGGCGGCAAATGTATTTTTCACAATTATTCCTGCACAAAAAGCAATGGTTAAGGCTGCAAGAGAGAACAAACCTCTTGACCCCATGCTTGGTAAAAATGCAGGCTTACGATCGTTGCACAACAATTATTTCACACTACCGGTTTTGTTTGTAATGATCAGCAACCATTTTCCCAGCACTTTTGGTTATCAGTATCCATGGCTTATTCTTATGATTATTTCATTGGGTACAGCGGGTGTAAAACATTGGCTAAATTTAAGAGAAAGAGGTGAATTAAGTATTTGGGTGTTTCCGGTTTCTGTATTAATATTATTTTCGGCTGCATATATTTCATCACCAAAACCTATGGATACATCGTGTAAAAATGAAGTAGGCATTGCTGAAGTAAATGCAATTGTTGAAAGGCGTTGTAAGTCTTGTCATTCATCTTACCCAACAGATGATGTATTTAAGGCTGCGCCAAATGGGGTTATGTATAACACACCTGCAGACATAGTAAAACTAAAAGATAAAATTTTGCAAAGGGTTGTTATAACTAAAACAATGCCCCAAAATAATAAAACAAATATGACGGATGAAGAGAGACAAATCATAAGTTGCTGGATACAACAAGGAGCAAAAATTAAATAACCTTTTACTTATTATTCCTTATTCTGTTTTCACTAAAAAAATCAACACACAATTACTATAATTTATGACTAATATATTTTCAATAGAAGGAACATTTGTAGATATAAAAAATAAAAAACAATACCCTGCACAAATAACAATAGAAAATGGCGTAATAAAAACGATAACAGAAATTGAAAGCACAAAAGCCAAAGGCTTTATACTTCCTGGTTTTATTGATAGTCATGTTCACATAGAAAGCAGCATGCTTATACCAAGTGAATTTGCCAGGCTTGCAGTTGTTCATGGCACGGTAGGAACAATAAGCGATCCTCATGAGATTGCAAATGTTTGTGGACTTGCGGGTGTAGAATATATGATTGACAATGGCAACAAAGTACCTTTTAAATTCAACTTTGGAGCCCCGAGTTGTGTACCTGCAACCATTTTTGAAACGGCAGGTGCAGCACTCAATGCAGCAGATGTAGAACAACTTTTGCAAAGAGAGGAGATTAAGTACTTAAGTGAAATGATGAACTTTCCAGGAGTACTTTATAAGGATGAAGAAGTGATGAAAAAAATTGCTGCTGCTCACAACCTGAATAAACCTGTTGATGGCCATGCACCGGGTCTTAGAGGAGAACAAGCTAAAAAATATATAGATGCCGGCATCAGTACCGATCATGAATGTTTTACTGAAGAAGAAGCTTTGGATAAGTTGCAATACGGTATGAAGATTTTAATTCGTGAAGGAAGTGCAGCAAAAAATTTTGAAGCATTGGCAGACTTACTCCATGAGCATTCAGCAAACATGATGTTCTGTAGCGATGACAAACATCCTGACAGCCTTGTTGATGGGCATATAAATCAGCTTTGTGCAAGAGCTGTTGCCAAAGGTGTTGATGTTTATAAAGTTTTACAGGCAGCTTGTGTAAATCCTGTAGTACATTATAAACTAAATGTTGGCTTGTTAAAAGTTGGTGATCCGGCAGATTTTATTATAGCAGAAAATCTTATCGATTTTAAAATAAAGCAAACCTATATTGATGGTGAACTTGTTGCAGAAAACGGCAAAACACGTATTGCATCTGTACAATCAACTACAATCAATCAATTTGATTGTGAAATACAATATGCACAAAATCTCGAAGCAAAAGACAATCCTAATGAATCAACTGTACATGTAATAGAAGCATTAGACGGACAGTTGATTACAAACAAACTATTAATAGAAAAAGAACTCTTACTTAGTGGAAATATTCTTAGAGCTAACACCAATAAAGACATACTGAAAATGGTTGTTATCAACCGCTATTACAAAGCTCCTGTTGCTATAGCCTGGATAAAGAATTTTGGGTTTAAACAAGGTGCAATAGCTTCTACTGTAGCACACGACAGCCACAACATTATTGCAGTAGGTGCTGATGATGAAAGCCTTTGCAGAGCCATAAATCTTGTTATAAAAGAGAAAGGCGGAGTAAGTTGTGTCAGCAATACTAATGAAATGGTTGTGGCATTGCCTGTAGCAGGATTAATGAGTAATAAAGATGGATATGAAGTTGCCAATAGCTATACTGCAATAGACAAAATGGCCAAAGAACTAGGCTCTACATTATCTGCTCCTTTTATGACATTATCCTTTATGGCGTTGTTAGTAATTCCACATCTCAAACTAAGTGATAAGGGTTTGTTTGATGGGGATAGGTTTGAGTTTGTGGGAGGGTGAGGATTCTCCTAACCCAATAAAATCTAAGGTCATTAGCTCTTCCAAAAGAAATAGTTAACTAATTGATTGGTCTATTACAATTTCAGAAATCCATTAATAGACGAAATTTTCAATTGTATCTTGGCTTTCTCCAAAAACTAAAGCGTTAAGTAAGGATTATAATCGTCTGAAGGATACCAATCACCATTGAAAAGTGAGGGCTGTTTTGATAACGAACAACGCTGATCGTTAACAACATCAATAAATGAGTGGGGAATATTGGGGTTGCCCCAATCTCCACCCCATATTAATTTACTAGCATGAGCCATCTGGCCCAAAAATGAAAAATCCCCTTTCCACGATGGCTCCCCAAATCATTAATTCTATTTACTGAAGTAAATCTGGGATCATTCTGTATAACTGATGTAAAATAATTGCTCATCTGACTTACTGATTTAATGAATCAATTATACTACAAATATGCTATTACAGAAGAACTGAGGTCAAGGGCAAAAGCACCCATTTAATCGGGTGAAAAAACTGGATAAAAAGGGTGAAAACACCTGTTATTATAACCAGAATTAGTTTGACTATTGCGGTATTAATTAAGTCTGGCCAGGCTAATATATTTATTAAACTAAAAAATAAAAAACATGGAAACGAAACAACTTTTCGCAAATCAATTGAGACAGTTCACAATTGCTTTAGATTCACAAATCACAACAGAAGAAGCACTTGAAAAAATTGGTTTCTACAAAGCAGATATGCCCAATCCACAGGGTGTACGAAGCATTTGGATAAACAATGACATAATTAATTTGATTAAGAATACAAGTGCAGAACTAAGTGGTATAAGGGTGTATCTTGCCAAACATGCAAAAGGCGAAGAAGCAACTATTATATTAGCCCCAACATTTGACAATTCAAGCGTTCACATGGATCTTGCTTATTTTAATTATGGAGACCCTTGTCCAAGTAATTGCAATGGTACTATAGGATAAAGTATTATTTTTAAGCAATAGAATGAAATTATACCAGATTATAGAAATTGTTGCATTATTATCAGGCCTTATTTTTTATAAAACAATAAGGCCTGATTTCTTAAAAATTATTGCTGTACTTCTTATTATTACAGTAATAAATGAGTGCCTGATAGTTCCATATATTAAAATGACAGGAATTATAAACAGGAATTATGCTTATAATATTTTCTCTCTCGTAGATATATCAATTTGGTTTTTTACATTTTATAAAATCGAAAACAATAAAACCTTTAAAAAAGTTATAGTTGGAGCAGCGCTTATCTGTCTTGCTTATACACTACTAGAACTCACTGTTCTAAAAAGCTGGGAACTATTGCATCCGGATTCATTCAGAGTTTATAATATAATAATGGTAGTGATGGCAACAAGGTATTTTTATATAATAATGCTAAAAGAATATCACAATATATTGTTAGACAGTATATTTTGGATTTCTACCGGTTGTTTTCTATTCCATTTTATTTTCTTTGTGAATATTACAATGCTGGCAGAGGATAAATTTTGGGATGAAAAAACTTCTCGCCTTATTTTTAATTTTTTACATAACATTGCTAATATTTTATACTACAACTGCTTAAGTATTGCTTTTTATGTATGTTATTTGAACTACAACAGAGCGTTAAAGAAATCCCCACCAGCTTCATACAAGTAGCGGGCTTATTGGTTATTTTTCTAAGTGTAATTTTTATTTTCTTTCTGATAATCAGCAGGCAGCGCCAAAATCACCTATTTCTCCAGCAACAAATACAAAAGGAAGCTTTTGAAAAACAACTTCTACAATCGCAGGTAGAAGTGCAGGAATCAACCTACACAGCCATGGGCAAGGAGTTACATGATAATGTAGGTCAGCTTTTAAGTACTGCTAAAATGATGATAGGATCAGTACAAAGCCAATCAGAAAATCCATCTGAAGTACTTAAAACAATTTCACAAACGGTAGGACAGGCTATCAACGAAATAAGAACGCTTTCTAAGTCTTTGAGTAAAGATTGGCTTGAACAGTTTAACCTTGTGGAAAATCTTGCTACTGAAGTTAAAAGAATAAATGCAGCGGATAAAATTGAGGTTCATTTTAATAATGTTGATAAACTTGGCTTGTTGGCCAACCGGCAAATTATTCTTTTTCGCATTATTCAGGAAGCAGTCCAAAATGCAATAAAACATGCTTCTCCAAATAACATTTATATAAACATAACAACTTCTAATCCTACAATCATTATTGTTGTAAGCGATGATGGTAAAGGGTTTGATACTAATTTCAAATCCAATGGGATGGGTACTTTAAACATGCGCCAAAGAACAAATCTACTCAATGGAAATATTACCTGGACATCAACTGATAATGGATGTACAGTAACCGTAAACATACCATTACTTCCCGAAGAAATGTAAGTGTATATTTAGTTTTTACCCCTGCTCTTCTACTTCCCTAACACAAACGGCACAGCATAGTCCGCCAATGCCATTACTGTAATTTGAGGATTTACACCTACACTACCCGGAAACACACTTGCATCGCATACATAAAGGTTGTTGTAGTCATACACTTTGAATTCAGGATTTACAACCCCTTTTGATTTTGTACCGCTAATAGCATTGCCACCTTGCGGATGGCCGGTTCCTAATGTAATATCGGCGTTATCCTTTACATTATTTTTCAGGTATTGCAATTCGTTTTTGTTCTTATACTCATAGTACTGAAAGGTGTTGGGCATTACAACTTCTGCACCGGCTTCAAAGAAAATATTTCCTGCAATCATTAGCCCATCCAACATGGTGTCAAAATCATTTTTTGTTGGGGTGTAACGAATTTCCCTACCAGTCAATCCTGCTATCCTTACTTCTGCATTTGCTTCACTTGCTACCAAGACCCCTGTACTTGCAAAACGGTTATAACGTTGCATGTTTCTATAGTGGTCGTCCCACCAACCCGGCATTACTGTACTTTGAAACATTGGTGGGTTAAACCATGTTTCAAAAATATATCCCTTATTGGGCGTAAGTTGCAGGTAATGAGAAATCTGCAAACCATCATAACTGTTTATTGGGGTAGGATATACTGCATGTATGGGCGAGCCCACATTGAAGGCTAGATGTTTACCAGCTTTCCCGGTAGCTATCCCCGACCTTAATAATAGTATACTGGAAGATATAGCACCCGCAGAAACAACAAATTTGTTTCCTTTTATTTCAACTTTTCGTCCATTTTTAAACTTACCAATTACGGAAGTTATGTTTCCGCCTTTACTATTTAGTTTCCATGCTTCGCAACCTGCTATAATTTTAAGGGCATCTGTACCATGCGCTGACTGTATATCAGGCAATACAGTATCTAACATAGAGAGTTTCTTTCCAAATTTGCAACCCATATTGCAATAGCCGCAACCAAGGCATTCTTCTATATTAGCTGCTACACTGCTTGCAACATTTGGAGATTTATTTAACCCCATTCTTTCAATTCCCTCAAGAAATTTCTTTCCTGATGGGTTAAGGTTTTCCTCCGATGACATTTCCGGTACCCGCTTCACTCCTATTATCCTGTTTACATTTGCATTAGCTTTTTTATAGCAATCTAAATCCAATCCTGCATTCAGCCCTTCTTTATCATTCCACCTGTCTAAAACGGAATCAGGCGTATCAAAACAAACAGCATTGTTCACTACACTTGAACCACCCACACAACTGCCTTGTATTACCTGAAACTGAAAGTCCATAGCTTGTTGCAGCGCTCCATCAGCATACAGTTTAGATACCATGTCTATTTCATCTTCATTAAACTCTGATGGGTCTGTAAAGTCACCCCGCTCTATCATCAGAACACTTCGTCCACCTTCTATAAGACCTTTGGCAAGTACCGAAGCACCGGGGCCACTGCCTATTATTACTACGTCAGCTGTTATAGTATCGCCGGTTATGTCATGTTCCGTTTGTACCAGCAATTTCTTACGGGGTATTGGTGGGGCTTTTGCAATTCGCTCCTTCATATTTGGTCGCTCACTAAACGGTATGTATCCAATAGAAGGGTGCACTTTTTTATCATTGTAATAACCCATATAACATAGTTGCTTACCCAATCTAATCATCCCCTGTACAAGATCGCGAATAAATTTTGGAGCAAGTCGCAATGTAATGTCCTGATAGAAATGTCTCATCAGAAAATCCTTACGATCATCAGGCCGCATATAGCTAGATGGAGGCTTGAAAAACACTACGGGATATAGTTCAATGGCCGTAAGTGCAAGCTTGGTAATCCATTTACTTTTTGCTTTAAAAGAAGCCATGTAATAATCAACATTATAAGCTACTTCCTTTGGTTTTAAAATCTCCTTCTCCCCATGAATTACAACTTCTGCCAATGCAATTAAGGCTCTAAATTGCATTGGCGTAAAATAAGATAATTGATATCTTGCTTTTTGTGCAGACCGATAAAAGATAATCAATATTACATTCAAAACAGCATCAAGCACTACAGACATAAGTATTAACGTACTTACCGGAGTTGACTTTTCACCCATTTGAATCTCATAATTATTTTTTGCAAAAAAGTAAATCATCATTCCAAAACCAACACTTATAACCATAACTACCATCATAGTTTCTACCACAATTAGAAACCGTCTAACATCTGCCTTTGCCATAAAACAAAGCCCAGCAAACAAGCCCATCTTTATAACCGAATTATTCATAAATGCAGGATCAACAATAAATGTGTAAGGTTTTAAAAAATCAGGAACACCTATAATTCCCGGTAACAAATAGAGAAATAACCCTGTCAGGTAAATAAAAAATAAAATACGCAAAAAACCCTTGAGCCTTAGCTCCTGATGGGTCAGTGGAGTTTTTTCTGTTGACATGGTGGTGAGTTATGAATTTAGAGTTATGAGTTTAGAGTTTATTAACTATTCATTGTTCATTGTTCACTGTTCATTGTTCACTATTCACTTGTTCACTATTCACTTGTTCACTGTTCATTGTTAACTGTTCACTATTCATTGTTCACTGTTCACTGTTCACAGTTTCCCCTGTTCTTTTTTCCAGCTTTCTGTTCCTAATAACCCGTTATCTTTTAGCACGGTACGTAAGGTTGGTTCTACACCTGCTTTTATAGCATCATTTTTTATTTTAGCAGTTAGGTCATCATATATGCGTTGATCGGGTATACTTTGTATATGAGAGGTAAGTAATGCAACTGTCTTTAAATATTTCTGCCGGTTGCGCCAAACCAATGTTATAATTCCTGCAGCCAGCAAAGCCAATGTTATTAATATCTGCGTCGCATATTTTTTAATAAAAGTCAGGTTATCTTTTAATTGCGGATTCAGGTCGTCTCTCAAACGTTGAGAGATACCAAGCATTGCAGTATCAATAATTGCTTTGAGCATATTATTGGTTTTGCTGCCAAGCAGCGTATCTCTTAGTACTCCCAGTTTTATACTTACCGAATCGTTAAGAACAGAAGACATAGCATCTTTCAAAATCCTTTGCATTCTTAGGTTGGTTTCATCACCGAGCAGATCGTTTCTAAGTGCTGCAATCTGCATCCTTAATTTTGCCCCTAGTAGTTCGTCTCTTAATGCTGCCAACTTTGCTTTTGTAGAATCACCAACTGCACTTTGCATGGCCTGACTAATTAAACGGTTCAACTTAGCGGTAGTTATGTCATTAATTATACTATCCCTAAGCGAAATGACTTGCTTATTGGCGCTCAGCCCTGCGTTGCTGATCATAGAATCCAGCAGGTGTTTTAGTTGTTCTTTTTCCTGACCATTATTTAAACGGGTAAGGGCACCGTCAACGAGGTTGTTGCCAATGTCTTTGGTTTTAGAAGATACGCCCAATCCAAGATTGCTGCCAATTTTCTCAAAGCCCGAGCAACTGAAGAGAAAAGAAATAAATAACACTCCACATAATCTTATCAGTAAGTTTAAGGTCTTCATGATTATTTAGATTAGGTATATAAAAACATTTTCAATAGAATTTTGTGGCTGTCAGCTTCATTCAACTTTTTGCACTTGTTCGGGCTATACGCTACAAGTACGGCACAAAGCCAACCGCACTTGCCTTCAACGGGCTTTTTTACTCCTATCCCGCATCCCTTCAGCATTTTTTTATTGTTGTACTATTCAGCCGTTTTCATTATTCTTCATAATAATCTTTTCATCCCCAAACCCTAAAACATTAAACACTAAACCCTAAACTCACCGCAAATCCCTCAACACCATTGGATCAGGCCGCAATGCATCGTCATTCCAACGCAACAACAATTGAGATTCAATACCATTTGATGTTCCGGGTTTAATATGCAGGTAAGTATACGTTTTATCTAACCGCACATCCGCCATAGACAAATCATAGACGGGCATCCATGTTCCTGTGTTAAAGTACCATTTATCACCATCTTTATGTTGTTCAGGATTGTGTGTATGTCCAAAAACCACAGTCATTATAGCACTATTCTTTTTGCATATTTTTTGAGCAAATGGAAAAAAGCTTGGCGGTGAACTAAGTCTTGCCATAGCAAGTATCCTTGCAAAGAAATAAGACAACACAAGAGGGGCCATATTCTTCAACAAATTTATTAATTGAGTACCTATAAACGTTGAATCTGTTGAAGTAGGTAAATGAACATTTTTATAAATGGCATAACCAGCAATTAATAATGGTAAAATGATAATGATGAAAATATCAAACAGATATTTAAACACCTCTTTGTACATTTTTTTAGGAATGATGAGAATAGTAAATGGTATATAATAGAAAAGGTATTTTATAGCTAAAGGAAATCTTTCTCTGATAAGCAAAGGCAGTATTTTTTGAGTTGGCCTCACATTATCAAGAAATGGATAAGCAAGCTCTAATCTGTTAATTAAATATCGGTTAAGGAATGACCCAAAAGGAAGGTTTAGCTGCTTTCCATTTTCCACAACCGGCGAACCTTTAACCTCTGTTATATTTTCAAACACGTGACCATGGGTAATATATATTTTGCCGTCTATTGTAATTGAATCATCAAAGAATAAAAGATTTTGCATAAATAAATTAGCATGACTCAAAGCCCCATTTGCCGATGCAAATTCAGCAAGCAAATATCGCAAATAATTTCTTACAGCAGCCCAGTACCACTCTAAATCATGATTGCCTTTTAATATATACAATTGGTTTCCCTCCTTTAGCCAATAAGCCAATTGCTGAAATAAAATCTTATGTCCGTAAACGCATTTGTGAAGTTTCCAAACAGATTTATAGTCGTCTGTACGTAACCCAAAATCCTGTTCCTTTTTTGTGATGCAATTTTTTAATTCTTCTTCTGTTTTATGGATACCAATATTTTGAAGAATATTTTTCCAGGCAATAAATTCTGATTCAGAGTTTGGATAGTTTCTTATACGCAAAAAATCTATAAAATCACCATTTATGATAAGAATAGATTTCCTATCCTTTTGTCTATCCACTAAATACTGAATGAATCTTGCACAGGAATCATCTGCATAGAAGTTTTCTGTGCCATCATAATTATTATCTTCCTGTAAACCAGCTGATAAATGCAAGTCGCTTATTACTATTACATCTTTTCCATCAGAGAATAGGTCAACTAAGGCTTGACCATAATTTTCACTTCCTTGTATGAACTCATTTGTAATCATACGGAACAGTTATTTAGTTTGGTGATACAAATTACATAAAATCATTTGTAACATGAAATAAAAAATACACTAAAGCCTTTGAAAAATGTATAGAAGGATTTAAATAGCATAACGTCAAATAAATATTTGTCGATAAAATTTAACTCCTTCAGATTAAAAATAGAATCTTAGTTTAGTACTTCTAATTTGCTTTGTAAAAATGAAACGAAATTTAAAAAACGATGCTGTTGATTGGAAAATAGTACTTGACCCCAAAAATCTGATACTTATTTTATTAGGCAGCGGCCTTGCCATATTAGCTATGAAGGGTTTTATGATTCCCAACAGATTTATGGATGGCGGAGTTACCGGAATATCAATTTTGCTCCACGAACTTTTTCATATCAACATAAGCTTATTAGTTATTGTTTTAAATGCATTTTTCATTTATTTGGGGTATAAACGCATTGGCAAAACATTTGCCGTACAAACTACAATAGCAGTCATTCTTCTTTCTATAGGTTTATTGTTTATAGATATTAATCCTATAACCAATGACAAATTATTAATAGCTGCCTTTGGCGGCATCTTGATAGGTACGGGTATTGGATTAGTTATAAGAGGTGGAGGCGTAATTGATGGTGCCGAGATAATTGCAGTATTTACAGGAAGAAGGACAGGCTTTTCAAACAGTGAAATCATCATGCTTATCAATACAATTATTTTTGCAATAGCAGCTTTTCAGTTTGGAATTGAAACCGCCATGTATTCCATCATTACCTATTTTACAGCCACACGTGCTACCAACTATGTTGTAGATGGCATTGAGGAGTTTACAGCCATGAATATCATTTCATCAAAACATGAAGAAGTCAAAAGTTATCTGGTGAACGAGTTAGGTAAGGGCATAACAGTGTATAAGGGAGAACGAGGATATCTGCCAGGGAGTTTTGCCGAAAAAACATCTAGCGACATTATAGTAACAATCATAACCCGATTAGAAATTAAGCAACTTGAGGAAGCCATTACAGAAATTGACCCTAAGGCATTTGTCTATGTTCATAGTATTAAAGAAGCTAGTGGTGGCATATTAAAACCAAAGGCTCATGCAAAATAAAGAGGAAATGCAAGACTTTGTGTTAAGTTTATTTAAGGAGAAGCTTAACCAAAATTATTATTTTCATAATGAACAACATACGCTATATGTATTAGATAAAGCTGTAGAAATTGCACATTATGAAAAATGTACAGAAGCAGATATCGAGTTATTAAAAGTTGCAGCATTATGGCATGATGCAGGGTACATAAATATCTATTTTGGTCATGAAGAAGAAAGTTGTGAATTATCAAAAATATACTTGCCTGATTTCGGATATAATCAGAAGGAAATATCTATAGTCTGCGGAATGATCATGGCCACAAAAACGCCACAGTCGCCACAAAACTTATTAGAAGAAATAGTAGCCGATGCAGATCTGGAATATTTAGGTACATCTAGCGCAGAAAATAAGGCAATGCTGCTTTACAAAGAATTAAAATACTTAAATCCCATACTTACAGAAAAACAATGGAATGAAACCCAAATCAATTTCATAAAAACACACCATTATTTCACCAACTATTGTAAAACTTTTGCCGAGCCTGCAAAAGAGGCTTATTTAAGTAAACTAATAAAAGAGTTAAATAAACCCAAAGAAAAATAACTACATCTATTGCTGATTTATCTCAAACTAAAGTTTATACTTAATTTTCTACTGTGAAACTTTGGTCATTTAATTTTAAATCAATCCCAAATAAATTTTATGTCTTTAGAAAGCTTTCTGGCAATAATAATCTGCTCTGTATTGCGAAAAAAAATGCAAACTAAAAAGCAGTGGCCTAAATGGGACAGGTTGCTTATTCTTGGAATTGCTTCTGCTATTTCGCTCATTGTGCTCAACATTATTTTTAGAAGTTACAGCCAATTAATAATGTGGTTAGGGCACCTCCTTATTTTTGCTATCCTCTATTTAGTATTTAGCAAAAAAGAATTTCATTTTACAAAGCCATTTATTTATGCTTTTCTACCAATGATTATTGTTTCATTTGTTGGTAGCGTTACCGAATTAGTAAACAGAAAATTCTACAATGAGTGGGATGACTACTTTGACATAGCACTTTTTTTTTCGCAGCTATTGGGGCTCATTATGTGGCTTATAACCAGGAAGCAAATGAAAGCACTGGAAAAAGAGCGATTAAAATTGGAGGAGATAGAAAGAGAAAATAAAATTACTGAAAAAATAAGGGCCCAGCTTGAAATAGAAGTTGCCGACCGAACAGCAGCACTTCTTTTGCAAAAGGAAGAACTTGAACAAACACTATCGGAACTTAAGTCAACACAGGCCTTGTTAATACAATCAGAGAAAATGGCAAGCCTTGGAGAACTCACCGCAGGTATTGCACATGAGATTCAAAACCCATTAAACTTTGTCAATAATTTTTCTGAAGTAAATACAGAATTGATTGATGAGATGAATGAAGAATTAAACAAAGGTGATATAAATGAGGCAAAAGCCATAGCAGCTGATATAAAACAAAACTTAGAAAAAATAAATCACCACGGAAAACGAGCTGATGCAATTGTAAAGGGAATGCTGCAACACAGTAGAAGTACAAGCAATGTTTCAAAAGAACCAACAGACATCAATGCATTGGCAGATGAATATTTAAGATTAGCCTATCATGGTTTAAGAGCAAAGGATAAATCGTTCAATGCTACAATGAAAACAGATTTTGATGAAACAATTGGTAACATCAACATCATTCCGCAGGATATTGGAAGAGTAATTTTGAATTTGATTACCAATGCATTTTATGCAGCCTCCCTTCCCTCCCGAATTGAATTTGGGACAGGCTCCCAAGGGGGGTTAAGGAACCCTCAAATCAAACATGAGCCTACAGTTTGGGTGAGTACAAAAAAGGTTAGCGATAAAATACTCATTTCAGTTCGTGACAACGGACCGGGCATACCCAAAAACATAATTGACAAAATATTTCAACCCTTCTTTACCACCAAACCAACCGGACAGGGAACAGGATTGGGATTGAGTTTGAGTTATGATATTGTAAAAGCGCATGGTGGAGAGTTGAAGGTGGAAACAAAGGAAGGTGAAGGCTCCCTATTTATAATTACTTTACCCATCACATAAAAAGGCCGGCAAATGAAAAAAGTAACAACAGTCATTTTGTTTATTCTTTTTTTCTCCATGTATATACATGCACAGGTAACCCTTCCGCCGGCGTATGTAATAACGTCAGACTCGGTCATGAACCAGGAAATTGACACTGTACACCGGCAGGTGCTAGAAGACAAAGAGGGTAGATGGACCATTGATGAAGTGAACAATCTGCCCCTTGCGGGCAAATTTCAGTACAACGGTATAATGCAGCCGCATACAGATACAATCTTTAACGCCTACTGGTTCCGGTACCGGCTAAAAAATAAAATGGAAAACGAATGGACGTTTTTATTAAATGCACAAAACGAAACCGTTGATTTTTATTTGCTGCGGCAGAATGGCAAATGGGAGCATTTGAAAAGCGGTTTTTTTAGTGAATGGGAAAAGAAAGACGGTTTTAAAGCTGCTAATTATGTGGAGGTAAACCTAAAGGCAAATGAAGAAATAACAGTATACCAGCGTATTGGAAATTCATCTTACAGCCGCAACACCGGGATGGGGTTCAATATAGCTTTTTCAAATACAAACAGGATGCTGAAGGAAGTGTATGCAGGTACAATTGACAACAAGTTTTTCATGTTTCCGATTGATGACCTGCAGGGCGTTTTTTTTATCGGTTTTTTATTCTTTGCTGCTTTTTTTAATTCGTTTTTTTATGCAGTTTCCAGGGAAAGGATGTTCATGTATTTTACAATGTTTGTGCTTTTTACCGCCGTTCACAGGTTTCGGCATGTTTTGTACAGTCTGCTAACCTGGGGATACAAGGACCTGCGGCATTTTCTTATTATTACCCAATTCAGTTGGGCGCTCAGTTTTATTTTTCTTTTTCTTTTTTTCAGACAGGCATTTAAAGTAGCTGTTCGTTATCCCAAATGGGACAAAGCCCTAAAAGCCATATTTTGTATTTACGGATTAATAACGATAGCAAGGATTTTTGCAAACCTATTTTTGCTTTCGCCATACGAAAAACCGCTCTATACGGCATTCTTGGTAGCTGAAATTACAGGTATGGAGGCACTTTTTATTACACTCATTCTTTATATCCCAAAGAAAGATTTGTTTACAAGACAAGTCTTGATTGGTGGCATGCCTATCATATTCCTCTGGTCAATAATTACAATATTCTCCAGTAATTCTCTTTTAGATTCATTCAATATTCTGCCTGGTCTTAAAAGCTGGTTAGACAAAACCATTGACTTAATGCAACTGGTAATTATAGTTTGGTTCGTTCTTTTCTTTTCCTGGTTTTTATTTATGCGCTTTAATATGCTGAAAAAAGAAAGTGCCCAAAAATCGTTAGACAATGAAAGGCTGGCAAAAGAAAAGGAAATAGAACGCAATGAACTGATTTCAAAACAAAATACAGAGCTTGAAAAACAAGTGGAAGAGAGAACTGCTGATTTAAAACAATCACTTGAAGATTTAAAATCCACCCAATCCCAACTCATACAGTCAGAAAAAATGGCAAGTCTTGGTGAACTTACAGCCGGAATTGCCCATGAGATTCAAAATCCATTAAACTTCGTTAATAATTTTTCAGAAGTAAATAAAGAATTATTGGTTGAATTAAAAGATGAAATTAAAAAAGGGAATCTTGATGAAGTAAATGCCATTGCTGATGATGTAATCAGCAATGAAGAAAAAATAAACCACCACGGCAAAAGAGCCGATACAATTGTAAAGGGGATGTTGCAACACAGTAGAAGTACAAACAATGCTACAAAAGAACCAACCGACATTAATGCTTTGTGTGATGAATATCTGCGGCTTAGTTATCATGGCCTGCGGGCAAAAGACAAATCTTTTAATGCAACTATGAAAACTGATTTCGATTCTTCAATCCCAAAATTGAACATTGTGTCGCAAGACATGGGTCGGGTAGTTTTAAATCTTTTAATGAACGCATTTTATGTTGTCAATGAAAAAAAGAAAATGAACATCTCCGGTTATGAACCTACCGTTTCTTTAAGCACAAAAAAGCTGGGTGATCATGTAGAAATAAAAGTAACCGACAACGGCAACGGTATTCCGCAAAAAGTGTTAGACAAAATTTTTCAACCATTCTTCACCACCAAACCCACCGGCGAAGGAACTGGTTTAGGGTTGAGTTTAAGCTATGATATTGTAAAAGCACATGGTGGCGAGTTTAGGGTGGAAACGAAGGAAGGTGAAGGAAGTGAGTTCATCATTGTTTTAAATGTTTGACAAAAAAGAATAATTAACATGAAAATAATTGTTCCTTATTACTCATCTTATCTCTTAAGTTTATCCTTTATTTTATTTATAAATTTTGCATCTGCACAAAAAGGTTTGTTTGATAGCGATGAAGCATTACAGATAACATTAAAAGGTTCCATACAGGCTTTATTAAACAATCGTGGAACAGCACCTCAATATTTTCCCTTTTTAATTTGTTTACCCGGTAACGACAGTAATATAAATGAAATACCCATACTTGTAAAAACCCGAGGTCATTTTAGAAGGTTAGAAGACCATTGTATTAATCCTCCACTTTTAATTAAGTTTTTAAAAAATAGCCAACATTCTTCTTCTATTTTCAAAGAACAAAATAAATTAAAACTAGTAACCCCGTGTGTAGAAGATGATTATGTAATAAGAGAATGGTTGGTGTATAAACTATATAATATTTTAACCCCAAAAAGTTTTAAAGTAAGGTTGGTGAAACTAACATTATATGATAAAGGGAGCAATAAATATTTTTCAACTTCCTATGGCTTTTTTATTGAAGATGCAAAGCAATTGGCTAAAAGAAATAAAATGCATGAATTAGAAAAAAAATTAAAACCACAACAGTTACAAAGTGATGACTTTTTATTAATGACAGTTTTTCAATACCTAATAGCTAATACAGATTGGTCTATTCAGTATCTTCAAAATATAAAATTGATTGTAGAAGATTCTATGATGCTACCAATTGCAGTACCCTACGATTTTGATCAGGCAGGTATTGTTAATGCACCCTATGCACAACCCGCCGAGGAACTTAAAATGAGTTCTATCCGTGAGCGACGATATCGTGGATATTGCCTACAAGATTTTCAATCACTTCTTCCTGTAATGGAAAAATTTAAAAAATATAAGTCTAAAATTTATGAACTATATACGAGCTGTAATTTACTATCAACCCGATATAAAAAAAATACTATTCAATTTCTAGACAAATTTTATGCTATTCTAAATGATGACAAATTATGGCAGAAAGTAATTACTTATCCCTGTGATAAAAATGGGACCGGAAACGTGGTAATAAAAGGGTTAAAAACAGATTAGGTGGATAAAAAATTAGTAAAGGAAAAATGAAAATATCAATATTTATATTTTCAAAAAGAGATTTCCTGCATGGTTAAAATTGCAATAAAGCATAGGTGAAAGAAAAAAGAAAAATGAGTGCTTTGTTTTGACCCAGATGCGGTGCAATAATAGTTTATAATTTCACTATCTTTATTATATATATTTTTAAATGGAGTTAAAAAAAACCAACCTGCTGCATCCATTAATAACCATAATAACAACTATTGTTATTGTAATAAAATTGTGTTCTTGTAACTATAAAAATGAAATTCCATTTCCAGCAAAGGATTTAGCAAAATCGCAACCCATAACTACCCCACTTGTTTTTAGCGATACTTTAAATCTGATATGGGATACTTCCATAAATACAATCATAAAACCGATTGTAAAACCATTGAACATAAATGCATTGCCTGTTACAAAATATGATACAAATAATTTCATTCCATTTTACAAACCTACAGAAGAGGTTCATTTTTATTTCGACAAGCTTTCAGAAACAGATTTAAACCTTGAAAAACTTTCGTCTAAACCTTTGCTATTTAACACCAGTGTACTGCCCCCACCAATAACGGTAAAAGCGTTGGCTCCAACACCACAAAAAGGCAAGCCCATTTCTATTCTTGATTTTGGTTCTATTCATGGCTTATCTGCTAAGTTTACCAGCGTATTATTTAAGGACAAAACAGGGTTTCTATGGATAGCGGGTGATGATGGGCTTTACAGATATGATGGCGAACAAATTCAAAATATTTTTCCGGATCTGAAGGGGAATATGATCAATGCAATTGCAGAGGACAATAATGGCAATATTTGGTTCAATCAACCTACTGGCATTTCTATGATTGATATGCATAATGGCACTATCAGCATTTCAAATAAAGTAACTGCTTTTATCAATGACCTAACCAAAATCTCAAAAGATAAAAATGGGAATCTTTGGGTCTATAACAATTCAGATAAAGCAGTAAGTATCATTAATCCTGAAAACAATACCTTCAAAAACATTTCCCAAAAAGAAGGTTTATCTGATTCAACCGTTTTTGAAATCATTCATGACGAGGAGAATAGCATTTGGATTACAACCAATACCCATGGTATTAATATTATAAACCCTACTACTGGAAAGTTGAAAAGCCTTAAACAATCAGATGGTTTAAGTAATGATTCAGTAAGAGCCATATACCAGGACAAATCAGGTAAAATTTGGGTATCGGCAAATGGTGGAATACTAAACGCTATAGATACAAAATCCGGAACGATTAAACATTTCAACACTTTAAAAGATAATAGAAGCAGATATGCTTTTAGCATTTTTGAAGATAATAATGGCATGATTTGGAGATTGGGTTTTGGTGGAGTTGAAGTAATAGACACTAAGAATGAGTTAACCAAATTAATAAGCAAAAACAATGGTTTAGCAGGATTTGTATCCATTTGTAATATCCTTGACAATAAAAACCGAATGTGGATTGCTACAAATCAGGGAATAAATATTATTGACCAAAATGCAGCAACTGTACATACATTGCCCAATACTCAAATCATTAGTTTAATGGAGGATTATGTAGGTAATTTATGGGTAGCCACACGCAATGGTATCCAAATAATAAACCCGGCAAAAAATGAAATGAGGTTGTTGAATACATCAAACGGACTTAGCAATGAGTTTGTGCAATCAATTTCAAAATACGATAATAAAATATTCATTACAACAAATGGTGGTTATAATGTTATAGACCCTATACATAATACTATTGAAAAAGTAGGGAAAAATGAAGGTCTTTATAAAGACACCCTTTATAGCTTAACAATAGATCATTCGGGTAATACATGGCTTACCGGCCCAAACAATGGCGTAACTATTATTTATGCAAAAACAAAAAAGACAAGTTATTTGGACAAAGAGCATGGCCTTAGCGATAACAATGTATCTGATGTAAAGCAAGATAAAGAAGGGCTGTTTTGGGTGGCAACAGCCCAGGGGGGAGTTAATGTTTTAGATACCAGGTTGGGGACTATAAAAACAATAAAAAACGAACCGGGTTTAAAAGACACCTGTAATAAGACATTACTGATTGACAAAACAGGAAAAATTTGGGTAGGAACAGATAAGGGAGTTTATATGATAGATAAGAATGCAGGAACAATATCAACTATTACTAAATCCGAAGGATTATCAGATAATATAATTTTGTCTTTACAGGAATATAATGGCAGTGTGTATGCAGGCGCATTTAAAGGAGTTTCTGTTATAACACCGCCCAACACGAAAGATTCTTTGAATGAATGGAAAATTAGCATGCTTGATAAATCTGAGTCTTTAATAAAAGAAACAAATTCGTGGAACGTAGATTATATCACTCAAAAAGGACAATATCTATGGGGAGACAATGGCATAAAAATAATTAACAGGATTCAGCCAACATACGATTCTGCAGTTACTTATTTTACCGGGATAAACATAATGACTCAACCACAGAATTTTTCAAATAAACTAACCCTACAAAATAAAGATACAATTTGGACAAGCGACTCATTTTTCACAAAGGGACAAAAACCATTATTTACAGGTTATAATTCACAAAATGATTTCAGTTGGGATAGTGTTATTGGACCGTATAATACTCCTGTTAATCTTTCTATTCCATACAATAATAATTATTTACAATTTCGATTTTCCCAACTTAACTTAAACAAAAAAGACACAACAAAATACAGTTATATCCTTGAAGGTATTGATAAAAACTGGAGCACTCCAACCGCCAATACTATTTCCGAAAACTACCTCAACCTTCCTC
Organism: Segetibacter sp.; assembly: GCA_043736115.1. GTDB lineage: Bacteria > Bacteroidota > Bacteroidia > Chitinophagales > Chitinophagaceae > Segetibacter. Next base: position 10,551 of record JAYTDC010000152.1, on the reverse strand, counting down.
CGGGGCATTACACATTTAAAGTATGCAGCAAAGGCATTAACAGCAATTGGAGTCTACCTGCAATCTTTAGTTTTACAATTTCACCGCCATGGTATAAAACATGGTGGGCTTATTTATTGTTTGCCTTATTGTTCATTGGTATTATTAGGGCTTATATCGTTTATAGATCCGGGCAACTTAAAAAAGAAAATAAAATACTGGAAGAAAAAGTTGAATTAAGAACCGAACAATTACAAAAATCATTGGAAGATTTGAAAGCAACTCAATCCCAACTCATCCAATCTGAAAAGATGGCCTCGCTGGGAGAACTTACTGCCGGCATTGCTCATGAAATACAAAACCCGCTAAACTTCATCAATAACTTTTCGGAGGTAAATACAGAATTGATTGAAGAAATGCAGGAAGAGATTGCAAAAGGAAATATGGAAGAAGTAAAATTATTAGCTAAGGATATTGCAGCTAATGAACAAAAAATAAATCATCATGGCAAACGTGCAGACGGCATTGTTAAAGGCATGCTGCTACACAGCCGCACAGGCAACAGACAAAAAGAACCTACCGACATAAACAAACTGGCTGATGAATATCTGCGTTTGGCATACCATGGTTTACGGGCAAAAGACAAGTCTTTTAATGCATCTATGAAAACTGAATTTGATGAATCGCTTGGAAATATTAATGTTATTTCGCAGGATATAGGAAGAGTAATTTTAAATTTAATCACCAATGCGTTTTATGCAGTAACTGATAAGAAAAAGAATACGCAGGAAAATTATGAACCTACCGTTACTGTAATTACAAAAAAGTTGGGTAACATAGTAGAAGTAAGGGTTTTAGACAATGGAAATGGTATTCCTGATAAAGTAATAGATAAAATATTTCAACCCTTCTTCACTACTAAACCATCAGGCGAAGGAACAGGGCTGGGCTTATCGCTTAGCTATGACATTATAAAAGCACATGGTGGCGAACTATCAGTTAACAATATAAAAGACAATGCCGAAAATAAAGGCGCAGAATTTATCATTACATTACCAATTTAAATGAGCTTATGAAAATTTTAGTTGTGGATGATGAAAGAGATGTACAGGTACTCTTTGAACAAAGATTTAGAAAAGAAATAAAAAATAGGGAAGTAGAACTGATGTTTGCTTTTTCTGGAGAAGACGCACTTGTGTTTATGCAAAAACATGAACATGAAGCTGTACTAATATTATCAGACATTAATATGCCCGGCATGAGCGGATTGGAACTGTTGCGGCATATTAAACAAAAGTATGAGAAACCACCCCCTATAGTAATGATGATTACGGCTTATGGAGATGACCAAAATTACAAACAGGCTATGGAACTTGGGGCAAATGATTTTTTAACCAAACCTGTTGATTTTAATGTATTAAAAGAAAAATTAAAAACCAATCTGACATGACCAAAATTTTGGTAGCTGATGATGAAGCAGATCTTGAAACCCTAATCAGGCAAAAATTTCGACAAAAAATAAGAGAGCAGCAATATGAATTTGTTTTTGCCGAAAATGGTAAAGAAGCCCTGCTTAAAATACAGGAACAACCGGATATTGATATTGTATTAAGCGATATAAATATGCCCGAGATGGATGGCCTTACCCTGCTTAGCAAGTTGGGAGAATCAAGCCCTTTGATAAAAGCTGTAATCATATCCGCTTATGGCGATATGGAAAACATTCGTACAGCTATGAACCGTGGTGCTTTTGACTTTATAACCAAGCCTGTTAATTTCAATGATTTGTCATTAACAATGGAAAAAACAATTCACCATGTTTTGCAAATAAAAGAAACACTTAAAGCAATAAAGGAAAACAACATTTTAAGGATGTATGTTGATGAAAATGTTTTAAAATTTATGGGTAGCAGGGAGTATGAATCGTCTTTAATGGCCAACGAAACCGTAGAGGCTACCGTAGTTTTTATGGATATCTGTAGTTTTACTTCTATAAGCGAAAATGAAAAACCTGATACAGTAGTAAAACTATTGAACAACTATTTTGATGTTATGGTAAAGGAAATAATAGCACAGGGGGGCTATGTAGATAAGTTTATAGGTGATGCTGTGATGGCTATTTTCAAAGGCAACTATCATCTTGACAGAGCAATTGATGCAAGTATTGCCGTAAAAAATAAAGTAGAAAAATTGCCCGTATCCGAATCTGTAATGACTTTTAAGCCTAAGGTTTCTATTGGAATAAACTGTGGTGAAATGATATCAGGTAATATCGGTTCTGCAAGTTTAAAAAGGCTTGACTATACTGTTATTGGCGATACAGTAAATACCGCACAACGCCTTCAGGCAATAGCCAAAGAAAATCAGATTATCATTACAGAAGCTGCCTATCAAAAAGTAAAAGATTCTTTTAATTGCAATAAAGTAGGCGAGGTTAATCTGAAAAACAAAGCCAACCCCTTTAATATTTATGAAGTGCTGGATTAATAAATAATTTAGGATTAAGGTGAGTTCGAGATAAGGTTATTAAGTAGAATTTTGACAATCATATTACCTTACCAGTATTTATTTTGACCACTTTTTACCCAACCTAATTACCTTTTTTATATTTCAAATCAGGTAAAAAGTTTGATAAAATACTTGGTCTAAGCTTTTTTAATAAGGTCATTTCTAAAAAATGAACAACACCGGATTTTCATACCTACGTACGTTATTTTACTATTTTCAAACGTATTGTTTCTCCATTTGTAGTTACTGATAATACATATATCCCTTTGCCCAATTTGTCCAGATCATTGATTGTGATAGTACTATTTCCCGCAACAACTAACGCATTTTGAGTTAGGATTGTCCTTCCCATAAGATCGCTTATTGCTATCAATGTTGTACTTTCTCCCACTGTATTTACAACCACACTTATCATATCCTTAAAAGGTACCGGTGATACTGAAATAGAAAATGATTCATTTTTTTTCAGTGCTACTTTTTTAATAGTTGAATATTTCTTTGATCCATCTCTGTCAACCATGAGTAGCCTATAATACAATGCATTTATAAAATCATAAGTCTTTGCAACATCCTTATCTGTAAAAATATAAGTGTAGCCATTCATACTATTTCCTTTAGATAAAATTGTTCCTGCACGGGCAAAGCTAATTCCATCCTTAGATCTTTCTATTTCATAATGGTCTGTGTTTATTTCATTAACCGTTTTCCAGTTTACGATTATATTGTTTATTGATTTTAAGGCTGATATACTGACCAAAGAAACAGGCAGCACCCTACCATCAGGACCAATAGAGTCTATTCCAGATCCTATATTATACCCATAACTTTCTGCACCGCCTAAGCCATAGGCAATGCCTGTATAAGCTGAATCACTTTGAATAATACATTGCTTTTTTTCTGCCGTCCATTTTCTTATAGCAACCGAATAACCAGGCAAGTTAGGATGTGGGTAACTAAGCTTTAACGATGAGGGTATTGCAGAAAACAATATACTATCAATTGTCAATGAATTTAATCCGTTTGTTGGAATTACAATTGTAACATATTGTGTACTTATTCCCTGCTTATCATTTCTATAAAATCTTGTTCTTCTTAATCTTTGTTCTAATGGACTTGGGTAAACCATTTCAGGATCGCCATCCTGTGCCACACAGCCACCACCTATAAACTGTGCTACCATTATAGGTTTATCAGCTTCTATATAGTCTGCAGTTGTACTAGTAAACTTATAATATTTACCCATCATTAATCCAGTCAAAGGCACTCCGTTTCTCAATACAACAGTTGTTGAGTCGCTTACAACAACTTTATACATGCATTGCATAAAACTAGAGGGTGTAGTGGAATTAGAATATGGTGCAAGCAAATAATGTTTTCCCCATGCTTGTTCAGGAAATAATTGCTGTATATCATTGTCTCTTCCACCAGTATTGCATGGAAGCTCACCGCCTGTTCGTCCACTACCGGCAAATGCTGCAACAGGATAAGAATTACCCACAACATTTGGAATAGATTGTACAGTTGTACCTGTTAAATTATACCCTTCATCCATAAATGGCGGGTATAGCTTACCCAAAAGCTGATAAATTTCTCCATAGTTTAGAGTTATATCAAAAGATACTCCCGGCAACCTATTACCAACGGTAGGAACTGATGGCGTAATGCGAACAACGGTGCTGTCGTGATTTGCTATGATATACATCCACGAGTTTGCATCAGTAGCATTATTTTGTTCAGAATTTATAGAGGTATATCCATAGCCCCATGCATTTGTTGGTATCAACATTGTGGCGCCTGATGATACACTTCCATAAATATGTGCAAATGCAGCTATAGGTGCTGTGCTAGTAATGTGAATGCCCTTTTTTTTAAATATTTGTTCACTACCGGTACCGGTTGGCAATGATACACCAAGAAGTCTTGCATCAAAACCACAATCTGTTGGTAGCCCCTTAGGTATAGTGCCAATTGCAGATAGGCAGAATGGAGATTTTGTGATGGCCACACCTGCCGGCAATGGGTCTTCAATTGATATAACAGTATTGGGTGGCATAGTATAAACCTTTGTCCAAGGTCCACCAGATGGCGGCTGTCCAATGCCACTACCTTCTATTTTTAAAGTTACTGTTGCCGCAGTGTCACCTGTAGCAAAATACAACACCATATTTTGACTATTGTCATTACCCGGTGCCATAAATTGATGCAGGCCATACCCTACCCAAAAATCAGTTCCCCTGTGCCCCCTTGTTTGGGTATAGCTTTTATCAAATAGAAAAGTGGAAATAAATATAATCATAACTTTTAAAAATATTAATCTCATATCTTTTGTTATTTAATTATACAACCACACTATAATTAATATTTTAAAACATTCACTTTACTAAAAATATACCATAACCTTTTACCCCTTTTTCATCCCCGGAAATTTCATATCCAGTTTGCGAAGTATTTCTAGTATTGCATTAGCAACTATGTATTCCTTATACCAGTTTTGGTCTGCGGGTACAATTGTCCATGGTATATCATTGCACTGTTCAAAACAGTCTTCATACACTTTCATATAATCGTTCCACAGTTTAGCTTCTGTAAAATCATTTTCATTATACTTCCATTGTTTGGTTACATCATGTATCCGCTCCTGCAATCGTTCCTGTTGCTCTTCGGGTGAAATGTGCAGATAAAACTTAAGGATGTGTGTATTGTTATGTTCAGTCAATATTTTTTCAAATTCGTTTATTGCTTTCATTCGTTTTGCAGCCTTTTCATCATCTATCCATTTATGCACCCTTGTTATCAGCACATCTTCATAGTGTGACCGGTTAAAGATTTGTATCATCCCTTTACCGGGAGTATGTGCATGTATACGCCAAAGAAAGTCATGTGACAACTCTTCGGGTGTAGGGGCTTTAAAAGGTTTGGCGCTAACACCAAGTGGATTCAAAGCTCCCAATACATTTTTTATTAACCCATCTTTACCACTTGCATCCATACCTTGTATAACAATCAACAGGGAGTGCTTATTTTCAGCATACATCAAATTTTGCAATGCGTCTAATTCTTCAAGCATTGCCGGCAGTTTGGCTTTAATGTCAGCCTTATCAAAATCTTTAGGTGCACGTGTAGATAAATCCGATAGTTTTATTTTCATAATTAAACTTAGTTTTATTGATTTTGAAATTTACAATAGAAATTATCTTGAATTAATTGTTCTAATTGCACTTTTAGAAAATGAAATTAATCAAAATATATTTCTATAAAATGATAATTAATAAATTATCAAATTGCCATCATTAATTGAATGATCAAAACGACCACGGGTAATTTCATCTGTAGAAAAATGTGCTTCAAACAAGCCGGCCATTTTACCCCTAAAATTATTTGGTCCAACAGACTCTATATGAGCATTTTGAAAATAAATACTTCCCCAACCTTTATTAGTTTGACCATTAAATACACCCATAGAAGTAGAATAAAATCCTTGTGTAGTATCAAATACCAATCGCTTGCCTTCAAGTTCATTAAAGCTTTTAGGAAAAGATTTTGCAATTGGTAAAGTCAACGATATTCTGGAATCACTATTAGTACTACTTTCCCAATTCCCATCCCATGCAATAACTATGGTATCGTATAAACTAGTGGTGGTATTTTTATTAATGTAAATCTCATAAATTGTGCCGCCGCCCCAACCTGAATAGGCTATTCTGTTGCCCGTTCGCCATGCCCTTCCATTTGCGTAGCAAGTCATTATATTGTTTTGTGTATTTGAAAATATAGCCAAGCCCGGGTCTTCTACATCTTTATAAAAACTAGTCTGATTTTTACTACAGGCAATTAATAGAAACGTAAGTATTATACATGTGAATCCCGCATTGAATTTCATAATTAATGATTTTGAGTTGTTTTGATTTTTGTCAGGGGAATGGCATAACCCACATTGAGTGATAATGCAGTAATAAAACCAAATGTTGATGGATACTTTATAGAACCGCCAAAAGGAGGTGAGGCAATTACTAAGTGGGCAAAAAGCCTACCCTTTGAAAGCTTATGCAGATATTCAAATCCACCGCTTGCAAAAATGCTAGCTCTATTTTGTGTTTTATCAGGATTGAGTATTATGTAATTCTGTTTATCATAAGCATAACTTACCAGAATCTGTTCATAAACAACTCCTGTATATATAAGTAATGCTAAGTAATTATTTTGCTCACCTCCAAAAAGCGTAAGCCTATGGCCCAATGCAAAAGATAGTGTGTAAGGTTTAATAGTTTCATCAATATTAACGCTTACAGCTAGTAAGGGGTTGGTTGTAAAAGCCTGAACTGTGCTGCTTTTTGCAATTGGCCCGCTAATTATGCTTTGCAGCAAGATATCATAATTCCTGTTTTTTCTTACACTGTACTGTGCTCCAATATTGACCTGTAAAAATTTATAAGTTTTGTTATTCAGCGCAAAACGACTGCCCACAATGGGTTCAATATATGATTGAGTGGAGCCAGTTGAGGAAATAGCTATGAGTGTAAGAATTGTAATGATTAGGGACTTCATGAAGAAGTAAATGAGCAGCAGTATGATTTTTTTGCTGCATGCATCCTGGAAATTTGAGAATTAATCAACACTACGTTTATTGACCTGACCTTTCAAAATGATACCATTATAAAAATCAGGCAGATTTGCAGATGGCAACCAACATACAAACCCAACCTGCAATAAATGCCAGACCACCAAACGGAGTAATAATTCCAATCCAATCCATGCCGGGCTTTACCGAGGCTTTAATATAGGTGAGCATATATAATGAACCGCTAAAAAGCAACATGCCTAATATGAACATATAGCCTGACCATATCATCCATTTATTTGTAAATTCTTTGTAAAGAATTGCAGAAAGTACAAGAGCAAAAACGTGATAAAACTGATATCTAACACCGGTTTCAAATATGTTGACTGCTACATCGCTTACCATCTTTTTAAGCGCATGTGCACCAAAAGCACCAAGACCAACAGCTAATGCACCGGCGATGGCAGCAATCTGCAAAAATAATTTATGCATGTTGTTTTATAATTTCCACAAAGTTACTTTCAGTGATGTTAGTTTCGCATAATTTATATGCTGCCATTTCATAAAAAGGTAAACGTTCCTGTAACTTTTCCTCCAATATTTTTTTCAACTCCTCGTCTTTAAAATTATTAAGCAAAGGTCTTTGTCCTATTTCGCTCTCTATTCTGTTACATAACACCTCTATTGGTTCATTTATCCAAATTGTGACACCATTTTTATTCATCCATTGCATATTATTATTATAGCAAGGAGCGCCACCACCTGTAGCCAGGATAAATTGCTTTTTCTCCGAAAATAAATGCAACATTTTGGTTTCTGCTTTTCTGAAATAATCTTCCCCCTCTTCAGAAAAAATTTCCGGAATACTTCTGTCATCCATTACTTCTACAACTGTATCCAAATCATAAACAGGTAACTTTAATTTTTTCTTCAATATATTGCTCCAATAGGTTTTACCAGCTCCAGGCATACCTATAAGAAATATTTTACAGGCAAGTGTTTTCTTTTTAGCAGATATATTATCCATTTGTCCACCATTGGCAACCTTGGTAGAATGAGGTAAAATTTCAGTCATGTTCATGAGTTTGGTCTAAGAGTAATTGTTTGAATAAGGCAAACCCCTTAACAAACATCTTGCCAAAACCCCTAAAAAGACGATAAAAGTTAAAGAAAATTTAAAGCGTGTAAATTAAAAATTTCATGGATTTATCCTATAGAAATAACAATAACAATAAACCTACTATTTAAACGCATTTAAACCAGTTACATCCATACCCGTAATTAATAAATGAACATCATGAGTTCCTTCGTAGGTAATTACACTTTCCAAATTCATCATGTGACGCATTATGCTGTATTCTCCGGTAATTCCCATACCCCCAAGCATTTGCCGGGCATCGCGGGTTATATCAGTAGCTATTTCGCAACTATTTCTTTTTGCCATACTAATTTGAGCAGGTGTAGCCCGCCCTTCATTCATTAATACACCCAATCGCCAAACCAATAATTGAGCTTTTGTTATTTCAGTAATCATTTCAGCCAGCTTCTTCTGCTGCAACTGAAACCCGCCAATTGGCCTATCAAACTGTATTCTTTCTTTGCTGTAGCGCAAAGCGGTGTCGTAACAATCCATTGCAGCACCCAGGGCACCCCATGCTATTCCATAACGGGCTTTACTAAGGCAACCCAACGGTCCTTTAAGGCCTTTAATAGTTGGGAAAATATTTTCTTTTGGAACTTTTACATTATCAAATACAAGTTCGCCGGTTGCACTTGCCCTTAGGCTCCACTTATCATGTGTAGTCGGTGTTGTAAATCCTTCCATTCCTCTTTCCACTATCAGGCCTTGTATTTCTCCGGCTTCATTTTTAGCCCAGACGACAGCCACCTGTGCAAAAGGCGCATTGCTAATCCACATTTTAGCACCATTCAGTATTACATGGTCACCGGCATCTTTAAAGTTAGTTAACATGCCGCTTGGGTTACTTCCGTGGTCAGGTTCGGTAAGGCCAAAACAGCCCAACCACTCACCACTTGCAAGTTTAGGCAAATATTTCATTCGCTGTTCTTCGCTTCCATAGGCATAAATCGGATACATAACCAGCGAACCCTGAACAGATGCCGTGGAGCGTACACCACTATCGCCACGTTCCAGTTCCTGCATCATAAGGCCGTAGCTGATATAATCCATACCACCACCACCATACTGTGCAGGAATTGTAGGCCCAAATACACCAATATTACCCATTTGCTTTACAATCTGTTGTGGAAATTCTGCTCTTTGAGCATAGCCCTCAATAATTGGTGAAATTTCTTTTTTCACATAATTACGAACCGTATCCCTTACCATTTTTTGTTCTTCGGTTAGTAAATCATCTACTAAATAATAGTCAGGAGATTGAAAAACATCTGTTCTTACAGCCATCGTTAAATTTTTAATGTTATTGATGAGACCAACGATAACAATTCTATTTAGCATCGTTGTGTTATTAGAATCCCCAATTACTGGGATTCACTTGTTCATTATACCTTTATTCAGCAAACAAAATCTACATTTAAAAGTTCGGCGAAAGTAAGAAAAAACCAATCGTTTAAACACTACATTTACAATAATTAAATGCTCATCAATGAAACAAAATATTCTTTTTATACTCACAATAACACCTGCCATATTATTTGCACAAGGCAAATCCAATAACAAGAAGTTTCACGAAAAGAAATTTACACAACCACAGAAGGAAAAATTTGAACCCATAAATTTATGGTTTGTAATGCTGATAAAGGGTCCCAACAGAGAACAGGACAGCGCAACCGCACAAAAACTACAGGATGGGCACATGGCGAATATGACCAAAATGCACAATGCAGGAAAACTACTAACTGCAGGTCCTTTTTTAGATGATGCAAACTGGCGGGGAATCTTTATTCTAAAATGCGAAAATAAAGAAGAAGCAGCAGCATTGGTTCAACAAGATCCGGCTATAGTAGCAGGTAGGTTAAGCTACGAAATTCATCCGTGGATGACAGGAAAGAATTGTGTGTTTAAATAAATTCAGAAAAATTTTGTGTTCCTTACATTTAAGCCATTTACTCAGTTCTTGTTATTACAAAGCCGCTTATTATAAATAATAGCATTTATAGCGACAAGAACAATTCATATCAAGTCTATGTCGTAACGAGGGACAACGTGACAAGATGAATGAATAATACATTCCCCCTATTTTGGTTTTTTGAAAAATCAAACCCTGTAGTAGTATAATATTATTCCTATGAAAATGATAAAATAACCTACTTGATTATAGTTTAACATCGCAATTAAGTTGTGATTCCCGAATTTGATAAGTTGAAAATGGAAAATAATAAATAAAATCACCCAATATTTGCTTTCTTATGTAATTACCAGTAACGAGGCTGTCTCAAAACTAATGAGGCAGCCTCTTTTATTCGGATCCCTATAGGAGAAGGGTTGACGTTTAAGCGATTCTCAAAGCCAATTTTTAGTATTG
>JAYTDC010000151.1:0-28785 GCA_043736115.1 Segetibacter sp. | reverse complement strand
ACTTTGCCTCTATTGCATCTGTATTCATCTGCTTGTCTAAATTGAAAGATCTTTTGAAATTACCGTTTTCAAATTCTTTCCTCATAAATTTTTTACTTGTAGCTTCTTCAGTTTTTTCAACCTCATAACTAATGGTCAATAATCCATTATCGACACTTACTTTAAAATTCTCTTTTTTTCTTCCTGGTGCATTAAAGCTTAACTCATAAGCATTTTCTGTTTCAAGAATATTTACACCCACATCTGAAGACCTGGATTGTGCTTCAATGTTAGATTGTAAAGTTCCGAATAAGTCATTAAATACGTTGTTAAAGCCGTTTCTTGCCGGAAATGTTTTTGTTACTATCATTTTGAATTTTTTTTTAGTGTTTAATTAATATTCTTAAATGGATCAAATGGTATACCTAAGCAATAATGGGAAAATATTGACGGATACCTCAATAAATTTACTGCCATTATGGCATTATTGTAAATTTTTTGTGACAAAACGGCTCTTAACATTCATTTATTCCTTCCAAATAAGTTTATTCTTTATTTTTGTTGCTCTAATTTAAAAGATAAAACACAAATAAGAAATGTATCCAGAAGAAATAGTATTGCCAATGAAAGCGGAATTAACCGACAATGGCTTTGAAGATTTAGAAACACCAGAGTTGGTAGAAGAATATCTGACAAAAGAAGGAACTACATTGGTAATGATAAACAGTGTTTGCGGTTGTAGTGCAGGTTCAGCACGTCCGGGTGTATTGATGGCTGTTGCTAATTCAACAAAAAAACCACAAAACCTAACTACAAGTTTTGCCGGTTTTGATATAGCCGCTATCAATAAAGTAAGAGAACATTTGTTGCCTTATCCACCTTCCTCCCCAGCAATTGCGTTATTTAAAAACGGTGAGTTAGTACATTTTATAGAAAGGCATCAGATTGAAGGAAGACCTGCACAGGTTATTGCACGTAATCTAATTGCAGCATTTGATGAACATTGTTAATTCAATTTCTGTAAATAAAAATATTAAAGTTTTCATCTGTGAAGTTTACCAGCTTTAACATCATGGATGGGTTAGTAAATACACTCCTCCATTTCTATGGAGGAGTTTTTAATTTGTGATTAATGTTATTGCAATTTTTGTGCAATTGGCAAAAAAGAATTTGGGTTTGTATTAAAAATATTAGTTGCAAAATGTCTTTTAGTTAATAATAAACGCCTTTTATTACGGGCAATATTTATAATTTTCGTTTCAATCTATTCAAAAAATGTATCCAAACCTATACTACGCATTTAAGGATTTGTTCGGTGTTGATTGGACAGGTTTAAAACTTGTTAACTCATTCGGGTTTTTTGTGGCCATATCTTTTATAGCTGCTGCTGTGGTACTTACGGCAGAACTAAAAAGAAAAAGTAAATTAGGGTTGATGTCATTTAAAGAAGAGAAAATTATTGTGGGTAAACCTGCTTCTGTTGCAGAGCTTTTGCTCAATTTTTTCCTTGGGTTTCTTATGGGTTTTAAGCTTATTGGTGCTTTTTTAGATCGCAATGCAATGATTGATACCCAATCTTACATTTTATCTTCTCAAGGCAATTGGATTGCGGGTATTTTAGTGGGTGTGTTATTTGCATTTTTAAAATGGCAGGAAAAAAACAAAGTCAAACTGCCTTCTCCTGAAGAGCGCATCATACGTATATGGCCACACGACAGGGTAGGAGATATGGTCATTTACGCATTTGTATTTGGATTTTTGGGTGCCAAAATATTTCACAATCTTGAGAATTTAGATACTTTGATAAAAGACCCAATAGGATCATTGATATCCTTTAGTGGACTTACTTTTTATGGTGGATTAATTTGTGCTACAATAGCCATTTGGCAATATTGCCGGCGCAACAATATGAAGCCTATACATGTAGCCGATGCCATAGCACCTGCTATGATGCTAGCTTATGGAGTGGGCCGTATTGGTTGTCAGATTGCCGGAGACGGCGATTGGGGCATCATTAATTTGCGTCCAAAACCCTTCAGTTGGTTGCCCGATTGGGCCTGGGCTTATAAGTATCCACACAATGTATTGGGCGAAGGCGTACAAATACCGGGCTGCGTAGGTCAGTATTGTGCAGAATTGCCGCATGCTGTTTTCCCTACACCACTATATGAAATTATAGCAGCTTTGCTACTGTTTGCTTTTCTATGGAGCATACGGAAAAAAATAAAAACGCCGGGAATAATGACGGGCATTTACTTAATTGTAAATGGTTTAGAAAGGTTTTTGATAGAATTAATAAGGGTAAATACAAAATACCATTTTTGGGGTATTAACCCAACACAGGCGGAACTGATTGCAGGTTTTATGATCATCAGTGGAATTGGTTTACTGATTTATTTCAATAGAAAAAAGGATCATATTGCATTGGCTGAACCAGAAAAAATTGCATAAAAATTTAGTAGAGAATAGTAGAAAAGCATACATTTATAATATAATTTATTCATTCATTTTCATAAAAAGCACTGCTTATGCCTTCATTTGATATTACCAGCAAGGTTGATTTGCAAACCCTTGATAACGCTATAAATACAGTCTCAAAAGAAATACAGAATAGGTTTGATTTTAAAGGAAATCATGTAGTAATTGACCTCAACAAAAAGGACTATAAGCTAAACCTTGAAGCCGATAGCGAGATGAAACTGGAACAGATTACTGATGTAATCAGAAGCCGAAGCATGAAACAGGGAATACCACCTGAAGCTTTTGACTTTACGAAAGAACCCTATCAAAGCGGCAAAGTAGTAAAGAAAGAAGTGTTGGTAAAAAATGGAATAAAGCAGGAGGATGCAAAAAAAATTGTTAAGGCTTTGAAAGATAGTAATTTAAAAGTTCAGGCCCAGATTATGGATGATATGGTAAGAATAACGGGTAAGAAAATAGATGATTTACAAGATGTTATAGCACTTTGTAAAAATTCTGAATTCGGTTTGGCATTGCAATATGTCAACATGAAATCGTAAAAATGTACAGTTGAAATAAATGTTTTTTTCAATTTTGTTTTGGCTGTAAATACACAAATACATACTTTTGCACTTCGAAAAAAATGTTTGGCTTTTAGCCTATAAATAAAATTATTATGAAACAAGGTCTTCATCCGGAAAATTATCGTTTAGTTGTTTTTAAAGATATGAGTAATGGCCATAGCTTTTTGAGCCGTTCTACTGCCTACTCAAAAGAAATGGTTAAGTGGGAAGATGGTAATGAATATCCTGTAATTAAGTTGGAGATATCAAATACGTCTCACCCGTTCTATACCGGTAAAAACATGTTGGTAGATACTGCCGGAAGAATTGATAAATTCAAGAAGCGTTACGCTAAGAAAGAAGCTTAATCACTTTGCTATAGAGATTATGGAACCCTGCAATTTATTGCGGGGTTTTTTTGTGTTTTTGCTTGTGGAATTATTTTAGATTAGGTTATTTCTGAAGGGAAATTTTCAAAATAGTGTTTGTACACCATTTGCTATTTTATTTTCGTGGTCAAGCAGCCATTTTTTTCTCCATAAACCGCCGGCATAGCCTACCAATGATTGATTGCTGCCAATTACCCTGTGGCAGGGTACTATAATAGCTATATGGTTTTTGCCGTTGCTTGATGCAGCAGCCCTTATACATTTAGAGTCGCCCAAATTGCGGGCAAGGGTCATGTAATTAATGGTTTTACCAAATTCAATATTCATCAACTCATTCCAAACCTTCATTTGAAAGGTTGTACCGTTTTGCATAATCGGTAAATTAAAAACAAGTCTTGCCCCATTAAAATATTCAATTAATTGTTCTACACACTCGGTCAGTAATTTGTTTGTAGAATTTACACTTTCACTTACATTTTCAACAGCAAAGGTGACCTCACCTATGTAATGTTCTGTTGCCTCAATTTTGAGCAGCCCCAAGGGAGATTGGTAATATGTTTTGTACAGATTTTCGGGCATTGATACCTTTTTTTATAGAGGAAATTAAATGTAGGTTTTTGTTCATGAATTAAGAATCAATTTTATAAGGATCAAAACTATTTGATTTATTGTGCGTTGAAAAATTAAATAACGATTTTAAAGAATGGTATTAATACATTTTTTGATTCTGACTAATTCTAAATTTTAAAGTATCAATTCGACTTTATGTTCATAATAATATTTCCCCACCTTTTATACATATTTTTACAAAAAATAAATAATCAAACACTATGAAAAGAAATGCAACTGCTATTTGGAGCGGATCCGGCAAAGAAGGTAACGGTACGCTTACTACTCAAAGTAATGTACTAGATAAAAGTCAATACTCCTACAAAACAAGATTTGAGGATGGTATTGGTACCAATCCCGAGGAGTTAATGGCGGCAGCCCACGCCGGTTGTTTTTGTATGAAGTTGAGTTTTGTATTAGGCAATTTTGGTTTTACACCTGAAAAGTTAGAGACAACCTGTAGTATAACCTTAGAGAACGGTGCTATAACAGCATCGCATCTTGAGTTATCGGCTATAGTACCGGGTATTACCCAGGAAAAGTTTGACGAGTGTGTTGCAGATGCCAAGGAGAATTGCCCGGTAAGTAAGGCATATAATCTTGAGATTACATTGAATGCTAAGTTGAATTAATAATACTTCATGTAAGAAAAGGTGTTGCACATTAAAGAATGTGCAACACCTTTTAATTATTGTAACATTCGTTTCTTTCTTTCCTTTCTGCCTTTACAAAATACTTTCAGTTTTTAGGTATAATTTTCTTTCATCCCCAAAATTGATTTTCTAACAATTGGATCATTTCTTATGAATCTTAACCATTTTTGTAATATTCATTGAAGGTATTAACTTCATACAACCGATTTTTGCCAAAATATAGAAATCATGTCACAAACACCACTACAACCTGATTCTAATTTTGTAGTAAAAGAAGATAAATTCCTTAATTTACTAATTGCCGGATTATGCTTTTTTTTATTTGTAATTTCTATAGTAACATTTTCAGGTCAATTTATAGATTACTTCTCAATCCCATTTTTTCTTGGCCCAACAATTTTGTTTGTTTACAAAGCTTTTAAAAGTCACACACTGATACTCATTAATAAAAAAGGCATTCATTATGGTAACAAATTAATAACTGATTGGCAGCATTTCTATAATGCCCAACTAAAAGAAGTTGAGAAAATTGGCCAGGTTTCTGATAATTTCCAAATAGAGGTAACTTATTATAATGAAATACGTGAAGGATTTTTGCATAAACATATTAAACTGGGAAATACACAAAGTAAATCTGAAGAATCAATCATGAACGCTATCAGATACTTTCACAAATTAAACAAAGCGAATAGTTAGGGGTCGAAAACTTTACCTCACTATTACTCCAAAACAGGTAATACCAATTTGCTATTGATTCCCTGTCCGTGATATACCTTAATTGATGCTTTTTGAAAATCTTCATCCTTAGCATGGTATATATCAACAAACTTTTGTGGGTTTCTATCTACCAATGGAAACCATGAACTCTGCACCTGCACCATTATTTTATGACCTTTTTTAAATGTATGTGCTACATCAGGCAAAGCAAATTGAACATTTGTAATTTTTTTAGGTACAAACGCTTCAGGTTTTTCATAACTATTACGGTATTTGCCTCGCATAACCTCGCCACGAACAAGCATTTGGTATCCATTCATGATGTACTTATCAGTATCGTTGTATTGAAAGTTGTCTGGAAATACGTCAATCAGTTTTACAACAAAATCTGCATCTGTACCTGTTGTGCTTACCATAAGGTCAGCTAATACCGATCCACTAATTGTTACATCTTTATGCTGTACCTCTGTAACAAAAGTGAGTACATCGGGCCGGCGGCTTGCAAAGCGTTGGTCATCTGTCATATACTCTCTTGTTCGTTCAAAATGAATTCCTTCATTGTAAGGAACAGGTGTAGATGGGTCACTAATATATTCAGTATAAATATCTGCATCTTTTGGTTTCTCACTTCCTGCTGCCTGCACAGGTGCATCCCATTTTAGTTCTTTGTCTTTATTAAAATACAATTCCCGGGGTTGTATTTTGGAAGGAGGCCATTGAGGTAACAAACGCCATTTATTTTCACCCGTAAAAAATATGGAAGCTTCGGCTATATTGGGAACTTTGCCTTTGCCCTTGAGATAATAATTGAAAAATGGGAGTTCTATGTTCTTCTGATACCACTCACTTGTTTTACTTCCAAATTGAACATTGCCAAGTCGGCTTCCATCTGTTTTGGCCCAAGCACCATGACTCCATGGCCCCATAACCAATCTGTTGTTGTTAGTAGAGTTTTGTTTTTCTATGGTAGAATATGTTTTCCATGCACCATAACAATCTTCGGCATCAAACAAGCCACCTACCACAAGCATAGCAGGTTTAACTATATTTATATAGTTTGTTACAGTTCGTTTATTCCACCACTCATCCTGGTTGGGGTGATTCATCAAATCTTTCCAAAACAAGATGCTATCACCCATAAAATTATTGGTCAGGTTTTGCAAGCAGCCGTACTGAAGGTAAAAGTTGTAACTGTCTTTGGTAAAGAAGTCTATATCCTTAGGCCATTCGGTGGTGAGTTTAGGTCGTGGTCTGCCAAATGTGGAGTAAAAACTAAAAGCATCCATAAGCATAAAAGCACCGTTGTGATGAAAATCGTCACCAATAAACCAATCGGTTACAGGTGCCTGCGGGCTTACAGCTTTTAATGCAGGATGGTTGCTTAAAGCTGCCATGGTACTGTAAAATCCGGGATAGGAAATGCCAAATACGCCTACATTACCATTATTGTTTCGCAGGTTTTTTATCAACCAATCTATTGTATCGTAGGTATCACTTGCTTCGTCAGTTTCTTTATCTTTTTTTACATTGTTAAATGGCCTTATGTCTTCATAAACACCTTCGCTCATAAATCTGCCTCTTACATCCTGTACAACCATGATGTATTTTTCTTTCAAATATTCTTTATGATAGTTGTCATAAAATTTTCTGTATTTATCTGTACCATAAGGTGCACAATTGTAGGGTGTACGGGTCATGAGGATTGGATGTTTTTCTATACTATCATTGGGTGTATATATAGAAGTAAACAAACGAATACCATCTCTCATGGTAATGTATTGCTCTTTTTTGGTGTAATTTTTTTTAAACCAAAGGCTATCAATATTTTGGGAAAAGCTTGCTATAGAAACAAGCAGAAGGAATGGGAGCAATATTTTTTTCATTGATTTTTTTTAAAATATACAGAATGCAAATTAAGAAGTAAGCTTCATGTAGCAATTCTTAAACATTGAAATATGGTGTTAGCGTTTGAAAATCCTGTTTCATTGTTAAGTAAAAAGCTTATCCTTTTTGGGTCGTATTAATTGAAATTATTTTTCTGTTATTTAAGAGGTAAGTTTTTTATTGATTCTTAATTGTATGCTTTTTATTATTTTGCTTTATAATAAGTAAAATAATGACGGAGCGTTTACTACAGTTTATTTGGCAGTTTCAATATTTTAATCAATCCCATATTACAACAACAACTGGTGAAGAAATTAAAATTTTACATCCCGGAAAATATAATACTCAACAAGGCCCCGATTTTTTAGATGGAAAAATAATTATCGGCAGCACAACCTGGGCCGGTAGCATAGAAGTGCATATTAAATCTTCGGATTGGAATCGCCACAGGCATACAAATGATATCAATTATGCCAATGTAATGCTACATGTTGTTTGGCAGCACGATGTTGAAATACACAATGCAAAAGGTGTCGTATTGCCTGTACTTGTAATGCAGCCGCTTGTTGCAAGTATTTTACTTGACAGATATGAAGCTTTAATGTCAAGAAACACCTTTGTACCCTGTGAAAATTTTTTACCCTTGTTGGATGAACTGAAATGGATGAACTGGAAACAAAGAATAGCTATAGAAAGATTGCAAAGAAAATCTTTGAATGTTCAGCAAATGCTAAAGGAGAACAACAATAATTGGGAAGAGACTTTTTGGTGGATGTTGGCCAGAAACTTTGGTATAAAAACAAACGCAGATATATTTGAAACTATTGCAAAAAGTATTCCTTTAAATGTATTGGCAAAACACAAAAATCAAATCCATCAATTAGAAGGATTGCTATTGGGACAGGCCGGTTTGCTTAACGGCGATTTCAAAGATGATTATCCTAATGTTTTAAAGAAAGAATATCTATTTTATCAAAAGAAATATCAGTTAATTCAACCTTTTGTAAAGCCATATTTTCTTAGAATGAGGCCGGCAAATTTTCCTACCATAAGGTTAGCGCAACTGGCAATTTTAATTCATAATTCAACACATCTTTTTTCTAAAATAAAAGAAGCAAATTCAATAGAAAGTATAAAAGATTTACTAAACGTAACTGCAAATGACTATTGGCATTACCACTATAGGTTTGATGAGCCGGGTGATTATCATCCTAAACAATTGGGCAATCAGATGGTGGAGAACATAATAATTAATACTGTTGTACCTATATTATTTGCATATGGCAACATACACAGAGATGAAATTATAAAAGACAAAGCCATACAATATCTTGAAAAAGTTAAACCTGAAAAAAATACAATAACTGAAAAATGGAAAAATTATGGTGTATCAAATAAATCGGCTTTAGATAGTCAGGCATTAATAGAATTAAAGAATAATTACTGCAACACTGTATCATGTCTGCAATGTGCTGTGGGTAATACGTTATTGAGATTGAAGTAGTTTTTGTTAAACTATTTTAAATACTTTGAAATGAATAGCATTCGCTACCGTAAATTGTTTCTCGTTTATATGGCATTCAGATACAATAAGTACCCTTTTCTCCATAACGATTTTTTACTTTAATTTTACAAGTATCAAAATATGTAAAGTGAAGAAATTAACTATAGCCGTATGTTTATGCCTTTTGGGTACCGGAATTTTTGCTCAAAAAATAAATCCTAAGCAACAAAAAAAAGACGAAAGAAAGGAAAGGATCAAAAGGTTGATTTTGCAGGAAGAAGAAGGCACAATTATTTTTCACCGTCAGACAGTTTTTGGTTTTAAGCTAAATACAGATGGTTATGGTATGTTTTTAGAAATGGGCAGAATGAAAACTTCCCGCAAGACCAATCTTTACAGTCTGGAAATTGGAGAAAGAAAGCATCCTAAAGAAGAAAAGGTACCAAGTATTTATTTAGATGGTGGATCTTATATCTATGGTAAAATCAATAACTTTTATTATGCCAAACTTGGTTTTGCACAGCAGCAGTTAATAGGAAATAAAGGAAATAAAAATGGCGTTGCTATTTCCGCCATCTATGGTGGTGGTTTGTCTTTAGGTTTATTAAAACCCTATTATATAAAAATAAAAGATCCGCAATCGGGCCAAATACTGGATATAAAATACACCAACAATGATTCGTTTTTTCTACAGCCATCAGTAATTGGTGGGGCTACAGGATTTAGTAAGGGTTTTGGCGAAATGTCTGTAGCACCGGGGTTATATACCAAACTTGCCATAAGGTTTGATTATGGCAGATACAATGAGTTGGTGAGTGCATTAGAAGTAGGAATTCATGTAGAAGCTTACACTAAAAAGTTGGATCAGATTATTTATAGTCAACCTAAGCAATTGTTCTTCAATGCTTATGCAGCTATTGAGTTTGGTAGTAGAAAGTAAAACCTGATATTCTTTGTTATTTCAACATTTGTTTTTAAAAAGGAATATAATGTGTTGAAATGGAAAGATGCTATAAAATTATCTTCAATTATCTTTACACCCTGAATTGCAACAAACACTGAAGTTTTAGTGTATTTATTTGCCAAGGGCATCTAAAATAAATTTCAACTGACAAATAAATAGAAAAGGAAAAAAATGCAGGAATTACCCATAGTTTCTATACCCGATATTGCTACCTCAAAAATAAAAAAGCCTGATTGGCTAAGGGTAAAACTACCAATTGGTGAAAGTTATAAGCATGTACGTGGACTTGTAGACACACACAAACTGCATACTATTTGCGAAAGTGGCAATTGTCCAAACATGGGTGAATGTTGGGGCGAGGGCACAGCTACCTTTATGATATTGGGTAATACCTGTACCCGAAGCTGCGGTTTTTGCGCAGTAGCAACCGGCAGACCCGACCCGGTAGATTGGGACGAACCCCAACGTGTAGCCGAAGCAATACACCTTATGAAGGTTAAGCATGCTGTAATTACAAGTGTTGACCGAGATGAGTTAAAAGATGGAGGTTCTATTATTTGGTACAATACCATCAAGGCTGTAAAGGCGCTTAATCCTACCACAACATTAGAAACACTGATTCCCGACTTTAGGGGTTATGCAGATCAGGTACAACGCATTATAGATGCCGCCCCTGAAGTGGTAAGTCATAATATTGAAACAGTAGAAAGATTAAGCAGACAGGTGCGTATACAAGCAAAATACCGCCGCAGTATGGAAGTGTTACGCTTACTAAAAGAAGGAGGCATGAGAACCAAAACCGGTATCATGCTTGGTCTTGGCGAAACCAAACAAGAAGTAATTCAATCTATGGAAGATTTAGTAGCCGTAGGTGTAGATGTAATTACGCTGGGGCAATATCTGCAACCAACCCGGAAACATTTACCAGTTGCCCGTTTTGTGCATCCTACAGAGTTTGCTGAGTTACGCAATATAGGTTATGAACTAGGTTTTGATTATGTAGAAAGCGGACCCTTGGTGCGGTCATCATACCACAGCGAAAAGCATGTAATTCCCGGATATGGAAGGGCTAAGTTTGAAGCCGAAAAGGAAATGATGGTTATATAATTCAGACTTAAATTTCAAAAATATTAACCTGTTGTGTTTTTAATGCAGCAGGTTTTTCTTTTTAAAGAATATTGGAAGGGTAAATACGGTATAAGAGGATTCATTTAATTAAATGCGATACCATTTTTAATTATTAATAGTCCAATCTTTTTTGGAATATTATCAGCTAATACCAACTTTTTTTTCCGGGAATGCGATAGCCGTTTAGGCCAATGCAATCGGAGTATTAGGGAAATCCAATTCATTTAAATTTTAATTTGTAGAATTGTTTGAGAATTAAAATTTAGATCTCGATAAACGGTTGGTTTATTTAAAGCATCTAAACAACTACTAATTTGGAATTTTAAGTTATCATTTTTTATATCAAATAATCTTATCAATTTATAAAGAAATTCTATGTAAATTGTGACATACAGAAAATTATCCTTTTAATATAAACAGATAAAGGATAACTTAATAATGATATTTGTATGTTCCTGGTAATGCTATATTCTTAATAAAACCTGCTATTAGTGTGTCTCATTCTTTCAAAATAAAACCTTACCTTTTTTTTATTATTTGTTTATTTAATTCTTTAGTCTTTGCCCAGAAGAAAGCTGCAATTATAACTACAAAATATGCGTCCAAACAATTTAGCTTATGTGGTTTTGATGAATTGCAACAGTACTTAAGAACGGATATCAAATATCTAAAGAAAGAAGAAAGCATGAATGCTGCTGTAAATATGCGCAATCAGCAACGTACAGATACTCTTACCGGAATTGTTACATTGCCCGTTGTATTTCATATTGTAGGTACAAACCCTGCTAATATTACAGATGCACAGGTTGCAGCAGGGTTGCAAAATCTTAATGATGGATTTGGTAAGAGTGGGGTATATAGCAGCAGTACAGGTGTTGATACAAGAATAAAATTTTGTTTCGCAAAAACAGATCCGGAAGGAGGAATTTCAAATGGTATAACCCGTACTACCTATTTTTTCGGCAACAACCTAAATCCCGTTATTGAAGATGATAAGATAAAAGCTTTAGTCAATTGGGATCCATTACACTATATTAATATATGGGTTATAGATTCTATGGTGTTAGAAGTATTTCCTCAATTTATTTGTGATAACTGGTATCGGCTAAACAGTCAGGGTTATGCTACTATGCCACCCGGTCCTTCATATCTTGATGGTATTGTTGTAAAAACAATGGACATTTTACTCATTGAACAAATGGGTCATTACCTTGGGCTGTACCATACTTATGAAGGTTTAAACTGTAAGAATAACGATTGTGCTGTTGATGGTGATAGAGTTTGCGATACTCCCCCTGATATTAGTTTAGGTAACTCATCTTCATGTAACACTCCAGGCAATTCATGTCGTACAGATACACTTTCAGGTTTTTCTGTGGATATGCCTGATTTAATTACCAACTTTATGGATGCAGGTAACTTGAGTTGCCACAATCAATTTACTGCCGGTCAGGCAAAACGAATGAGAGATATAATTGATACACTACGCCGGGGGCTATTAGTGAACAAATGCAATGCGCCATGTAATCAAAATATTACTGCAGCTTTTACACAAAGTATTAATTATCCTGTAGTGGGTAATACAGTTTCATTTACCAACACCTCATCTGGGGCATTATCTTATCAATGGTTGTTAAATGGAATAGTGGTCGCAACTACTTTCAATTTTACTTATACCTTTTCAAGCGCTGACACTTTTAAAATAGTACTTAAAGCATTTAAAGGAAATTGTTTTGCATCTGCTTCGAAAAATGTTATTGTCAATTGTGGTGTCACTGCCAGATTTTATACAGATAAAAGACAATTGGCCAGTAAGGCACCCTCATTTGTAGATACAATTCATTTTACTAACAATAGTGAAAACGGGGTTTCATACAGATGGTTAATACAAAATGATGTTGGAATGAATGAACAGGTAGTAAGTACAGTAGTTAATCTTAATTATGGATTCAATACTCCAGGAAATTACAAAGTCAGACTTGTAGCAGTAAACGGAACATGCAAAGACACAACAGAATTTTTCACGATACCTGTGGTAGACCCCGACCCTAATGGATACATAGTCTTTGGTAAAGCCCAATGCTATCAGGAAACAAAAGTGAAGATTAGTTTTTATGTTTGTAATAGCGGCTACAAGATAATTCCACCAAACATACCAATTACGTTTTATGATACAAATCCGTTATTGCCTTCGGCTAATAAAATTGGGGTTACTTATTATACTCCTGATACCATTTTAGGTAAATGTTGTTCGGCATTATATACCTATATAGTTGATGTGGGCTTCAAAAAGTTGAATTCTATGTACATGGTTTTTAACGACAATGGTACAACTCAACCCTTATCATTGCCAAATACAACCTTTCAGGAAGTGAGTTATGCCAACAACATTTCTTTTTATAGAAACTTTTCATTTAGGGTTTCCGCTACACCCCCCTTGTCAGTTGTGGAGTGGGGCGATACTGTATATCTAAAAGCAGTAGCCATTCCCGATACAGTACTATCTTATGTTTGGAATACACCAGTAAATCTTACCTGCAGTAATTGCCAGTCTCCCCTACTAATTGCTGATACAACCACTTCAAAAAATGTAAAAGCAACAAGTAATCTAGGCTGTACAGATACTACCTCAATTATAGTACAAGTGCCGCCCTACAATGATTTCACTATTAATATAAATGATTTGCAATGTGCAGGATCTGATAGCCTTTATATAAATTTTACAATTGCAAATAGTTTTAAAAGAGCAAAACTTCCTAAGACCCTTAGTGTTGCATTTTATAGTGGTGATCCTACAACTGCAAATGCTGTTTTGTTACCACCTATCTTTTCTTTACCTGCAACTCTAAATATTAAGCAGGCAACATTTTCCGCTTTCCTTAAGTCACCTGCGGTTACAGGCAAAATTTACGCTGTTGTTAATGATAGTGCAAGAAGTTTACCCGTTATTTTTCCCAATACAAAATTATTAGAGAAGCAATACAACAATAACTTTGATGATACCACATATATTTATGACTCACTAAGGCTGCAGCCATCGGATACAACAGTATTAAGAAAACAAATCTTTCCATTGCAAATTATTACATCCATATATAATCCTTCGACTACACTTTGGTCTTCGGGCAGCAACTATACCCTTAGTTGTAACAATTGTCCAAGTCCACAGGTACAGGTTATGAGCAATGCATTAGTTCCGGTACATACAGCTAACCGTTATGGTTGTTTGTTGTATGGAGCTGTAAATATTCATATTCTTGATCCTGACATGGTAGTGCAATTAAAGGATGTAAAATGTGTATCTAACAATACCATTTCTGCTACCTTTACCATTTGTATGAATAACAATTATGATAGTGTATTTGCCGGCATACCTGTTGCTTTTTACGATGCCAACCCTGATAGTGGATTAGCTCATTTACTTGGCCCTGTTTTTTACACACCTGTTACTGAATCAGGTAATTGTCATACATATACAACCAATATTACTACTACCACAACAGGCAAACTTTTTGCGGTTGTTAATGATGATGGTAGCAATGCAAGCACAGTTCCAAACAGTTTATTTGGTGAAAATAATTTCACAAATAATATTGATGATACATCCTATCTGCCTTTTAGCATAAGCGTAGTTCCTAATGATACATCTATACCAAGGCTTAGTAATATACAGTTAAATACGATTGCACAAGGTGGACTTGTATCAAGTTATTCATGGTCACCTTCACAGTTTCTGTCATGCAGTAATTGCGCTAACCCTATTGCGTCCCCGAGGTTTAGTATACAATATTTACTTACAGCCCGCAATGAAACTAACTGCACAGATACTGCTTTGGTTATTATAAAAACAAATACAAAAGGGGTTAATATACCTGATGCATTTACACCAAACAATGATGGGTTAAATGATTGGTTGTATGTAATTGGAGGAAAAGATATTATTGCTATTAAAAGCTTTTTAGTTTACAATCGTTGGGGACAAAAAGTTTTCGAGACGATTAATTCACAACCTAATTTACCTACAGCAGGATGGAATGGAAAAATTAATAGCGGAGATGCTGAACCGGGCACCTATGTTTATTCTATAAACATTGCGTTTGTCAATGGTACAGAAAAGCTGTACAAAGGCACTGTAGTTTTAATACGATGAAGTAGTTATATGGATATTTCAATAGGGGGTTTTCCTCTCATTCTTCTTTAAGGCTATCCTATTACACTTTCACATTAATAGTTTCTCGCAATTTAAACTTATATTTATGTAGCCTTAATCCAAAACTAAAACACCATTGCTGTGAAATTCCTGTTTCTCAACAAAAGTCAGGGTTACATACTTGCCACCATTATGGTGGTTAGTATTTTTGGGCTCCTGCTACTTTTTCATCTACCTGCCCGCTAATGAGAAAAAAGTGCAGGAACAGCGTTTCAGAACCTTACAAAATATTGACCGCAACATTCACGATAAAATTGTGAACAGTGCCTCACTGCTTACCAACCTACTAAATGCTTATGATTTAAAAAGTAAAAATTATCTGGATGAATACATTCGTAAATACCCTAATGATAAGTTGTATTTGTCGCCGGTAACTCTTGTTCCTTTTGGAAAAATTAAACAGAATGATTCACTTCAAATTGAAGTCAACAATGCTACTCATCAGGTAACCATAACACTCAATAAAATATCAGGTATTGACACAAATCAATTAGTGCCACAAATCTCACTCAAATATAGCTTTGATCAGTTTGTTTCAGGGCTCTTACCCAATGTAGTTTTTGACGAGTACCTTGTTTTCAATAGCGGATCTATTGTGTACGAAAGCTTTCCGTCTGGTATTGGTAAAGTAAAAGAAGACTCTCTGCTTAGCAATACCAATGGTATTAATGGTTCTTATGCACGTAATATGACTGCCGGTGGTAAAGACTATAAGCTCTTTTTGCATAATGTAACCTTTGATACAAGTCACAAATGGGTGCTGGGTGGGTTGCTGTCCAAAGACAAATTTCAAAAAGAAAAAACTGCAATACCAAAAAGTCTATGGCTGTTTATTATCACTTTGCTTATAGCCATTTTGGTTGTTTTTCCATGGATAAGGCTGTATCAAATGGGTAGCAAGGACAGGCTTACCTTATTTGATGGTGCATCAAGCATAGTTGTATCCATGTTAATAATGTCTTTGCTTTTTTTCTGTTTCTTTGAGTATAACACTACAGTACGAACCCAAAATCCAATAGGTTCAAGAGATGTAATAGGTTCACTGATTAATACAGCTTTTCTAAAGGAAGTTGCTCATAACTATAAATTACTGAAGCAATATGACTCCATACAAAATAAATATAAACCCGGCAGTATTATAGAAATACTTAACCCTAAAAAACTTAAACCTGAAAATGAAATATATTCTGATTCTTTAAGTTTATTTTTACACAGTGGTAATGTTGAAGTTGATAATCATATAAATCAGGTATTTTGGATTGACAGTTTAGGACAGGAAAAGTATACCTGGACAAAAGCATCCATCAATGCCCCGCTAAATAGCAGCCTCGATAGTCGAAATTATTTCAAGAATATAAATGAGGATAATCCATATTTTCTACATGGGGATTCCGGGAAAAAGTTTTTTATAGATCAGGTTGTGTCCCGCACTTCCGGCATATTTACTTCTGTTATTTCAATACCATCAATTAGCAACAACTGTAGGGTTGCGGCTATGTCTTTTGACATGCGCTCCTTACAAAATGTTGTTATGCCTGCAGGATTCTCATTTGCAATTATAAATAAAAGTGCTAAGGTTTTATATCATTCTGTTCAGTCAAAAAATTTGAATGAAAATATTATTTCAGAATTTTCTGATTCCACAGCATTGATTAGCTTTATTCAAAATCGTACCCAAGGTAGTTTCAGTACAGAGTATTTTAGCAAAATGTATGATGTCAGCATTTCACCTATGCCCCATCTTCCATACTATGTGATTATACTTTCTGACAAAAGTTATATTGAAATAAGAGATGTTGAAACTTACGGGTTTACATTTTTTATGTTGTTGCTGTTCTTTCTGTATATGCTATTGCAAATGAGTATAACCTTATTAGTAGCATCACGTCGTTCCTTCTTTAAAAACCAGGGTTTTGATACTAGCTGGATTGGTCCTAAAGTTTCTTTTCACAAAGATTATTTATTCATTTCTGCTATAAATATTTTATTAATAATTGTACTTGTTGCGTTGTTTAATATTGCTAGTTTACTAGAGTATATATTTCTGTTGTCATTCACAATTACATACATTACTATTTTTATAAACCTACTTTATTACCAACGGTACAAGATTCAAAGCAATACACTTAACTGGAAATATAAGCTGGCAGCGATTCGTATATCAGTTTTAATTCTTGTTATTCAAAATTTTGTTGCTGCAATGTTGATGGAATGGATACCTTTTTTTACAGGTCTTTCAATTCAGTTGGTATTAATTTTTTCTGGTTGGCTTTTATTTAAACAAGCTTATCGTTTCCCGTTGTGGTTTAGAGAGCTATTGTTAGCGTCTAAATTAAAATACTACCACAGCTTTGCTTTTATGACTTTTACCTGTCTGATAATTACAAGCGGTTTACCGGTTGCTTATTTTTATAAAGCCTCATTTGATTTTGAGAAAAGAGTAGCTACTCGTTATCGTCATATAGATTTTGCAAACCAACTACAGGAGAAAAAAAAGCCAATATTAAGCAATGTAATTTCTACCAAATTTGGTTATGATACTACAGCGGTTTATTATGATAGTGTTTATATAAGTCGTTATCCGGTAATAGTAGATAAGTACAATTTATACACTGATAACAAAAGTGTTAAGATCAATGAAACCGAAGAAGCAATTCTGTCTGCATTTCATCTGCCTACAGGCGATTCCTATGCCCGGGGCAAATACTATTACAATAATTTATCTAAAGATTCTTCAGTTTTGTACAAACAGGATTCAGTTGGGTCTAATTACAGGCATTATACATTTGTGCAAACTGATAAAATTGGCCAATACATAAAGTTACATTCTTTTGATATTGGTTATGAAATACCTGCCCCCGGCAAAGGAAAAAGTATCTGGAAGGTTTTGCTTTACTGGGCTTTTTTTATGATGGCTTTGCTTTTTCTTTACCTGATTCTTGTAAATGTAGTAAAGAAGATTTTTTGCTTAAATCTTCCTCATTTACAAAGCTGGAAAGAACTTGATCAGAAATTGTTGGCAAATGACAAGTTGAATAAGTTTCTTTTAGTAATAGGATTGCCGGGTGCCCATAAGTATAATTACATAGTTGGTAAGATTAAGGATGAAACAATAAAATGGAATAATACAAAGCTCATTTTTGAGGAAACAGATAAGTCACAAAATAATGTTTTTGTAGTTGATATGATAAACCTTCCTGATGGGGCAGACAATAAGGAGAGGGTTGAACAGTGGGCAAAATTACGGACAGAGGTTACAGACCCTAAATACAAGTTGATTATCATTAATCACTTTGAATATAACATACAGGATGCCGCTACTAATCTGGAAAAACTAAGAATGCTTGAATCATTAATGTTGAAGAGAATTTGTAAAATTGTGATTCTATCTACGGTGCATCCGTTATCATTTTTAGATTCACTCAACGATAAAAGTTCAAAAACTGATAGTACTTTATATGGCATAAAGGATTTAGAACGTTGGCAGGTACTTTTGGGGCATTATCGTATTGCCTTGTTGCCTATAACCGAAAAGGATTATTCAAATGATATTTACAATCCACCATGGTTGCACAATTATTGTTACGAGACAACCTATACGCATTATTTACAGGCTTTACAAAATGATACATTGGAAATTGCCACATCGTTTACAGAAAATGAAGTATCAGAGAAAGTGGATTTGATGGTTTATAAAGTGCAGGTTGCCTCTGAATATTTTTACATGTACATCTGGCAGTCGCTTACAAAAGAAGAAAAATTCTTATTGTACGATCTTGCCGAAGACAATCTGGTAAACTCTTATGACAACTACACATTAAGTATGCTCATTGCAAAAGGTTTAATAGTACAGTCAAATGGGTTGATGCGCATATTCAATAAAGGGTTTAGAAATTTTATTCTCACTGCAATAGGTCATAGCGAAATGAATAAGATAAAAGAGAGAATAAACGAAAGCGGCAATTGGCACAATCTTAAAACTCCTTTAGTGATAATCATATTATCCATTCTTGCTTTTTTACTTATATCAGAACAAGAAGCATTTTCAAAATTACTCACCTATGTAGCAGCATTAACAGCGGGTGTTCCTGCCGTGTTGAAAATATTCTCCCTGTTTGATAAGAGTGGGGGCAAGGCGAGTTCATGATAATTGAGTAATTTAATTTCCATTAATCTAATTTCTTTCTACGCCCTTACCTTTGCGCCTCAATTTTAAAGTCAATTACATTCGAAATTCATCATTATAAGTATATTAAATACATTTAATGATCATATTATCGATGACTTTAGTCTATTCTAAGAACATGAAATACGAAAAAGAAATTTCGCGCCGCAAAACATTTGCAATTATCAGTCACCCCGATGCGGGTAAGACTACGCTTACTGAAAAGTTTTTACTGTTTGGCGGAGCCATTCAGGTTGCAGGGGCAGTCAAAAGCAATAAGATTAAGAAACACGCTACCAGCGATTTTATGGAGATTGAGCGGCAGAGGGGAATCTCTGTAGCTACTTCGGTAATGAGCTTTGAATACCAGGGGATGCTTATAAACCTTTTAGACACTCCCGGCCACAAAGACTTTGCAGAAGATACCTACCGTACCCTTACGGCGGTTGATAGTGTTGTTTTGGTTGTAGATAGTGTTAATGGGGTAGAGGATCAAACCCGAAGGCTGATGGAAGTTTGCCGTATGCGAGACACTCCGGTGATAGTTTTTATAAATAAAATGGACCGCGATGGTAAAAACAGGTTCGACCTTTTGGAGGAAATTGAAAATGAACTAAAAATTTCCCTCCATCCCATGACATGGCCTATCAATCAGGGAAAGGAATTTAAAGGGGTTTATAACCTGCACGATAAAAACCTTGTATTGTTTGCTGCAAGTACTAAGGGTTTGGATGAAGACACCGTGCAAATTCAGGATTTAAGCGATAATGTTTTAGATCAGAAAGTTGGAGAGAAGGACGCAGCCACACTTCGTGAAGATGTTGAACTGATTGACGGTGTATATGGCGAATTGAAAACTGAAGATTATTTAAGCGGCAAAATAGCTCCTGTCTTTTTTGGTAGTGCGGTTAATAATTTTGGAGTAAAAGAACTCTTGGATACCTTCATTCGCATAGCACCCACTCCCCGTGACCGACAAACAAGTGCAAGGGCAGTAAGTGTTGGTGAGCCAAAATTCAGCGGATTCATTTTTAAAATTCATGCCAATCTTGACCCCAAACACAGGGATAGAATTGCTTTTCTCCGGGTGTGCAGCGGTAAGTTTGAACGTAACAAATATTTTCATCACGTACGTATAGACAAGGAGGTAAGATTCAGCGCACCATACAGCTTTATGGCCCGAGATAAGGAAGTGGTGGACGAAGCCTACCCCGGCGATGTAGTGGGATTGTTCGACACCGGTAACTTCAAAATCGGCGATACATTAACCGAAGGTGAAAACTTTTACTTCACCGGTATTCCAACTTTTTCACCGGAAATCTTTAAAGAAGTGGTGAACAAAGACCCGATGAAAACCAAGCAATTGGAAAAGGGGCTGCTGCAATTGACCGATGAAGGAGTTGCACAATTGTTTACTCAATTTGGCGGTACAAAGAAGATAATTGGATGTGTTGGTGAACTGCAATTTGAAGTGATACAATATCGCCTGTTGCACGAATATGGTGCAAGTGTTCAGTTCAATAGTTTACCATTTTACAAAGCCTGTTGGCTTAGCAGCAAAGACCAGAAAAAGTTGGATGATTTTGCCCGATATAAACTAGCCAACACCGGTGAGGACAAAGATGGTCACATGGTTTATCTTGCACAAAGCGAATGGTTCCTAAATACCGAACGGCAGAACAATCCTGATATTGAATTTCATTTTACAAGTGAGATTCATAAGTAGGTGTTTGGGAACGCAGATTTGGAAGATGAGTAGGATTAGTTATGATTATTGGAAAATTATTTCTTTGTCAACACAAAAATGGAACAATAAACCCCCCAAATAAGTAATTTCACATTAGACATCAATTATTAAAACAAATATGTTTTGACAAATTTCAACGGAACATTCTTTGAGAATTTTTATTACTTTTTACTGAATATTAAACGTGAAAAATCGATATTTAAAGACACTATTTGTTTTGACATTTCAACTCCTTGGAATTACTGGAGCAATATTTCTAAAAAACGTTTATCCATTATTGACTTCTACAATAGTTTGTAATATGTATCTTTTTTTTGAATTTGAATTATTCAGGAAAAAAGGTGAAGTGATTATAGCACTGACAATTACAATGATTGCCTCTTTATTAGCTAAATATACGTCCACATTTTTCGAATTAGCCACTACTCCTTTTATAATAATTGTTGTAATTATTTTAGCCAGAAAAGTATTTCTGATACTTACTAATAAGGAACCGGAGACTGCTGCAAGAGGCTATTCTCTAATAAAACAACGTGATAGAACTTACTCATGGATTGTAATTAATATTCTTTTATTTGTAACATTTGTTGCTATTATAAGGCCTTGGAAAGATAGTAATACTAAATTTCTGTGGATTCCGGCATTGATTTTCGGCATTCAACTTCCAATTATTGTGATTTTTCTCGTAGTTAAATATTTTTTTCTGAAACGGAATTCCAAACGAAAACAAATAGTGTAATAAATGATAAGTGAAATCAAGAATAATATTGAAAAGGTCAACTTTTTTTCAAAAAGAAATTTTTAACTTTATAGAAATTTTTTTATGGCTTACGATAAAAAGGAATAACTCGCTTTATTACCTGAAGAAAGGATTGCGTTAGCCGAAGAGTTGTGGAGTAGTGTTGAGAAGGAGCTTGATATAACAGATGATGATAACGCTTTGGCTGAAGTAGGATTGAAAGATTAGATAGCGAACCCAAACGATCTTGTAACACTTGAAGAATTCAAAAATTACTATTCTGTTAAATATCAGTTCTAAAACAGTACTAAATAACTTGTTCCCTTTTCTAAAAACAGCATTTTTAACTAACACTCCAATGAAAGTATTATTAGACATACAAGATAATAAAGCCACCCATTTGCTTGAAGTGCTGAAAGGTTTATCTTATGTAAAAACCAAAACAATTTCTGAAAGCAAGGCTGAAATAATGCAAGAAATAAAAGAGGCTGTTGATAATTTAAACCTCGTAAAAAAAGGCAAGTTAAAAGCCCGTCCTGCCAAAGATTTACTGAATGAAATATAGTGTTTTAACTATCCCACCTTTTGACAAACAGTTGAAACGTTTGGCAAAAAAATTCCCATCGCTAAAAAGTGAATTTTCTACACTTATACAAAGCCTGGAGGTTAATCCTGAACAAGGAATTGCATTAGGAAATCAGTGCTACAAAGTCAGGCTTTCTATTGCTTCCAAAAATAAAGGTAAAAGTGGCGGAGCAAGAATAATAACCAATATTGTTGTTTCTGATAAGATTGTTTATCTTCTATCCATTTATGATAAATCAGAAAAGGAAAGCCTGACCGACAAAGAATTGTATGAACTGTTGAAAATGATTGTCAGTTAGTCAGTTTCAATCCTAACCATCCTAATAATCTGCGTTCCCGTTTTATTCGTTGTGTGCAGCTATCTTTGAATAATGTACGACCTCATCATCATTGGCGCAGGCCCAATAGGCATTGCCTGTGGCATTGAAGCAAAAAAGGCGGGACTGTCTCATCTAATTATTGAGAAGGGTGCTTTGGTAAATTCCATTTACAATTACCCACAAAACATGACCTTTTTTTCCACCAGCGAAAGGTTGGAAATTGACAATATTCCCTTTGTAAGTAACAATCCCAAACCAACACGCCCAGAAGCTTTGGAATACTACAGACGGGTAGCGGTTTCTGCAGCTTTAAACATTCATTTATTTGAAAAAGTAAATGAAGTAAATAAGGAAACAGAAACCTTTTCAATCACTACAAACAAGCAAACCTACACCGCAAAGAATGTGGTTATTGCCACCGGCTTCTACGACATACCTTATCTGCTCAATGTGCCGGGTGAAGAACTGCCTAAGGTAAAGCACTATTACAAAGACCCACACTTCTATGCATTTCAGAAAGTATTGGTAGTTGGTGCAGCAAATTCGGCCATTGACGTAGCATTGGAAACATGGCGCAAAGGTGCAACAGTAACTATGGTTGTCAAAGGCGATAAAATTAGCGATCGTGTAAAGTATTGGGTAAAGCCCGACATTGACAACAGAATAGCCGAAGGTTCTATCAAAGCATATTTCAATTCTACCGTATTATCTATTAGAGAACATGAAGTTGACATTCAAATTCCCGAAGGTATTGTGACAATAGAAAATGATTGGGTACTTGCGATGACGGGTTATAAGCCTAACCTTGATTTTTTGCGAAACATAGGTATAGAATTAAGTAATGACGAGGTTTTTTGTCCTTCGGTAAATGAAGTGACACAGGAAACCAATGTTAAGGGCATTTACCTGGCAGGAGTTATATGCGGCGGTATGAATACGCATCGTTTATTCATTGAAAACTCACGGGTACATGCTGAGAAAATTACACAACACATTTTGCATAACTTAGATTGATATTATTAAACTTTTCAGCAAACATTTATCATCCATATTTTTGAAACGTACTATTGTTATATGTTTGCTTTTTCTGAATACTTATGAGTAAAGCAGTTGGTAAAATCAATGAAAAAGACAGGAAAACTGTTTTGCTAGTTGTCCCCCAAAATCTTGGTAAATCATGGATAGACGTTTTAAGTATTCAATTCATAGATAAAACTCCGGGTAATATTTTACTCACCAACAACAGAATAACCCCCCAATTACTCAAAAAAAAATTTACCAGATTACCTGTTGATGCAGCACATGCTTTTACTTATTTTGTAAAAGAAACTATTGTGCTAAAACATTATGAGCTTGAATTTAATTATGAAAATAAAGGGGCAGAAATATCCAAAAAGCAATTTATTGCAAATGGGCTTCTCCGTTATTTTCATAATGCTTTCATGGCTGTAAAACCATATTTTCCTTTACTAAAGTTTTACATAAAAATTGTAAAAGATAAAAATGCTATTGCTAATACCCCAGTTTCATTTAGCAGCTATAAGCCTGTTCTTTCGTTTGAATTACAACAGGTAAGGGATAGGATCAATATATTGACTACTGTCCATATCCAGGACTTTACAGGTGATAGTCTCGATTTTCAACGATTTGAGTTTTTTCTGGTAAGCAAATATGAAATTTTCATTTTGTCCTATACTGATTATCAAACTATTAATCAGGTTGAGTCCATAAATAATAATAGCTACAATGAGATAGAAATAAAAAAGACCATTGCCACTCTGGAAGAAAATTATAGAGTAAACCGGAATGGGTTTTTTGTAACTAAACAAACTGAGATAGCTCCTGTTTCCAGAATCTTGCTAAGTGAATTAAACAATGCTTTCCTAATGTTTACCCCACAGTGGGTGTATGATGGTATTTTAGTCGAAGGGCCATTTAAATCCTTTCAGTCGGTAAAAGCAAACGGTGAGGAAATTGTTATAGAGCGCAATAAAGAAGCCGAAGAAGCATTGCTGAAATTAGTTGTTGCCCTGCATCCCAGCTTTGTTAATCAACGCAACGGTTATTACTATGTATCATTTGCAGAAGCGCAAAAAAAGCAATGGTTTTTAAAATCCTATCATCATTTGCTACAACAGGAAATAGAGCTTTCCGGTATGGATATGCTTTCACATTTCAGATACAGCCCACACCGTATAGCCTCTTCACAAAGCATTGAGCAAGAAGCCGGCAACAAATTTACTCTAAAACTGGATTTTAGTTTTGGGGTAGAAAAATTAAACCTTGCGGAGTTGCAAAAAATGATACTCTCCGGTCAGAAAGCTGTGCTGCTTAAAGATGGTAGCCTGGGATTGCTAAACGATGAATGGCTTCAACAGTATAGCCATGTAATACGTCATGGCAGAGTATTAGCCAACAGTTTGTTAGAGGTGTCAAAGTTTATGGTGGTGAGCCTGAATCAGGGTGAAGATGAACGATCACTTTTTAAAGCTACATTGAAAGAACAATGGTGGAATCGCTGGCAGCAGTGGCAAAACACAGATCAACAATTGTATGATGTGCCTGCAACAGTGAATGCAACCCTGCGGCCTTATCAGCAAAAAGGTTTTGAATGGCTTACCCTTTTGTCTGAAATTGGTGCCGGTTGTTGCCTGGCTGACGATATGGGATTAGGCAAAACCTTACAAACAATATGCTTTCTTGCCCGTTATCAAATGATGCATCCCGGCATGGTAAATCTGGTAGTTGCACCTGCATCACTGCTGTACAACTGGCAACAGGAGATACAGAAGTTTGCTCCACTTTTACGAACAGTTGTTTACCACGGTAATAACCGAAATGCGACTGACATTGATCCTGACAAATATGATGTATTGATAACAAGCTATGGCACATTGCGCAGCGATGCAGAAACTCTGCTACCTTATAATTATGGTCTTACAGTATTAGATGAAAGTCACAATATTAAAAATCCAACAGCACAGGTGACAGGTGTGGTGCAACAGCTAAATGCACAGGTACGCATTGCTCTTAGTGGTACACCGGTCATCAATAATACATTTGATTTGTTTTCGCAGTTGAGTTATTCATTGCCCGGTATGTTTGGCAACCGAGAATTTTTCAAAAGAGAATATGCTGATCCTATAGATCGCTTTCACGATGAAGAAAAAATAAAAACACTTCAAAGGCTTACCGCACCTTTCATTTTACGAAGAACAAAAGAACAGGTAGCTACCGATCTGCCTGCCAAAACTGAAAGTATATTGTGGTGTACCATGGGTACCGAACAGCAAAATATATACAACGAAATACAGGAACAAGTGAAGAGTAATCTCTTTACAGGAATACAAAAAGATGGCCTTGCAAAAAGTAAACTGGCAGTTATACAGGGATTACTCAAGCTACGTCAAATCTGTAATTCACCCCTGCTTTTACCAGTAGAGGAGCGGCAAAATATTTCCCGATCGGTAAAAACTGAAGTGCTGATGGAGGAGCTCAATAACCTATTGGGTAAACATAAGGTTTTAGTGTTCTCACAGTTTACCTCCATGCTAAATATACTTGAAGACGAATGTAACAAACAATCAATTACACACTATCGTTTAGATGGACAAACACCGCTACCCAAAAGAGCTGAAATGGTAAATGCTTTCCAGAAGG
Source organism: Segetibacter sp. (assembly GCA_043736115.1). Classification (GTDB taxonomy): domain Bacteria; phylum Bacteroidota; class Bacteroidia; order Chitinophagales; family Chitinophagaceae; genus Segetibacter. The sequence goes on along the minus strand of JAYTDC010000151.1, from coordinate 2,509 downwards.
ACGATTGCACCACCAATCTTTTTCTGATAAGTTTAAAGGCAGGAAACACGGGGCTTACACTTACCGCAGCTGATTATGTTTTTCTCTTTGATCCTTATTGGAATAGGGCTACAGAACAGCAGGCCATAGACCGTACCCACCGCATAGGTCAAAATAAAAGTGTATTTGCTTATAAGATCATTTGTAAAAATACCATTGAAGAAAGGATTATACAATTGCAAAACCGTAAACAAAAAATAGCTGATGAACTGGTGAGCGAAGATGATGGTTTTATAAAATCATTAACCGAAGAAGATTTGAAATTTTTGTTTGGTTAAGGTCCTGAAATCTCTCATGCCACTTAAGCAACTATGCTGTTTTATTAATGTCCTTTGCCTCTCAATTGATTTCAAAAATAATCCAAAAGGAAAATAAAATTATATTGTTATTCTCCTTGCTTTATATAAGGATGCGATTGTCTTAATATTTTACCATAATTAGCTACAAACTTCTTTTCGTCTGTGCGGTTATCTAAATGATAAACTTCTTTGGAGCCATCTGTTTTTTCTAAAGTTGCAACATATCCTGCCTCCCAAGAAATGTTTTTTACTTCGGTATGTTTTTTTAAAAACTCATCCTCACTAATAACCTTTTTCTCCACTGTATTAGAAGTGGTATTCGTTTTTGGCGTCAGATGGCTTTGAGCTTTTTTTGTTTGTGCATTTATGTGCATTGATGAAATAATGCCAAGTACAAAAATTGTATTATGTAGTATTTTCATTTTCTTTTATTATTTACTATTAGAGTGTTTTATGGTATGAGTACTAATCTATCATCTTTGCTGCCTGTGTTTTAAGCGTTACCCTTTCACTTTCATATTTAGCATATACAAGGCTGTAGATGCGGTTATAAATAAAATATTTCGGTTCTTACCACCAAAGCATACATTGGCGGTCCAGGGCTCATCTATGTCTATATGCTGAATTTTTTTTCCTTCAGAATCATAAACCGTAATGCCAATGCCAGTAAGATAAATGTTCCCCTGATTATCTATAGTCATACCATCTGAACCCTGTTCAGCATATACTTTTGAATTAATTAAACTGCCGTCAGGGGTAATTTCAAATCTGTAGGTTTTATTATCATCTATATCTGCTACAAATAAATATTTACCATCAGGAGAACCTATTATACCATTTGGTTTTTTGAAAATTGCAGATGCAACAACAGGTTCTTTAGCTCCTTTACGCAATAGGTAAACTTTTTCACCATCTAACTCAGATGTTCTTCTCTTCCAATAATAGCGTTGATAGTAAGGGTCTGTAAAGTAGATATCACCATTAGCATTTATCCAAATATCGTTAGGGCCATTTAATTTCTTACCTTTTAATGCTTTTACCAATATTGTTACTTTCTTTTTGGGAGAAATAGACCATAACTGATTTTGTTCGTCAGCACAGGCTAATAGGTTGCCTGCCTGATCAAAGTATAAGCCATTTGATCTGCCGGCCTTATCCATGAACAGTGTTAATTTGCCTGATGTATCGTATTTCCAAATTTTGTTATTGGGTTGATCGGTAAAGTATACATTGCCAATACTGTCACATGCCGGTCCTTCGGTAAATTTAAATTGCTTGCTTATAAGTATAGGAACCTCACCGCTTGCAACTACTCCCGGAGGTTCGGTTACTTGGGTAGGAGTTTCTGTTTTAGGGTTAATTTTTTTCGTGACTTTTTCAATAAATGTACAGCCGGTTATAAGGCATATTATTATGATAATAAGTAAATGAAATTGTTTCATGTTTATAAAATCGAACTTTAATATTTATTGCTCCTGTTTATTCTTTGGCCTGTCTGAATATTGAAATTGAAACACAATTTAGGCTGAATTTTAAAACTAAATTATTTAATTACTGTCAATTTCAATTACGTTTTCTATTGTTTTGCCATAATAAAAATTGACATGCATTATTGATTTAGGGATAGTAATGCTTGCAAGAATAAATGGGGTATGCAAAAAACTTGTTCCTGTTGTTGGTGAACGGGTGTAAAACACATTTAAATTATTTTCTGAAATTTCAGTTTTTAGCAATTTTATTTCAACTATTTCTTTTGTAGGCTTTAAGGCAATAGCTATAACCCTTTGGGTATTAAAGTTTGGAATAACTATGTTGCCTGGACTTCCTTTTGTTAGAGTAAATATTTTCCTGAAATCGTCTTCATTGTTGAAGTAGAAATAACTAATCTCGTTAGTTAAACGTACATCGGGCCTTAATATAAAGCTTATTAAATTTTCATATACAATAATGTTAGATGTTTTTGCAGTTTTACAAGCAAAAAGAAATAAAACAGATATGCTGATAAGCAGTTTCATTTAATTTTCGGATATTATATTTTTTGGAAATTGAAAGTTAAGCATTCATCTTTAATTTTCGTAACTATTCAGTTCCAAAAGTAGCGATTAGTTGTAAAGCGTTCAGGACGTTATTTCCATTTTTGATGGTGGTGTCAATAACGGACCTAAGGATGG
>JAYTDC010000150.1:0-71424 GCA_043736115.1 Segetibacter sp. | reverse complement strand
AACTAAGGAGGCAGCCTCTTTTATTCGGATCCCTATAGGAGAAGGGTTGACGTTTAAGCGATTCTCAAAGCTAATTTTTAGTATTGAGACATCCTCTTTAATAAAAATTTTTTTTACAAAAATAATGCTACTAATGAAATTGGTAGCCAATTGTAAATGTAAAAGCATTGTTTTTTGTAGATTCACCACTTGTTGGGTTCTTATCTATATTGCTTAATCCAATTTGGTAACGGGCAGAAAAATTAACACCCATTTCAAGATTATATTCTAACCCAAATACAGCTGACATATCTGTAGACTTAACCTCGTCCTTAATATCTTGTGAAACTGAACCTGATTTAGCTTTTGCGCTCATTAAAATACCCAATTGCGGCCCTATGTAAACACCAAATCCTGGTTTGTCTATGTTGTATTTTGCAAGAAAGGGAATAGACAAGTAGTTTAAGTTAGCCGTTATTTCGCCATTACCTCCGGTAGTATTGTCAGTAAGCTTATATCCCATCATAGAATATAGAAACTCTGGTTGAATTCCAAAACCCCCTGTACCTACAGGAATATTTACAAATAGGCCACCCGTGGCTCCAATAAGGGAACTTGGGGACACTGTAAGTCCTGAAGCCTTAACAGTAACATTGGCTACATTCAATCCTGCTTTGATTCCAAATGCTACAGCGGATGCATCCGCCTTTTTTTTGTCGTTTTGTGCAAATGAATTGGTAGTTATTATTAGGGTTAACCCCAATAATAAAAATTTAATCTTTCTCATAATTTTATTTTTTGATTAGTGGTAAAATTAATTGATATGTAATGGTAATTGATTTTTTGTAAATAACTTTCTACAAATCAGTAAGTTCTACACATTTTATATAAATAAAAAACCCCGCACTATGCAGGGTTTAAATATTTAGGTAATTTTTAGATTAGAAGCCTTTTGTAGCTACACCATCAGCTATTGCTTTCAGTGCTTTTTCCTCGTTCATTATTGCAGCCATCTTATTTCCTTTGCCATCATTACCGCCGGCCATGTAGCCGCCTTTAGCCGTTCTTGTAATAACAGCATCGTGCATAGGAACGTTTTTCTCTTTAGTTTTTAAGCAATAAGCCTTAATCATTTTTGAAGTATCCATGTTGAAAATATTAAGTGATGAAATAAATATAAGTTGCCAAACTACAATTTTTTTTATAAATATTGGTATTAAAGTGATTTTTTAGAATGCATAACCAATTCCTGCCCCAAAAGCAGGAAGCCATCCGGCAAAAGGAAAATCGTATCCGTCGCTTTTACCATTTAGATTTATATACTGTAATCCTAAGTGGGCATCAATTGTAAAACCCTTTTTAAAAATCCATTGCTTTCCTCCTTCTGCATGAAGTGTATAACCTTTTATATCAGCAGTTTTGCCAGTGGTTTCAATATTTGCCCTGCCTTGGGCCATACTGCCACCTGTAAGGGCATAAAAACCTTGAGGGGCAAAGCTTTGGCTAGATAAATAATACTTATAATCTAAACCAATTCCATAGGCTTTATAAGTTGCTTTTTCGCTTCTTAAAAACCCATAGGCAGGAATAATGGATAACGAATGCCTTTTGGCAAAAGCCTTTTCCAAACTCACATTTGAAATGCTTAAAGATGCACCCACATTAGCTCTTATTACCCAGGTTTTATTCTTATTTTGAGCATTTACAAATGTGCTTAGAAAAAAAGAAAGCAGCAGTGTTGCAACATTAGTTTTCAAGTATAATTACGATTTAGACTGACGAAATTAAGATAATGGATAACATTTTAAGAATAAAGTTGAACCGCAAAAATTTAAACCTTTCTGCCCAATACCTTTTCAAATCTTCTTACATCTGCATCAGGATAAAGTGGTGTACCTATTGTAAGATAATCTGCTAATTGACGGGCAAAAAATGGAGCAAGTGAACAGCCTTTTGTACCCATGCCATTTAATATACCTACATTTATATGAGTAGGATGAAGCCCTACAAATGGCCGCCGTTCTACATTGGCAGGCCTTAACGCTGCAAAATGATCAGTAACCTCAAATGGTAGTTTGAGCATGTTTTTCAATTGATAAGTAATTTTATTTTTAAATGCTAATGTAGGTTTATCGTCGTCAAAGTTCCATTCGTAAGTAGAACCAATCCAAAACAATCCATCTCTCCATGGTACAATACTGATACCCTGTTTGTATATATTTTCAGCAGGCAAATCTGGTATGGAAACAATAAGTGCTTCCCCTTTATTTAAGGCAAATGGCAAATTTTTGAAGTAAGGGTTATTAGTTCCTTCGGCTCCATCGCAGAAAATGATTTTGGAGGCTACAATGTCTTTATACTTTACAGAAGTATCTTCAATGCTACATTCATTAAGGTTAAATGTTTCTGATTGTAAAGCATTTTGTTCTATTAATATTTCCCTTTGTTTTTTCAAAAAAGTATGAATGTCTATTAATAAACAAGGACTTATTTGACCTGCACCATAATAAAAGTTGAAATATTTTTTCCATTCATCACTATTGGTTTCCTGCAGATAATCAGTTTCTTCTTTCAATTTTTTTTGAAAAGCTTCCTTCATTTGCAGGCTGGTATGAAAATCTATAACTCTGCATTCTTTTACTATTTGGCTTTCCGTTTCTTTTCCAAATTGTTGATAGGCTTCATGGGCAAACGGAAGCAACTCTTCTATTCTCCATGTTCTAACTATTCTTCTTCCTGTTATAGGGTTTATAATTCCGCTGGAAATTTTGCTGGCTGTATATGGCTTTTGGTTATCTATGACCATAACAGTTTTTCCTGCTTTCAATAGGTAATAACTTAGAAACGAACCGCAAAGACCCTGTCCTATAATCAAATAGTCTATTTGCTTAATACTCATTTTTAAATATAAAATTGGTGAGTAAAATTTTCTTCTTTACAAAAAAAGCCTGTAGTAATCCATTACTACAGGCTTATAATATTTTAAGGTTGAAAAATTACTTTTTAAGTGCTTCTGCCATTGTTTTGCCAATGTCTGCAGGACTATCTACCACAAGAATATTGCATGCCCTCATAATTTCCATTTTAGCACTTGCAGTGTCTTCATCACCACCAATAATAGCGCCTGCATGACCCATTCTGCGGCCCGGAGGTGCTGTTTGGCCTGCTATAAAACCAACAACAGGTTTTGTTTTATGGTCTTTTATCCAACGGGCAGCTTCAGCTTCCATGCCGCCACCTATTTCACCAATCATTATGATGCCTTCGGTTTCAGGATCGTTCATCAGTAATTCAACTGCTTCTTTGGTAGTAGTACCAATGATTGGGTCGCCGCCAATACCAATGGCTGTACTAATGCCCATTCCGGCCTTTACGGCCTGGTCAGCAGCTTCGTAGGTAAGCGTACCCGATTTAGAAACAATACCTATTTTACCCGGCTTAAAAATGAAACCTGGCATAATGCCGACTTTAGCTTCACCTGCAGTAATAACGCCAGGGCAGTTTGGCCCTATCAGGCGGGTATTTTTGGTCAATAAATAATTTTTCACTTTTACCATATCCTGTACCGGTATGCCTTCTGTAATACAAACAACTAATACAACACCCGCATCAGCGGCTTCCATTATGGCGTCAGCAGCAAAAGCCGGCGGTACAAATATGATGCTTACATCTGCACTGGTTTTTAATACAGCATCTGCAACTGTATTAAACACGGGTCTGTCTAGGTGTGAAGTGCCACCTTTCCCGGGTGTTACGCCGCCTACTACATTGGTACCGTATTCAATCATTTGCGTAGCATGAAAAGTACCTTCTGTACCTGTAAAACCCTGAACAATAATTTTTGAATTTTTATTGACTAATACACTCATGGTAAATGGTTGATGTATGTTTTTTGTGAATGAAGCGCAAAAGTAAGGATATTGTGTTAATGAAATAATGTGATAATGTGATAATGTGATTATGAGATAATGTGAAAATGTGAAAATGTGAAAATGTGAAAATGTGAAAATGAGATAATGGGATAATGTGAAAATGAGATAATGGTATAATGTGAAAATGTGATAATGGGATAATGTGATAATGTGGTTTTGAGATAAATGACTTTTAGGTTTTCAATTTCCCCTTTGAGGTTAATAAAAAAAATTTTGTAACTTTTTATATTTAGACCCGTTGTACCCTTACAAACAAACTTTATAAACTAAAAAATTAATTGCTATGAAGCAGGTATTATTTGCAGTGGTTATTATTATCACTTTTTGTTGTTTTAAACCATGGGAAACTATTAAAGGCAATGGTAACTCCAAAAAAGAAAGTCGTGAAGTAAAAAATTTTACCGGGATTTCAGTAAGTGGAAGTATGAATGTGGAATTAGATTACGGAAAGGGCAATGTTTTAACCGTAGAGGCGGATGACAACCTGTTGCCATATATAGAAACCACTGTAAAAGATGGAATGTTGGTCATTAAGTCAAAAGACAATGTAAATTTGAAATCAAAAAACAAAATTGTAGTGCATGCAAGTGCGACGATGCTTACAGAGCTAAAAGTTTCAGGCAGTGGAGACATAAATGGTAAAGGTGATTTTTATAACAATGGAACTACAGCTGTTTCTCTATCAGGAAGTGGAAATATTAATTTGGGAGTAAAGTCATTTAGTGAAACAAAAATTTCTATTTCGGGTAGTGGTAACGTAAAGCTTAGTGGTGAAAGTACTCAATCTGTTACGGCAAGTATAAGCGGTAGTGGCGATATTGACTGTAGTGAATTTAGTTGCGACAATGTTGAGGCACGTGTAAGCGGTAGTGGAAATATCAAAGTATTTGCAAATAAAAATATTGATGCCAAAGTGAGTGGAAGTGGCAATATTTATTATAAAGGCGCTGCAACAAATATAAATATGAAATCAGCCGGTAGTGGTAAGGTCATAAAGATGTAATACTGTAATTGGGTATTTGTTATTCTGGGAGTTTAGAGTAACAAATACCTTATTAACTAATAAATGGAACTACCTTATAACCTGTGAAAGTGATTAATAACTTTACGTTTGCTTTTTCTGCCCGGATCACTTCCGGGCTTTTTTTAAGTGTTTATTTTACTTTCATCCGGCCACGCTTTCATCTAAACCTAAGGTTGCAGTGGTTGCGTTATATAAGCGATTCGGTATATCCATACTTTCGTGAAGAATTCTTACTACTTCAAGTTCTGTTGTCGAAAATTTATAAAATATGAAATGCGATTTTACTTTTGAAGAATGGTAACCCGGTCTTAAATGACTTAAATCTTTTCCGGATTTTGGCTTCTTTGAAAGAAAATCAATTTCTTCAATCATCACATTGTAATATCTATCTGCTTGCTCGAGTGACCACTTTTTGAAAGTATAAAACCAAATATCTTCTAAGTCCGCAATAGCCTCTTCAAGAAAGATGATTTTCAACTTCTTCATAAATGCTTTTTATGAAGTTTTGCCAAATGAGTAGCAGGGTCAAAATTTTCAATTCTTTTTGATTTTTCTCCCTTAATTAAAGCCTTAATTAAGGCATTCTTTTTTTCCTCTTCTGACTCCAATATCCGTAATGCTGTACGTATGACTTCACTTGCCGAACCATAACGGCCCGAAGAAACTTCATTACGGATAAACTTTTCAAAATGTTCACCTAAAAGAATTGAAGTATTTTTTGCCATGATAAATTCTTTAAACCAAATATACCAATAATTGGTATTTATATTATTTTTCGAACTTAAAATTTAGAGATATGTAGCGATTACTGCCTACATTTTGATTTATTAAATAACCCCCTTACCAATAAACCACTTAACTAATAAACCAATAAACCACTTAACTAATAAACCACTTAACTAATAAACCAATTAACCAATAAACCACTTAACCAATAACCCACTTAACCAATTAACTAAACAGCAACATTAAAATCTCTCAAAGCATCATTCAGACTGGTTTTAAGATCTGTGCTTGCTTTGCGTTTGCCAATAATTAATGCACAACTCACATTGTATTCTCCTGCGGGAAATTTTTTAGTATAAGAACCTGGGATAACAACGCTTCTCGCCGGAACTTTTCCTTTGTATTCTATGGGTTCAGGTCCGCTTACGTCTATTATTTTTGTGCTTTGAGTTAGTACTACATTTGCACCGAGCACAGCTTCACTTTCTACAATTACCCCTTCTACCACAATGCATCTGCTGCCAATAAAACAGCCATCTTCTATTATAACAGGGCTTGCCTGTAGGGGTTCAAGAACACCACCTATACCTACTCCTCCGCTAAGGTGAACATCCTTACCTATCTGTGCACAGCTACCAACGGTAGCCCAGGTGTCCACCATTGTTCCTTCTCCTACATAGGCTCCAATATTTACGTAACTTGGCATTAAAACTACATTTCTGGCAAGGAATGCCCCATACCTTGCCACTGCGTGTGGTACTGCCCTTACTCCCAAATCTTTGTAGTTACTTTTTAGTTTCATTTTATCGTAAAACTCAAAGGGCGGAAGTGTAAATGTTTCCATTTGTTGAATGCCAAAGTATAAAAGAATTGCTTGCTTTACCCATTCATTCACAATCCAGCCATCAGGAGTGGGAGAGGCTACCCTAAGTCTGCCTTTGTCCACCTCTTCTATTACATCTCTCACAGCCTGTTCGTAAGTATTATCTTTTAGTAATTCTCTGTTTGCAAAAGCCTCCTGTATAAATTTCTGAAGTTGCATGTAGTTTTTTTGCGAAAGTAAATGAATGATTTTTTAATTTTTAGAAAACTAGGAAGATATTTTTATGAGCTTATCTAAGTGATAAGGTGCTGTGAAAAATTTCTTTAGATCCTATAATAAAGACCAACTCACTCAAACTCATAACCAATGTCCTTTCGGTAGTTCATTCCTTCAAAATATATATTTGATAAGGTTTGTAATGATTTGCTAACAGCATTGGGTATAGAATTGCCAAATGAAGTAATGGCCAAAACTCTGCCTCCGTTTGTTACTATATTATCATTTTCTTTTTTTGTTCCTGCATGATATACCATGCTATCTGTAGAGGTTATAGAATCGGGTAAGCCATTTATTGTAAAACCTTTTTTATAATCACACGGGTAACCACCGCTAACGGTTACTACTGTTGCACAACTTCGGTCATCGGTTTCAATAAATTGTTCTTGAAGGCTACCTTTGTATAAGCTTAGGCAAAGAGTCACAATATCATTTTTTAATCGCGGTAAAACCACTTCAGTTTCCGGGTCACCCATGCGGCAATTGTATTCAATTACATAGGGTTCGTTATCCACTTTTATTAAACCAAAAAATACAAAGCCTTTATATTCTAATTGCTCTTTTTTAAAACCTTTAATTGTAGGTTCTATAATGCGTTCAATAACTTTCTGCATAAAATTTTCATCAGCAAAAGGTACAGGGCTTACGCAACCCATTCCACCTGTATTAAGTCCTGTATCCCCTTCACCTATTCGTTTATAATCTTTTGCATGGCCTATAATTTTATAATCTTTACCATCAGTTATTACAAACACACTTAATTCTATACCTTCTAAGAACTGCTCTACCACAACCCGACTTCCAGCTTCGCCAAATTGTTTGTCTTTAATCATTAAAGCAAAAACATTTATTGCCTCTGCTGCGGTTTCGCATATTACTACCCCTTTACCAGCTGCAAGTCCATCGGCTTTTAAAACCATGGGTAAGGAATGATGCTTTAGATAATCTACACCTTCTTCATAATTTACTGCTGTAAAGGCTCTGTAAGTTGCTGTAGGAATATTGTGGCGCTCCATAAATTTTTTACTGAAAGCCTTGCTGCCTTCTAATTGTGCGGCCGCCTTTGATGGTCCTATTACCATTATTTTTTGCAATTGCAGGTCATCTTTAAAGAAATCGTAAATACCTGCAACCAAAGGGTCTTCAGGCCCCACAATAACCATATCAATATTTTTTTCTAAACAAACTTTTTTAATAGATAAAAAATCGAGAACAGCTAAATCTATATTTTTACCAAATTGTAATGTGCCTGCATTGCCGGGTGCTATAAATAATGCGGAGCATAATCTACTTTGTTTTATTTTCCATGCAAAAGCATGTTCACGACCACCCGAGCCTAGTAATAAAATTTTCATATCAGGGTAAAATTATCTTATTTATTTCTCAAAGAAAACCAACAGTACAACTTCAACTTATTAGTTATCACAACAACTAATCAGAATTATCACTATTTTGAGCCATTAAATCTTAAACAAACCTACACCACTAAAAAGAAAATTAATCAAGTTATGAGTAACATAACCCCGACGGCTGCCGCCATTCATGGACATGATGACCAACAAAAGGGACATCCTAAAGGATTGTATGTCCTTTTTGCAACCGAATTTTGGGAGCGATTCAGCTACTATGGAATGCGTGCAATTTTTATTCTTTTCATGACCAAGTATTTGTTTTTCAACAAAGCATTGGCGTCAAATATTTACGGCACCTATACGGGGCTCGTTTACCTAACCCCTTTAATTGGTGGATATGTAGCGGACAGGTATTGGGGCAACCGAAAGTCTATTTTTGTAGGCGGTATATTAATGGCAATAGGACAGTTTCTTATTTTTTCCTGCGCATCACTGCCACAGGGATCGGGTTTAAGCGAAATATTGCTTTGGGCGGGTTTAGCATTTTTGATATTTGGAAATGGGTTTTTTAAACCCAACATTTCTACCATGGTTGGTCAGCTTTATCCTGAAGGCGATGTACGAAAAGATGGGGCCTACTCTATATTTTATATGGGTATAAATGCCGGTGCATTCTTTGCACCATTAGTTTGTGGGTATCTTGGTGAAAATGTAGATTTCAAATGGGGCTTCTTCTCTGCTGGTATTGGTATGATCATAGGTCTTATCATTTTTTATTTTACAAAAGATAAATATGTTATTTCTCCAACCGGTCAGCAGTTAGGTGTTACAGCCAATAAATTAAATGATGACAGTGGCAGTGACAGCGGGTTCAGCAAGCAACAGTTGACCATTTTGATAGGTGGAATTATAACCACAATGGGTATATTGCATTGGGTAGTTGGAGTAGATTTTTGGGGATCACTTATTTATGGTATGACTCTAGTAGCTCCATTTGTCGTTATTACAGATAAAACGCTTACCAAAACAGAAAAAGACAGGCTTTGGGTAATTATTTTGGTAATGATATTTGTAGTCTTTTTTTGGATGTGTTTTGAACAGGCAGGCGCTTCACTTACCTTTTTTGCAGACGAGCAAACCGACCGTAGAATTTTTGGTTGGACAATGCCGGCCAGTTATTTTCAGAGTTTTAATGCAGGTTTTATTGTTTTGCTTGCTCCCATATTGAGTGTTTTTTGGGTACGGTTAAATAAGAAAGGGAAAAATCCTGCTGCACCTTTTAAGCAATCTTTAGGACTTGGATTTTTGGCAATAGGTTTCCTGTTCATTGCCTTTGGATCTAAGAATATACCTGTAGCAGGTGCAAGCATAATCTTCCTTACGGGGCTGTATTTTCTTCATACTATTGGTGAGCTTTGTTTAAGCCCAATTGGACTATCAATGGTAAATAAGCTTACACCTGCCCGTTTCACTTCGCTTATGATGGGTGTTTGGTTTCTTGCCATAGCAACCGGAAATAAGTTGGCCGGTACTATGAGTTCACTGTATCCTGAGGAGCAAAATATTGCTGCAGAGTTTGATGCCTCTACAGTAACTATGAATGGCAATGTAGTCAATTGGGATTCTGTAGTTAACAATAATGGAGTTGGAATAAATGCAATATGGGATGTGCAAATGGTTAAGAAATCTGATAAATCAAAAGAACCGGATTCTATTACAAATATTATTTCAACCCCATTAGCCAGTGAAACAGCAAGTCCTGACAGTGTAAAGTTGAAGCGCATTGTTCCTGGAAAAATGAGTGATGAAAAGAAATTGAAAATCTTTGAAAAGTATGGTGATAAAGAACCTAAATTTATTTTTGCTAAAGGCAAAAATGAGCATACATACTTTTTACTTAGAAATGAAATGTTTGCAAAGAACAATGAAATAAATTTGCAGCAATGGAACACAAGCCCGGCGTCGCCAAAGTTTCTTGGATTTGTAATCAAAGACTTGTATAGTTACTTTATGTTGTTTGTAGGGTTATCTGGTATTGCTTCATTAATCTTGTTTGTCCTTGCAGGAAAATTGAAAAAAATGATGCACGGGGTTAATTAAATTCAGTTTATATAAATAATAATAATTTAGAAAGCCGTTTGGAATATTTTTCCAAACGGCTTTTTTTATAGAAATAATTTCCATTAACTTTCAAAATAAATTAAAATACTACTGCTATGCCCGATCCGCAAAAGTTTCAACCCTTTGTACCTGACAATTCTAACATGAAGGAGTTTACCTTCAAAGCCATTTTAATGGGTTGCATATTCGGTATTGTGTTTGGCGCAGCCACTGTATATCTTGCATTAAAAGCAGGGTTAACCGTTTCTGCCTCTATACCCATTGCTGTTATGAGTATTTTGTTGGGAAAACTTTTTTTGAAAACAACAATTCTTGAAAATAACATAATTCAAACAACAGGTTCTGCAAGTGAAAGTATAGCTGCTGGTGTTGTATTTACTTTACCTGGTTTTCTATTTTTAAGTGACCCTGCAAGTGCCTCTTACTTTAATTATTTCACCATTTTGATTTTGGCAATTTTTGGAGGTATTCTAGGTACTTTAATGATGATACCATTGCGCAAAGCATTGATAGTGAAAGAACATGAAACATTACCTTACCCAGAAGGAACAGCCTGCGCAAGTGTATTAAAAGCCGGGGAGAAGGGGGGCGATTTGGCTAAAATAGCTTTGGGTGGAGTAGCTTTTGCGTTTGTATATGCCATGTTCCAAAAAATATTTCATGTAATAGCAGAAGTTCCATTTTGGGCAACTAAACAAACCAATAAATATTTTCCTTCAGCAAAAATAAGTGGTGAAATAACACCTGAATACCTCGGAGTGGGATATATCATAGGCCCAAAGATTGGAGGAATATTAGTAGCGGGTGGCGTTTTAAGTTGGTTTGTATTAATACCACTATTATCTTCTTTGGTTCCGCCCGATATTATTGCAGCACAGCAAATGAAGTTGGGCTATCTTGTTTCAATGGCATCTACCGGGGGCAAAGGAGGTTGGGATCCTGTTGCCCATTCATTTACAGATTATTCTGCAGCAATTTACTTTGCATACATACGTCAGATAGGTGCAGGTGCTGTAGCGGCCGGTGGTTTTATTACCTTGTTCAAGACCATTCCAACCATTATTTCATCTTTTAAAGGCAGTATTGGCTCTCTCAAAAAAGAGGGCACAGAAACAACTGCTATAGCCCGTACCGAAAGGGAACTTTCTATAAAAATTGTTGGAATGGGTAGTGTAGCCCTTGTTTTGGTAATGGCTATATTGCCACAAATACCGGGTGAAGGTTTAGGCAGTAAATTATTAGTTGGTCTTTTGGTATTGATCTTTGGGGCATTTTTCGTAACAGTTGCATCACGTATAGTGGGGTTAATTGGTTCTTCTAATAGTCCCGTAAGTGGTATGACCATAGCAACAATTATGGGAACTTGTTTAGTTTTTATTTCTGTAGGGTGGACCGGTAAAGTTTATGAACCAATGGCATTGGTAGTTGGTAGTATGATATGTATTGCCGCGGCTAATGCAGGAGCAACCTCACAGGATTTAAAAACGGGATATTTGATTGGTGCAACTCCACGACTTCAACAAATTGCACTTTTTATTGGTGTCATTGTATCTTCAATTGCAATTGGTGCAACAGTAAAAATTCTGGATACGCCTACTCAGGATATGATTGCGCAGGGAATACATCATGCAATAGGAACAGATAAATATCCTGCTCCTCAAGGCACTTTGATGGCTACTTTGATTAGAGGAATTTTATCCTTTAACTTGGATTGGCAGTTTGTATTGGTAGGTGTATTTATAGCCTTTGTAATGGAGTTGTGTGGAGTTAAAGCTTTAAGTTTTGCTATAGGAATATATTTACCATTGAGTACCACATTACCCATCTTTATTGGTGGAGCTATACGCGGTATAGTTGATTGGAAAAAGAAGAGCAAAGGTGAAGAGGTGCATGGGGAAGAAGATGACTTGGGTAAAGGAAACCTTTTTGCAACAGGTTTAGTAGCAGGTGGGGCTTTGGCGGGTGTGATGGTTGCTATTTTATCAGTAAACGAAAAGGTTACAAAATCTCTGGAAGCATGGAGTGTGGAACACGGCCTTAGTAATATTTTAGGAGGTCAAAATGTTTACTTCTTATTAGGTGCTGTTTTATTTTTAGTTATGGGTTATGTATTATTTAAGATAGCAATGAAGAAGTCAAGCATAGAATAAGTATGTTATTTTTTTTAATTTAAAAAAGGGAAGCAAAATGCTTCCCTTTTTTAATTTAAAAATTTTATATGTAAATACTATTTTACTATTCCTAGTTTAGCTTCCATACTAAGTGTGGCATGTGGTACAGCACGAAGACGGGCTTTATCTATCAATTTACCTGTAACCCGGCAAACGCCATAGGTCTTGTTTTCAATGCGCATGATTGCTTTCTCAAGATGATCAATAAAAGTAATCTGACGGCTGGCCATTTGACTCAATTGCTCTCTTTCCATACTCATACCTCCGTCCTCCATGGTCATATAACGGTTATCTGTTTCGTCACCTCCCATTTCATCTTTTCTGGTTATTAATCCCTGTAAATATGCTAGTTCTTTTTTTGCGGCATCCAATTTTTTATTAATAAGGTCTCTGAACTCCATCAGTTCACCATCACTATAACGCATAGTTGGTGAATTTGGAATGTTTACCGGCGAATCAAGGACACTTTTTAGAAAGTCGGGTTCATAATCAACCATTTTATCGGTGGATGTTTTTGGAATAACGACTGGTTTTGATGGCTTGGAGGGAGCAGCTTTAGCCGCGGCCTTAGCTGCTGCTGTGGGCGTTGGTACATGTGCAACTTTTGCCTTTTTTTCTGGAACAATTACCTGTTTTACTACAGGTGCCGGTTTTGCTACCTTTTTCTCTGATTCTGAAACTTTTTTCACTGGTTTTTCAATTTTTTTTGCAACCACGTTTTGTATTGCCTTTTTTACCGGCATTTTGGCTACAATTTTTGTTACTTTAGGTAAAGTTGTTTTTTTAGAAACAACTTTAGCCACTTTCGGTCCAATTATATGTATTTTTTTAGGCTTGGTTTTCTTACTATCAACAACGGTTTTTTTAGTAACCGTGGCTAATTTTTTGGTAACTGCCTTTACCTGAAGGGTCTTTTTAGCTTGTTCAGCATGTTTTACAGGGGCTGCCTTTTTGGCTAAAACCTTTTTAGGTACGGGTGTTTTTTTAGGGGCGGGTTTTGCTCCCTTTAAGGGTTTTTTAGTTGTAGCCATTAGCCAAGCTTTTATTTACATTAACTATTAATGAAACATCGTTTATTTCAATTTCAGTGCCATCTATTATTTCCGGAACAAAAACTATAGAATCTGCCAAAATTTCGGCACAAATATAATTTTTATATTCATTTATAGAATTTTCTAGTTTATCATTTTTAACAATGGATATTTTAATTCGATCGGTAAGATCAAAACCACTGTCTTTTCTAAGATTTTGGATACGATTTACAAATTCCCTAGCTTCTCCCTCTTTTTTCAATTCATCATTTATTATGATGTCTAATGCCACAGTAAGGTTGCCTTTTGAAGCAACACTCCAGCCGGGAATATCTTCTGCAGATATCTCTACATCGGTGAGTTGCAAGGTAAGGGGTTCATCCCCTACATTCAAAATAATTTTTCCAGATTTTTCTAATAATGATATGTCATTTTGTGTAAAACCTGCTATTGCCGTACTAACAGCTTTCATTTTAGCCCCAAGTTTTTTACCAAGTGAAATAAAATTCGGTTTTATTTTCTTATTTATAAATCCTTCTGTTTCTGTCAGATATTCTATTGATTTTACATTTACTTCGCTTTTTATCAGGTCTTCAACTTTTGAAAGTTGCTCTTTCATTGATGGATTTAAAACAGGAATTAAGACTTTAAGTAATGGCTGCCTAACTTTTATATTTACTTTTTTACGTATGCTTAAAATCAGTGAACAGGTATCCTGCGCAAGTCTCATTCTTTCTTCCAAACCCAAATCAATTACATTATTTTCGGAAGTTGGAAAATTTACATGATGAATAGTTTCCTTATCAAACCTATTGGTTACATTATTTAGGTTTTGAAACAATGCATCGCTAAAAAATGGCGAAATTGGAGCCATTAACCTTACAATGGTTTCCAAACACTCATAAAGTGTCTGATATGCAGATATTTTGTCATGTTCGTACTCTCCTTTCCAAAATCTTCTGCGACTAAGACGTACATACCAATTACTCAAATGTTCATCTACAAATTCCTCCATGGCCCTTCCGGCTTGTGTAGGTTCGTAATCATTCAGACTATCTATTATTGTATTGATCAGCGTATTGAGAGAAGATAAAATCCAACGATCTATTTCAGGTCTTTCTTCCAAGGGTATGTAGGACTCTTTAAAAGCAAAACCATCGAGGTTGCTATATAGGGCGAAAAATTGGTAAGTGTTATAAAGTGTGCCAAAAAATTTGCGTTGAACTTCCTGTATGCCGTTTATGTCAAACTTAAGATTATCCCAAGGACTTGCATTTGTAATCAGGTACCAACGGGTAGCATCTGCACCGTATTTTTCAATGGTTTCAAATGGGTTGACCACATTGCCCAGCCTTTTACTCATTTTATTACCATTCTTATCTAACACCAAACCGTTACTTACAACAGTTTTATATGCCCTTCCGTCCACTTTGTCAGTAGGTAGCCCACTTTTTTCCAGTTCTTCTATTACACTTTCCTTTATTAAAGATCCAATAGCATGCAAGGTATAAAACCACCCACGTGTTTGGTCAACACCTTCGGCTATGAAATCTGCTGGGTAGTTTTTAGAAAATATTTCTTTGTTTTCAAAAGGAAAATGCCATTGTGCATAAGGCATGGCACCACTATCGAACCAAACGTCTATCAGGTCTGGAACACGGGTCATGGGTTTGCCCGTTGAGCTGACTAAAATAATGTCATCTACAAATGGTTTATGTAAATCCAATATTCCTTTGTGCAAATAGTTCTTGTTTACATCGCCACCCAACACCTCACTGGCTTTTCTTATCCCTTCATTCAACTCGCTAATAGATCCTATGCAAATCTGCTCGTCACCATCTTCTGTTTTCCATACCGGTAATGGCGTTCCCCAAAAGCGGCTACGGCTAAGGTTCCAGTCCACCATGTTTTCCAGCCAGTTACCAAAACGGCCTTCGCCGGTGCTTTTAGGTTTCCAGTTAATGGTTTTGTTCATTTCCACCATCCTGTCTTTTAATGCGGTGGTTTTTATAAACCATGCATCTAATGGATAATATAAAATGGGTTTGTCAGTCCGCCAGCAATGTGGATAACTGTGCTCGTACTTTTCTACTTTGAAAGCCCTGTTTTCTTTTTTAAGTTTTACGGAAATGTCCACGTTAACGTCAGCATAATCCTTATCGTCTTTGTAGTTTTTTACAAAGCGGTTGCTGAATTCTCCAAGGCCATCCACAAACTTGCCTTCGCGGTCAACCATGGTAAGTATGCCAATATCATATTTCTTCCCAACCTTGTAATCATCTGCACCAAAAGCCGGAGCGGTGTGTACGATGCCTGTACCATCTTCTGTGGTTACAAAGTCGCCCAATAATATTTTAAAAGCATTTGGATTGTCAGTTATGTTGGCTTCGTAGGGGAGGAGTTGTTCGTATGAAAGGCCTTCTAATTCTGATCCTTTGAATTCAGTTATGATTTTCCAGGACAATATTTTTACTTCTGCATTATAATTTTCAAAATCTTCATTTTCTGATTCTTCTTTGAAATATTTTCCCAGTAAAGCTCTTGCAAGAACTACATTGATTGGAAGGTGGGTGTAAGGGTTGAATGTTTTCACTAAAACATAATCAATGTTTGGTCCCACTGTCAACCCTAGGTTAGAAGGTAAGGTCCAGGGCGTAGTTGTCCATGCCATCAAAAAGGCCTCCCCGCCCTCCAAAGGAGGGTTTCCTGAAAATGATTCGTTAATTGAATCGAAGATTTTTTTTAAAGTTGGGTGTTGTGCGTTAGCCCCTCCTTTGGAGGGGTTGGGGAGGCAAAACATAGCCACTACACTCGTATCCTTCACATCTTTATACGTACCCGGTTGGTTCAATTCGTGGCTGCTTAGACCTGTGCCGGCAGCAGGTGAGTAGGGTTGTATGCTTACACTTTCGTACAACAAACCTTTTTTGTATAATTGACTTAATATCCACCAAAGGCTTTCGATGTAATTGTTTTCAAAGGTGATGTAAGGGTTGTCCAAATCAACCCAATAACCCATCATTTTGGTAATGTCGTCCCATTCTTTTTTATAACGCAGTACAGCTTCACGGCATTTTTGGTTGTAATCTTCAACTGAAATTTTTTTGCCAATATCTTCTTTGGTAATTCCCAATTCCTTTTCAACACCTAATTCTACTGGTAATCCATGAGTATCCCATCCTCCTTTACGGTTTACCTGAAAGCCTTGCATTGTTTTGTAACGGCAAACTAGGTCTTTGAGAGTTCTTGAAATTACATGATGAATGCCCGGCATACCATTAGCACTTGGTGGTCCTTCAAAAAAAACATACGGTTCAGCTCCTTCCCTCAATTCCACACTTTTTTCAAAAGCTTTGGATTCATTCCATTTTGCCAATATTTCTTTTTCTATGGTAGGCAAATGTAAACCGGAATATTCTTTATACTTGACACTCATATTCTGATGATATTCTATTATATGTTGAAAGTGGGCAAAGGTAAGGAATGACTGTGTGAAATAATTGAAGGATCAAAGTGTTGAAAAAGAAGAAATTTCATTTTAAAAATACTAATGTACCCAACATTAAAGAGATGAATGAAGAATCTAAATAGTTAACTCCATTCACTATGAAAGGTTATTAAGACATAGTAATTACGGACCATTAAACCCCAAACATTTTTTTTCTCCTCCATTGATAAATGCTACCAAAGGTTACAACTAGTAAAATTGGTCCTAAAATATTGATAAGTTGCCAAAAAGATTTTTGAGTTGCAATTTTTTGTTTATCAAGCAAACGAAGTGTAAAATCTTTATTTCTTGACTCTAATACGCCATTGGGATTTACTAGATAATCTACGGCATTGAGCAGAAATTCGCGGTTGGCAAATTGATAGTTTTCGTATTCCTGCATACCCATAGGCAGTGGCCCCTGACTTTGCGTTACCACATTGGTTACAATGTCTGCATCGCTTACCACTATTTGTTTTGAAGGTTTTATACCGGTTGCTGCAAATGCTAATTGGCTAAACTGTAAAAGCGTATCCTTCAGTTCTGTGGAGAACCGGTTGGCATACAGTGAAGTAAATTTCCCTTGCAATAATACTGCTACTGGTAAGTTGCTTTTATTAAAGAATCTAAAGTCCTCCTCACTTTTTACTGATTGTAAGCTAACCAAAGCAGGCGAACTGATGGTACGACTATTGGTATCACTTGCAAGAATTATAGTTTTTTCAATGCCATTAGCTTTTACAGTATCTATGGTGCCCGGAAAAATGCTTAGAATGTCATCAAGATTTTTTGAAATGACATTTGCGGAAGGCGCACCCAATAGAGGATAATAAGGAAATGGTAAACGTTTTATTTGTGGCTGTCCCCCCATTTGGCCTACTACCAACGGTTGTTTAGCTGATTTTAAATCCTGCAAAAGGTTGCTGTTTATTCTTACCCCATATTTAAATAGTAGATCATCAAGATTAAGGTTTTTGTCAAATGCTACAAAGTCTGCCTGTGACCTTAAGAGACTATCCATTTCTGCATATAGCTTATCTATAAACCATATTACATTTCCTCCGTGTAAAATATATTGGTCTATTTTTAATTTTTCAGTTTCGGAAAATGAGGTTTTAGGTTTTACAATTATTAACGCATTTATTGTATCGGCATCTAACCTACCCGAATGAAGATCAATGACACCAAATCGATAGTTGTTACTCATTTGTACAAACAAATCTTTGATATTGCCATTTGGTGGCAGTGGTTCTCCATTTCCGGCTGCGTAAGCTACTATCGGAATTGTTTTTCGGGTCAGTTTATCTATGGCATCAGCGAATTTAAACTCCAGTAATGCCTCGCTATAATTGAGCGTGGTTTCCTCATCCATACCACTTTTGCCGCTCATAAGATCAACCGGTATTTTACGGTTGCCAAAGACAACCATAGCTGAAGGGAAAATAAGTCGTTCTGTTTTTTCTTCACCTTCTTTAGAAGTTACCTGATTGTTAAATGGTTTTATGCCTGATTGAACAAGGCTATCGTACAGTTGGTTACGCAAACTGTCGGGTAATCCTTCACCTGGTTTTATAAATTTAAATTGAAGGTTCCCTTTTCCGTATTCTTTAAACTCATTTAAAAGTTCTTCACTTGCAACACTTAATTTCTTAAAACCTGCGCTTAGGTCACCGGAGAGGTAAACATCTATTAATACTGGTGCTTCAAGATTGTTCAGAACTTTTTTAGTAGATGGGCTAAGTGAAAAACGATTTTCCTTTGTTAGATCAATTCTAAAATGTGAAAGCAAGGATATAAATATTACACCCATAAAAATAAAGAATAGCCATATCCACCAAAGTTTGTTATTTAATATTTTATTAATAGCATTCATCTTTCAATTGGCTTTTTCTTATACCTATTTCCTTAATTTATGAAGCTTTTATTATCCCAATAAATGAAGTATAGATTTTGTAATCAGATTTAATTATTACCGCATTTCAACTTGTCTTTGCGTTATAAATATAAATAATATTATAGTTGCAGTAAAGTATATCACATCTCTTGAATCTATAATACCTCTACTTATATTTTTATAGTGATAATCAATTCCAAGCATTTCTATATAGTAATCCATACCCGAATTGGCAAGTCCGGGCAGTTTGCTAATTTCGTTGAACCCACTAAATAAAATAAAACAAATAAAAGCAGCTACAATAAAAGCTACAATAGTATTGTTCGTAAAACTGCTTGTGCATATACCAACAGCCGTAAATACACCGGCAAGCATAAATAAACCTATATAACTTCCTATTAGTGCACCTAGGTCTATACCACCCCTAACACTTAGGTATTGTATACTTATTGAATATAATACAGTAGGTATGAGCGCAATTAAAACAATTAAAAAACAACCTAAATACTTCCCCCAAACAATTTCTCCCGAGGTTATTGGCAGTGTCTTAATGATTTCAAAAGTTCCACCTTTATATTCCTCAGCCACACTACGCATAGTTATGGTTGGTATTAAAAACAGTAGAATAAATGGAGCAATGGAAAAATAATTATAAAGTGATGCATACCCAAAATCAAGAATAGCGGTAGCTGGAAATACAAATAAAAAAAGTCCAAATAATAACAGAAAAATTATAATTGCTATATATCCGGTGAGGCTACTGAAAAATTGCCTCCATTCTTTTAGACAAATCATCCACATAGAAGTAAAACTAAGAAATAATCTTTTAAAGGCATTTTAATATTAAAACGTAATTTTTAAAAAAGGTTTAAAAAATTTTAAACAAAAAATTAAAAAATTATAATTGATAATAAACTATTTATGGTTTATAATTTATTGTAATGATACAAAATTCCCCATTTTTTCTACAATTATTTTATTTTTTTTCTTTTTACAAAAAAAGTTTTGGGTTACCTTTTATAGTAACAGGTATTAAAGTAAACTTTTTAAATTTAAAGAAATGAAAAAATTACTTTTTGTATTCGCAGTAGCTGCTTTCACAGCTTGCGGTAATTCTGAAACTACAACTGAAGCTACAGCAGATTCTGCAAAGAGCGTTATTGATTCTACAGCTAACATGGCTACTGATAAAGTAGATTCTATGGCTAACATGGCTACTGACAAAGTAGATTCTACTGCTAAAATGGCTACTGATAAAATTGATTCTGCTGCTTCTGGCATGAAGAAATAATTATATTTAGTATACACTTTTCTATTGGTTATCGTTTTAAGAATTTCAGCTTGTCATAATCAAGATAACCAAATAAAGATTTTCATATGGCAAGCAATCGTTAAAGGCCACTCTGTTTCAACAGAGGGGCCATTTTTTTGTAGATAATTTCTCATGGTCTGGTTATTGAATTGCACGTTTAAGTATTTATTATTTATCATTAAATTAAAACGTTATGAAAAGCAATTCATTTTTTACTTCTTTGAAAATTTTCGCATTAATCTTATTAAGCGGATTGGCCAACAATCTTACTGCCCAAGGTGATTCGGGAACAACTTCCTCTTCGTCTTCAAGAACAGTAACTACACAAACACAAACCTGGTACAGCGAACCATGGATGTGGATAGTTGGTGCTATAGTTGTAATAGTTATTATAGCCTTACTTGCGAGAAATAACTCATCTACTTCAGATACTACCCGCACTACAGTAATTAAGAGTAGAGATTAATAAGGAAAGTGAATTTAGAAATTTTTTTTATTATCTTACTAATTTCAATATTTATATAATATAAAAAGTCAACGCTAAAAATTATTGTAGCGTTGACTTTTTATAGGTAATATTTTATTAAAATTAAATTTGGGGTTTTTTGGGTGGCAAAGCAAAAGCCACAGCATCATGTTCAAAATGCCCTTTATGCGCCCCATCGCAAAATGGTTTATTTGCTGACATCCCACATCTACATAACGAAATTTTTTCTCTGCCTGCTAAATCATAAGATTTACCATTTTTATCAACCAACTCAAAATCTCCATCTATTAATAAGGAGCCATTATTATTTACTGTAATTTTCGTAGTTGCCATTTGACTTTTTAATTACAAAAGTAAATAAACATAAAATCAAAATGTTTAAATAGGTAGAAATTAATAAAAAAAGTTTACACTTTATCTAACCACGATTTAAAAAGTGGCTTTAACAATGCTGCGGCGAGAAAAAGAAAAAATATATATGAAATAATTTCACCGAAAAGTATTAATCTGTGCATACAATTAGATTTTGGTAAGTTGCAGAATGTTCAATAATTAAGCACTCTCTTATTAAGATAATCTTTACAGTAGAAAAGCTGCTTTTTTATTAAACAAAATGATTTTCATAAAATGTTTTACAGAAGTTAATTATATTAAACTGCAAAACTTTCACCACATCCACAACTGCGGCTTGCGTTAGGGTTACTAAAATAAAACCCCTTCCCATTGAGACCATCTGAAAAATCTAAGGTTGTATTAACAAGATATAAGAAGCTTTTTAAATCTGTTACAACTTTTATTCCATTATCCTCAAATTCCTGGTCCATCGGTTTTTTCTCATTATCAAAATCCAGCTTATAGCTCAAACCTGAACATCCACCACCAATGACAGAAACTCTAAGAAAATAATCATTTCCCTTAACCTCAGCATCAGACATAAGTTTCTCAACTTTTTCTTTAGCCTTATCGCTTACGTAAATCATTTTAGTACTAAGATTTTAGTAGTAAGTATCAAGAATCACAAATGAAAAGTATAAATCCGCTTCCTAAAGTCTGAAATCTTGCTACTTACTACTTGATACTATTTTTTAGTGAACGACACTTTCTTCGAACTTAATAGCTTCCATACCATTTTTTTGACGGTAGTCATTTATTGCCGCTTTAATTGCATCTTCGGCTAATACAGAACAATGGATTTTTACAGGTGGTAAGTTAAGTTCTTCCACTATATCCATATTATCAATAGTTAGTGCCTGATCAACTGTTTTGCCTTTGAGCCACTCTGTAGCCAAAGAAGAAGAAGCAATGGCAGATCCGCAACCAAAGGTTTTAAATTTGGCATCTTTTATTAATCCTGTTGCATCGTCAACTTCTATCTGTAAGCGCATAACATCTCCACATTCAGGTGCACCTACAAGGCCGGTTCCAACATTTTTACTTGCTTTATCAAGTGTACCTACATTTTTAGGATTTTGATAATGATCTATTACTTTTTCTGAATATGCCATAATAATTAATTTAAAATTTATAAAAACGCATTTTTAAAATCAAAATGATGATGCCTAATTACGCAAAAAGCATTTTTCACATTTACAGTTTTAATGGGCAGCCCATTCTATTGTGCTCAAATCAATACCTTCTTTATACATTTCCCACAAGGGACTCATTTCTCTTAGTTTAAGTACAGTATTTCTAACTTGCTCTATTGTGTAATCAATTTGTTCTTCTGTTGTGAACCTTCCCAATCCAAAGCGTAGGGAGCTATGTGCTAAATCGTCGCCCAAACCTAAAGCCTTTAACACATAACTTGGTTCAAGAGATGCGGAAGTACACGCTGAACCTGAACTAAGTGCAATGTTTTTATTGAAACCCATCAACAATCCTTCCCCTTCTACATGTTTAAAAGAAATATTGCTTACATGCGGAAGACGATGTTCACGGTCGCCATTTACATATGCTTCTTCAATTTTGAGCAATTCGGTTTCTAACTTATTGCGCAACTGACTTAAACGTTTTGCGTCAGCATCCATTTCTAATCTGGCAAGTTCAGCGGCTTTTCCAAACCCGACTATGCCCGGTACGTTTAGCGTACCACTTCTCATACCTCGTTCGTGACCGCCACCGTCCATTTGAGCGGTAACTTTTACTCTAGGATTTTTACGACGAACATAAAGTGCTCCAATACCTTTAGGTCCATACATTTTGTGAGCGGTAAATGCCATTAAATCAATACCATCTTTATTTACATCAACCGGAATTTTACCAACTGCCTGAACGCCATCTGTAAAAAACAACAATCCATGCTTTTTAGCGATTGCGCTTATTTCTTTTACAGGTTGAATAACACCCACCTCATTATTGGCGTACATTATTGCTATAAGTATAGTTGTAGGTTTAATAGCGGCCTCAAGTTCAGCAAGGTCTATCATGCCATTTTCCTTTACCTGAAGATAAGTTACTTCTCCACCTATTTTTTCAATATGCTTACAGGTATCCAAAACGGCTTTATGTTCAGTATTAGCAGTTATAATATGGTTGCCTTTACTTGCATACATTTCATATATCCCTTTAATTGCAAGATTATCACCTTCAGTGGCACCACTGGTAAATATGATTTCTTTAGGATCTGCTCCAATTAATTTTGCTATCTGTTCCCTTGCATAATCTACAGCCTCTTCTGCAGCCCAGCCAAAGGGGTGATTACGGCTTGCTGCGTTACCAAAACTTTCGGTAAAATATGGTATCATAGCCTCAACAACCCGTGGATCGCATGGGGTTGTAGCATTGTTATCTAAGTAAACCGGTAATTTCAACATAATTTTTTCTTTTCGTCTATTATTTATAATGCAAAAGTAAATCAATACAAGGTATAAATTTGCCTACAATATCACACAACATTCATTTTTCACAATTATTATTAAATCTTAAAACATAAAAATTTAAATAATGCTTCGTATTGAACATATTGGTATTGCTGTAAAAGATCTGGTAACATCTTCACATTTATTTACTACAATCTTGCAGGTAAATTGTTATAAGACAGAAATTGTAGAAAGTGAAAAGGTCAAGACTGGATTTTTCCAAATTGGGGAAAATAAAGTCGAATTATTGGAAAGTTTGGAGCCTGATGGCACAATTGCAAAGTTTATTGAAAAAAAAGGTGAAGGTGTCCATCATATAGCTTTTGCGGTTAAAAATATTGAAATTGAAATGAAAAGACTGAAGGATGAAGGCTTTACACTACTTAATGATAAACCTAAAAAGGGAGCAGACAATAAATTGGTTTGCTTTATTCATCCCAAAGAAACCAACGGTGTTTTGATTGAACTTTGTCAAGAAATAATAATATAAATGATTGTAAATCAATTGTTTATAATTATTTTTTATCTTTTTTTATTTATTAAACTTATTGTTCTTTAATCACCTTTTAAGCTGCCTTTAGGGGATTTTAAGGCAGCTAGTTGCTTTTTTGCATTGCCTTTGTATAGGATCTATTTATAACCTCATCGGACTGATTTTAAATAATGAAAAAGTTCTGGGGGGGGTATATAAATCTTAAAATGATAGAAAATTTGTTGTGGCACGTCACTTGCCTTTATGTAGATGTAAAACAACAAACCATGTCAAAAGCAGCAAAGGCAATGAAGTCAATTTTAGCAATAATAATTTTGGTAGTAAGTTTTAATACAGCATCTGCACAAGATAATGGCACTAAAAGTCGTGTAGCTGTTGTAGCAAATGATCATAAGACTAACATTTGGGTTAGCGATTTTCCAAAAAATACTAGTATAGTTATATATGATTCAAACGATAACTTGCTTTCTATTACTACTACAAATGTTTATGGTGCAGCTTTTTTAAGTTTACCAAAGGGCGTAAAAACAGGAGTTGTAGTAAAAACTATTGATGGTGAGATTTCTGTTACCAATAAATCAGTAATAAAAAACATACCATCTGAACAAAACATAGCATCAAATTACCTGGATGATTCTAATAAGGCTTAATTGTTAATGGATGAAATGAAATGTGGAAATTTGCACTTGAGCCCTCTGAAAAGAGGGCTCAAGTGATTTTAGAGGAAATATTATTTAGTGAAATCAGTATTTTGTATACCAAATTTACAATTCACTTTCAAATGCAATGGTGCATAATATTTTTGTAAAATAGTTTTAATATTTTCTTCTGCCATCTGTATGTTTTTTTTGTTATAGGACATTTCACTGACAGATGCTTCGTATAATTGTTTTTGAACACTTATGTATTGTTCTAATGTAATGGTGTTAAATACTCCCGTTTGTCCCATTGCATCTATTTTATCTAAATGTAATTGAAGGCTTAATAACTTACAAGCGGGAAAATACAGATTAACCATACTATCTTTTGTATTTATATCCATTTTTAGATTGTTCATATCTACACCGTATTTGGCCTGATATGGAATAGCTACGTAAAGTGTATTTTCTGCGAGATAATTTTTGAATTTATCCCAAATTCCCTGATTATCCCCCTTGTTGCTGACTTTTATGTTGGACACCCCATTTACTTTTAAAGCACTTAGTTCAGCAATTTGTTTTACAAGAGTAGTGTTATGAACAATATCTGAAGTTATATTACTGCTCCCATTTTTTTTCCCAAGAAAATAAAATGCAATAGCTACCATCAATACCAAAAAAACGATTAGTGCAAATTGTTTCATGGATACTTTATTTGTAAAAGAGAATTATCAGTATGTTGGTTATAATAAATATATTAAAATTGTATAACTAATTGATTATTAATTACCTTCCAAAATTGGGAGAGAAGTTAAACATTAACTACCAGAAAAAACTGCTTTTCTCTTTTCTAAAAATGCAGTTGTCCCTTCTAGCATATCTTTTGTTCCAAAGCAATTGCCAAAACCCGTCATTTCAACCTCGTAGCCATTTTTGCTTTCATCTAATGCTGCATTGGCAGCCTCTATACACTTAGAAACTGCTAAAGGTGCTTTTGTGTTTACAATCTCAAGAATAGATTTTGCCTTAATAATTAATTGATCTGCCGGAACAACATAGTTGACAAGCCCATATTGTAATGCGGTGTTTGCATCTATCATACCTGCACTAATCAATAATTCTATAGCACGGCCCTTACCAATCAGGTATACCAATCTTTGTGTACCACCATAACCGGGTATAAGTCCAAGGTTTACTTCGGGCTGACCAAATTTTGCATTTTCAGCAGCTATTCTAAAATGACAGGCCATTGCCAACTCGCAACCTGCACCAAGTGCAAAGCCGTTTACTGCTGCGATTATAGGTTTGGTGCTATTCTCAATTTTGAAGAAAATTTCCATTCCGGTTTTGGATAAAGCTTTTCCTTCATCAACAGATAAACCTTCGAACTGACTTATATCAGCTCCGGCTACAAATGATTTTGGACCTGCACCTGTTATTATGACTGATCTAATCTCTGGATTATGGTTTATTTCATCCATAACCTGACCCAACTCTTGCATTACAATCTTGTTTATTGCATTTAATTTGTCAGGACGATTAATGGTAACAATGAGAATATTATTCTCAAGCGAGGTAAGTAATGTTTGATACATGAGAGAAGTTTAGGGTTTAGAGTTTAATGGTTAAATCAAAAAGTTCTGTGTTCTTCTACCCAATCCCTAATATAATTTGCAATATCGCTTGTAGTTGTACCGGGTGGAAAAAGTGTTCCAACTCCCATATCGTGCAGTTGTTTCATATCATCTTCCGGAATAATTCCTCCACCTGTTAGCAATACATCTGTCATTTCTTTTTCTTTCATTAATTGAATTACTTTGGGAAATACAGTCATGTGGGCTCCACTTAAGATACTGATGCCTATTGCATCAACATCTTCCTGTAGTGCAGCATTCACAACCATTTCAGGTGTTTGTCTAAGACCTGTATAGATAACTTCCATACCGGCATCTCTAAGTGCGGTGGCAATTACTTTGGCACCCCGATCGTGACCATCGAGCCCCACTTTGGCAACTAAAACCCGTAGCGGTCTGTTATTTTGTGCAATCATTTCTTGTCTTAAAGTTTGTAAATTTAGGAATGATTATCTGATCTTTTGTAATCAAGTTTAATATGCACTCTTCTTGATCGAAAACATTCTATTGGTACAAATCAATCATTCAAAAATGTTCTTGTTCTATAAACTTTTTAAAATCGGTTGTATTTTTATTCATCTCTTCTTTAGATTGGGTTAAAGAAACCCCTTGTGCTGCTCTGTAAATAGCCCAATGTACCCAACCTTTTTCTGATGGTCTGGGTGCATTGTCCCCAATCACTTTCATTTTACTGTTTACTAAAATATAAGTGGGAAAAGTGATATTGTAAGCCCTCATAAGATTGACATTTTGCGGCCTGTTACGTGCATAAAAAAGATTTATTCCCTTCATTTCCTGTTGTAGAACCATTTCTCGCCATATTGGTTTTCGGTCAATATTTTCTATACAAATAGTCATAAAAACAATGTTGGTATCTTTCTTAAAAAAATGCTGTAAGGCTTTAGAGTGGGGGATTTCCTTAATACAAGGAGCGCAGGCTGTAAACCAAAAATCAACATAAATAGTTTTGCCTAAAAAAGTGGAAGTGTTTATAATATTGCCCTTGCAATCCTCCAATTCCAAATCCTGAAAACGGGTAAATAATTGTTGCGCCTTTACGCAAGTCAAATTAAATATAAGTATGGTTGAAAGGATTGCATTCTTCATTTCTTACTTAAGTTAGTACCTCCAGTAATTTTTGGTCCTGTATGGAATATGCACATTTAAAATGGCCTAGCGGACAAGCCTTGAAACCATGCAGCCCACATGGTTTGCAGCTAAGCTGTTCTTTGGTTTGTATCACAAAACTATTATCTGATAATGGGCCAAAACCAAACCATGGTACGGTGCTGCAATATATAGCTGCAACAGGTGCATTCATAGATGATGCAAAGTGCATCGGTGCTGAATCATTTACATAATTCATAACTGCATTTTGCTGCAAAGCTGCCGATTGTAAAAAGGAAAATTTTCCTGCAAGATTTATGGCTTTTTTATCAATGGATTCATTAATAATATTGTTGCACAAATCGTCATCAGTCGGGGCACCTAAAAGATATACTTGCAGGTTTTTAGGTAATTTGTTTATTAAGCTTACCCATTTTTCTTTTGGGTACTGTTTAGTAAACCAAACAGAAGCCGGTGCAATACAAACGTAGGTATTTTCTTTATATTTTTTTACACTTTCATAATCACTTATTGATGGATATAGTTTAGGTTTTTCGGGTATTGAATCTGTTATATGTTCTATCAGTTTTTGGTTGCGGTTTATTTCATGTAAAGGTTTTTCGCCGGTACTTATTTCATGAATAACTCTTGTAGAAAAAAAACTGCTCCATGGATTTTTGTCAAAACCAACCGTATTTTTTGCTCCGGAAAAAACTGTAAGAAAACCTGTGGCGGCAAATCTTTGTACATTAATTACCGTGTCGTATTTTTTGCTTCTTATTTTTTGTAAAATCCTGTAAAGGTTTTTGTATTTGTTTTCTTTTTTGTTCCAAACCAATACTTCATTTATGTAGGGGTGCTTGGACAATAGATTTTCATTTCCTTTTCTCAATAAAAAATCAATTTGCGCAGCTGGGTAAAATTGACGGAGTTTTTCAATTAGAGCAGTTGCTAAAACCACGTCACCAATAAATGCCGTCTGTATAACAAGAAATTTTTGCATCGGCCACAAAACTAAAGAAGATAAACCGGACAATTCGCAGGCATTTATATCTTCGCAATTATGATGGATTTTACAAATGATGTGGAACAATGTCTTGCTACGTTACAAAGTGGCGGATTAATATTATATCCTACCGATACAATATGGGGACTTGGCTGCGATGCCACAAATGAAACTGCGGTAAAGCGTTTAATACAATTGAAAGGAAAAGCCCCCCGAAAAGGTTTGATTGTAATTTTGGCTACAGAGAGAGACGTTTTGCAATATGTTGCTAGTCCTGACTTAGCTGTTTTTGACTATTGGGAAACTACCACAAAACCTACTACAGTTATTTTTGATCACGGCCTCAATATAGCCGAAAATGTGTTAAATGAAGATGGAAGTATTGCCATCCGGTTGGTGAAAGAGGATTTTTGCAGGCATTTGTTAAAGCGGTTTAAAAAACCCATAGTTTCCACATCGGCTAATATTCATGGGCAACCTTCTCCCCAAAAATTTGACGATATTTCAGACTTAATTAAAAATGGTGTTGATTATATTGTTAAAATCAGACAAAAAGAGGATGCTGTAAATGGAGCTTCCTCTATAGTACGATGGAAGGATGGTCAAATAGAAATTATCAGATAATGCTAATAATAACCTGGAGTTTATTCTTAAAATGAGATTATTGATATTGAGGTTGGCAACAAAATTGAACTATTGATTAAACTAAAATCATTAAACAATGCCACAAATAACCTTAAGTGTCCCACAGGATAAAGTTTCCATCTTGAAAGATGTTCTTGTTTCAATTGGTATTAAGAATTTTAAAATTGGAGAAATCATTTCTTCAAAAAAACTAGTTGGACTAAAATATTCGGCCAATGCAGTATTCAACAAATATTTCTCTTGGGATAACAACAGAAGTGAATTGGAGTTTGAATAGAATTTCAAAATTTTGTAATCATTTCATGATATATAATTCTATAGCCCTCTAGTTAGTATACCCGCATTGTTGTTCTTATATTTGCAACCCATGATGGAAATTGATTGCAATAGCAGAGAACTCTTCATTTTTAATAAAATAGCATCTGCTGCGGCTGAATTACAGATGCCTGCCTATATTATAGGAGGTTTTGTAAGAGATAAAATTATTGGAAGACCAACAAAAGATGCTGATATAGTTTGCCTTGGCGATGGAATTTTACTAGCCCAAAAAGTTGCAGAAAAATTCAACCCCAAACCTACAGTAGCCTTTTTTAAGAATTTTGGGACAGCCCAAATAAAAATTGACGGTTTTGAAATAGAATTCGTTGGGGCACGCAAAGAAAGTTACCTTTCTGAAAGCCGTAACCCGCTAGTAGAATCAGGAACTATAGAAGACGATCAGGATAGACGGGATTTTACTATTAATGCACTTGCTATTAGTTTAAATAAGAATGATTTTGGTAAATTGATTGATCCTTTTGAAGGACTCGCAGCCATAGAAACCAAGGTAATAAAAACTCCACTAGAACCTTCTAAGACATTTATAGATGACCCCTTGCGCATGATGCGGGCCATAAGATTTTCTGCACAGTTAGGTTTTCAGATTGATGATTCAACACTAAAAGCAATAAGTCACAACAAGGAACGAATCAAAATTATTTCGCAGGAAAGGATAACTGATGAACTCAATAAGATTATGCTTAGCAGAAAGCCTTCTGTTGGTTGGCATCTGTTGTTTACAACGGGGTTGTTGAAAATCATCTTTCCGCAAATGGTTGATTTGGCAGGTGCTGAATACATAGA
This sequence comes from Segetibacter sp., assembly GCA_043736115.1. Lineage (GTDB taxonomy): Bacteria > Bacteroidota > Bacteroidia > Chitinophagales > Chitinophagaceae > Segetibacter. Next base: position 41,306 of record JAYTDC010000150.1, on the reverse strand, counting down.
TGGTAAGGGGCACAAAGACAATTTTTATCACACGCTGCAGGTCATAGATAATGTATGTGAAACAACGGAAGATCTTTGGTTGAGATGGGCTGCCTTGCTGCATGATATTGGGAAGCCTGCAACCAAAAAGTTTGAAGAGGGCCATGGGTGGACCTTTCACGGGCATGAAGTTGTAGGGGCAAGAATGGTTCCTAAAATCTTCAGCAAACTTAAGTTACCCATGAGTGACAGAATGAGGTTTGTACAAAAATTGGTAGAACTTCATCTACGACCGATTAGTCTTACCAATGAAAATATTACGGATAGTGCCGTGAGGCGTTTATTATTTGATGCTGGTGAAGACATTGATGCATTGATGAAACTTTGCAATGCAGATATTACAAGCAAGAACCAACAGAAGGTTAAGCGGTTTATGGCCAATTTTGAAATGGTGAAAAACAGAATGGCTGAAGTGGAAGAAAAAGACCAATTAAGAAACTGGCAGCCGCCAATAACCGGCGAAATTATTATGGAAACTTTTGCCCTTTCACCAGGCAGAAATGTTGGATTGATAAAAGATACTATTCGTGAAGGTATTTTGGATGGTTTAATACCCAACAATTACGAAGCTGCATTTGCTTTTATGTTACAATGTGGAAATGAGTTGGGATTATCTCCTGTTAGTGAAACTCAATCTGCTAATAACAATAATTAAAAATGGAAGAGCAAAAAAATAAAAGCAACAACAGCCTATTATACAGATATGCCGGTCTTGCTACCCAATTTTTGGTGTGTATTGGCCTGGCAGTTTTTCTTGGATTAAAAGCAGATAATTGGTTAAGCATAAAGGCGCCTATATTCATTTGGGTATTACCTTTATTGGTAATTGGAGTTATGATTTGGCAAATAATAAACGACACTTCAAAAAAATAAGCATGTTCAATAAAAGTATTCTTCCCTTGGTTGGTTTGTTTTTAATTATTTCATTTGTTTCCATGATTTTTAAAGAGTCGTTAAATCAACAGGGACTAGATTGGCAGGTACTTATGGGTGGAAATATTTTTCTTTATATAGTAACTTCAATATCATTTCACCTTTTACGAGAAGGAATGGTTGCTACTACTACAGCGGCTTTTTTGACCAGAGTATATGGGTCCATTTTGCTTAAGTTATTTGGTTGCGCCATAGCTGCATTAGCTTATATTTTTTTATCAGGCAGCAAGCTAAATAAACCTGCATTATTTACTTTAATGGGGCTTTATCTTGTTTACACTTTTGTAGAAATGCGGATACTAATGAAACACATAAAACATCAGAAAGATGTCCGGAGTTGAGCACCCGTTACAGGCCCTAGAAAACTTCTTACCACCCTCCACCTTCTTACCTGTTGCAGCTTATCTTGACCAATATAAAGTTCATCTGACCATAACCCGTGAACGGAAAACCATTTTAGGAAACTATCGCAATGCGCATAACAACCGTTCGCACCGAATAAGTGTAAATGGCAATCTGAACAAATGGTCGTTCTTGATAACGCTGCTGCATGAATTGGCCCACCTGCTTACTTTCGAAAAATATGGTAACCGTGTACAGTCTCATGGAAGAGAATGGAAAACACTATATGGACAACTGCTTGCACAGTTTATTACAAAGAAAATTTTTCCAACAGATATAGAAAATGAATTGCTTGCCACACTTCATAATCCCGGAGCAAGTAGTTGCGCAGAAGAAGGGCTGATGCGTGTTTTGAGAAACTATGATATAAAAAAAGACAACTTGTTAATGGTGGAGGAAATAGCGCATCATAGTTTATTCAGGTTAAAAGATGGACGAGTTTTTAAGAAAGGTGAACGACTTAGAAAACGCTATAAATGCGAGGAGATTTCAACGAAAAAATTTTATTTATTTAGCCCGGTTTATGAGGTGGAGGCGATGGCTTTATAAACAAAATTTTGCTATAGGTTTATTATATGATAATCTACCCAAACCAATGTCTTATTTTAAAATAGTTTAACGAAAATTAAGTATGGAAATTAATTGTTTATGACATTACTGTTCGACTGTATCTCGGTAGAGATTAATTCTAAATGCTGATTGTACAAAGAAATAAATGGTTCTTTAAAAATAGTGTAGTGGCTGTTTAAGACCTAAAGAGCTGATATCTGTAAGCATGGTATAAAGACCTATTTTATCAATAGTTCCGGGGTCATTAAGCCCTGAATGGTAAAATAACAATATCAGGTTCTTCTACAGTTTTTGACGAAGAACTAAATACATTCCTAGAAAAATCGCTTGGGTAAAGAGGAAACAAAAATCTGATATTTATTTAAGCAATGTTATTTATATTCAATATTTTACCTTTCTTTGTAATCCCCCTAGATATACTCTTTTCTTTTGAAGAGGGATATTATAATTTTTAATTTAAGTATTTGATTCAAGGCGATTTGTTTTGTGATTTGCATGTCTATGTCTTTGAATTATCCGAGCCACTACATTAAAATCTTTGAATTAATACTAAATAAACCTAGAGTTTAAAGATTTACTATTTGTATTTGACATTGATAAATATTAATAATTCTATTTTGATGAAAAAGAGTATTTTTTTGATTTTATTCTCTGCATTGATTCTATCTGGGTGCGGTTCTGAATTAACGGAATTTAATGATCAAGCATATTCATTTGCTAGTGATAAAAAAATTGACCCAAAGGAGTACAAATTTTTATTAGACTTTGTCTCAAATACAACCGATAAAAGCTTTAAGCAATTCAAAGACGAGAAAGGAAAAATCGACAGCCTAAAAGTTGTGGCTTACTTGCTCAAATACTATTCCGCGAAAAAGTTGGCTATTACTTCTGCAGATATTTGGCAGCCTGAAATTACGGTTACAAAAGCAGACAAGTTTAACATTAATGTTTTTCTTGAAAATTCTGGAAGTATGAATGGCTATCTTAATGATCCAAATACGCAATTTAAAAATTCAGTTTACAGCTTACTCACTAGGTTGAAGCTATTTGTTGACAAGGATAGTTTAAATCTTTTTTTTATAAACAAGAGCGACCAATTGTTGTATAAAAATGCCACAAATCAAGATGTAGAGAAATTTAAAGATATTCTTAACCCAACTTCTTTTAATAAAATTTCAGTCGGAAAAACACAGGAATCTGATTTGAATGATTTAATAAATAGATGCTTAAGGAAAAGCAATGAAAATAATCTTTCGGTTTTTATTTCAGATTGTATTTATTCACCCGGGAAAAGTCATCCAGATGCAGCACAATATCTTGCAGAACAAAAACAAGGGGTTTTTTTGAACTTTGCTACCGCATTAAAGGAAAGTGATGTGTCCGTAATGGTGATTCAAATCTTTGCTAATTTTAAAGGAACTTATTGGGACAAAAAAAATAATCCCGTATCAATCCCAACAGAAATTCAACGACCATTTTATATTTGGTTCATAGGTTCAAGAAAACAAATTTCTTTAATACAAAAAAGTAAAAAACTTAATGAACTGGATGGTGGCTATAAGAATAAGGTTGTTTTTCAAAAAATCGTTTCGACTATAGAACCAACTCATGCTATTCTCCCAAGGCCAACTTTTGGTTCATTTGACAGAACTGAATTAGCAAATTTTATTATTACAAACGCAACTCCTTCAAAAGGTTTATTTGGATTTAATGTAGCTGTTAACTTCAGTGATGATATTCAAGATGAAAATTTTTATACCGATACCGCAAACTATAAAGTGCTTAACGACAATTATCGATTAACAATTGAAAAAATTCCTAAAAGTAATTCATATGCTTCTTTTTCGGATTTCACTCACTTGCTAAAGCTACAAACAACAAGTTTGAGAGATGAATCTTTACGAATTGATGTGATTGGATGTACACCAAGTTGGGCTTATAATTCAAGTTCAAATGATGATTTAAATATTGCAAATGATAATTCACAACAACAAAAAACATTTGGGTTTAGATATTTAATTGAAGGAGTCTCAGATGCTTTTTATCCAAAGTCAAATACCAAACCAATAAGTTCTATTAGTATAAAAATTAAAAAATAGCGATTATGGACCCAATTACAAACTTTTTCGCAAGTTTATTTGAATGGTTTGGTATAAATCCATTCTATAATAAGGACCTTGGCGACCACTTACGAGGATACGATATTACTTGCGATCCTAACTTCATTGGAACACATTGGTATTCGTTGATAGGTTGTGCTATGATTGTACTTTCTGTTCTCTGCTATGTCCTTCAATATCACGCTTTAGATAGATTTAGATACAACAGATGTAAACATTGGTGGATTTTTGCAGCATTACTTTTTACGTTGAATTTCATAATCGGCTTTACAATTCCCTACAATTCTATACAGTCTGCAGAATATTGTCCACAATTAGTTTTGACAAACACAAATTGTCTTGGTTTTGGAATTTCCAACGCAATATGGAGTTTTATTATTTTCCTGTTATTAACGTCATTTAAATACCCAAGATATTTAGCCAACAATTGCCGTTACACAACTTGCTGGAAACCTTAAAATATAATTATATGGCTCGTTTATTCATCTTTGCGATCGGCGGAACAGGATCGAGAGTATTAAAATCGCTTACGATGCTTTTAGCATCTGGAATAAAAATAAAATCTCAAAGAGAATTTGAGATTGTTCCTATCATTATTGACCCTCACAAATCGAATGAAGATTTGAAAAGAACTGAAAGGTTGCTTGGCAACTATCAGTCAATCACAAGTGAGGTTGGGTTGGGCAATGGTTTTTTCAATACAAAAATCACAACTCTTGACAAATTGGTTAGTTCTGAAAATCGTATTTCTGGAAGTTTTACTTTCAACTTGCAGCAAGTGTCAAACACAAGATTCAAGGACTACATTGATTTTAATCAAATGAACCAATCAAGTAAGGCATTAGCTGACATTTTATTTTCAGGTAAATCAATAAATAAACGGCATGAGGAAGTTGATTTACTTGACATTGAAATGGACATTGGTTTTGTTGGCAATCCAAATATTGGAAGTGTTGTGTTAAATCAATTTAAAGATTCCGACGAGTTTAAAGAAGTTGCTTCTAATTTTAATTCAGAGGATAGAGTGTTTATTATCAGTTCAATTTTTGGTGGAACAGGTGCAGCAGGATTCCCTACTATTTTAAAGAATATTAGAGATGCAATGAACAATAAAAACATTGACGGCAAAGGATTTTTGCAAGATGCTAAAATTGGCGCCGTAACTGTACTACCTTACTTCAATATAGAAAAGGACAAGGACAGTCCAATTCAAAAATCTGATTTTATTGGTAAGACAAAGGCGGCACTTTATTATTATAAAGACAATGTAACAGGAAATAATTCTGTAAACTCTCTCTACTATATTGCCGATGATTACAGTGGCAAACCATATAAGAACGACCCGGGAGACGGAGGACAAAAAAATGATGCTCACTTTGTAGAGTTAGCTTCAGCACTTGCAATAATTGACTTTCTTGAGACTTCGGACAAAGAATTAGAATGTGTTGGAGGCAAAGCAGTAAGTCCAATTTACAAAGAGTTTGGAATCAGAAATGAAACTGCAGAAATCAAACTTTCTGACTTTGAAGATTACACAGAAAGAAAAGTTAGTTTGCGACTTTCACAACTTGCCCTTTTTAGAAAATTTTTAAATGAACATCTCTCTAACTCGCTTGAGAAAGAAGCATGGAGTAACGACAAGCCAGAAATAAATAAAAAGTTTGTGGACGATTCTTTTTACAGAACAAATCTTACAGAATTCCTTATTTCATTTGGTGAATGGCTCAAAGAAATGTCGGAAAACAGAAGAGGGTTTTCTCCATTCAATCTTGACTCAACTTTAGATTCATTAATTCAAGACAGAACCATAAAATCAAGTTTTTTTTCAAGCAAAGTTGATTTTGCAATGTACGATGACAAATTAAGTAAGAAATCGAAAGGGAAAACTTATAGTTCATCACAACAGAAACTAATAAACTTATTTTTTGAAACAACGGAAGATATACTTACTACGAAATTTGGTCTAAAAAATTAACGAAATGAGCAAAATTTTTGGATACACAAAAAAAGGTGGGAAAAATTGGTTTTCTTCTGATGCATATTCTGACAAAGAAATTGAAGCTATCAAAGACCCCGAAGGCGGAAGTGAAATTAGTTTACCAACTGCAATCCCAAGTCCATTTGCAAGAATTGACCTTGTGAAAACAGCCTTCAGAAACATTGCAAAAACTCCTGACTTAAAAGCATATACCAAAGATGGCTATGTGATTTCAAGTAAGGATGATGAAAAACTTGTTTCTGATGCTTTAGACCTTGCAGAAATGCTTTTCAATATTGACAGCATCAAAGAGAAAATCAAAATTATTGTTTGGGATAGAGTGTCAGAGATTGCAATACTTAAAGGAACCTCTGATAAGCACAGAAGATTTGCCGAAACTTTGGAACTATATTTAAAGCAAGACGAAACTTCTTACAATTTTGATTTGCTCAAAAGATTATACCTCATTGAATACAATCACAAAATAATTGGTTGCACGTCGCCAGCAACATTATTTTTTGCAACCGCGAACGATTTGACCCATGCACAAATCAAATTGACAAAAAACGATGTAATCTTTGACGAACACTACACACCGCTTTACGAAAGAGATATTGAGTTTCAGAGATACTTGCATCTTTTGTTCAAAGCAAATACAACGCTTTCACAGCGTATGCCTGATCTTGTTGACTATCTCGCAAAAAACTTAAAAAAGCTAAACACAACTAATGCGCAACTATACGACGAATTGAATAAGTTAAATGCCGTAAGCTACATTTCAAATTATTCAGAATTGGACACCGGTATAACAGGTGACGTTGTAGAAGTGATTGGAGTTCCTTTACGCAAACGCAAAAAGGAAGATATTACAGAATCCATCAAGTCAAGTGACTTCATTATTCAGTCTTCAAAATACAATGGGGCCTTGATGCCGCTTGCATTGCAGAACAGTTTGAACAAGCAGTTTAGATATGCAAACGACAATTGGGATAACACAATTAAAGTTCCTTTCGTGGATAGCGAAACAGTTTTAGAAAGAAGATGGTTGCCAGGTGTAAGAATTCAATATCCATATTTGACAGTAAGCGATTTTTTAGAACCGTATCTTATACGTTTAGTTTATCCTATTAATAAAGAGAAGTTTTTCGACGGTAATGTAAACACAGATACGGGAGACGATTCAAAAGGATATATCCTGCCTCTCAAAAAACAGTTTTTTGATTATTTTACGTCTGATGATTTAACGAGCTCCTTACCTGGGAAACCAAGAATTGAAATGGTTCAGTTGCCAGCAGGTGCAGTAAAGATTACATTGAGTATTCCAATTGCAAAGCAAGGGGAATTAATTTCTTTTGAAAGACTTTATTACCAATCAGCCGAAAGCCATCTTTCTAAACCTGATGAAGAAAAAAATAAAGGGGTAATTGTAGAACATCAATTTGGAGTAACTCTTTTCCCATTCATTAAAACAGACAACCCGAACATTGAAGCATATTATAGAGTGCAACTTGTTGACAGGGATGTAACAGGAATTTTGAAAAACACTGAATACGATTTGAAATTTTTCACAAATTCACTGCAAGAGTTCCTTGATATAACAGCGAAAAAGACCAGGAGCATTAAAACACCTAATGATCCGACAAGCACAACTTCACAATATTATGTTCTTAACAAGGAGTTTGATTTCATTCAAGTGTCAACTTTAAATGGAAGCGGTGCATCAGGTATAATTATTCCCAATTGGCAGCCGCATAAACAAGGTAATGAAATTTTTAGTTTCGCAGTTGACTTTGGAACTACCAATACCCATATTGAATATAAAGTAGGAATCGATTCACCTAAACCATTTGATATAACACCGGAAGATGTTCAAATAGCAACTTTGTTTCACCCAACAAAAACAAGTGAGGATTTTGGAGGTTCAGGAGCAATTGCAATACGTGAGTTGATAGATTACGAATTTGTTTCTTTACATTTAGGAAAACAATCAGAATATAAATTTCCACACAGAACTGTTCTTGCCGAAAGCCACTCATTGAATATTGAGACAGAAACATACTCACTTGCAGATTTCAATATTCCTTTTTTTTATGAAAAAAATTATCTGAAGAATATTTCAAGAGATAGGATTGTTCCTAATCTAAAATGGGCTAAAAAAGAGAAAGGAAATGAAAAAAGAATATCTGCATTCTTTGAAAAGATAATTATGCTTATGAGGAATAAGGTGCTACTCAATAGGGGTAACTTGTCACTTACAAATTTAGTTTGGTTTTTCCCCGCAAGTATGAAACCCGCTAGAAAGTCCTCACTTGAGAATATATGGAATGAATTATTCAAAAAGTATTTCAAGTCAATTAACAAACCTATCGGCATTTCAGAATCATTGGCTCCATTCTATTATTTCAAAGGTGTTGGAAAACTGCAAGGTGGAGCATATAATCCGGTAGTTTCAATTGACATTGGAGGTGGGACAACTGATATAGTTGTTTTCAAATCAAACAAACCTCTCTTGCTGACGTCATTCAAGTTTGCAGCCAATACAATATTTGGTGATGGCTTTAGTGAATTTGGAGCAGCACGAACCAATGGTTTAATGATTAAGTATATTGAAGTTTACAGAAACCTTTTTTTGGCTAATAAAAGGGGTGGTCTTAATTCAATATTAGAGAAGCTGAAAGAAAAGAACAAATCCGAAGACATTAATGCTTTCCTTTTTTCTTTGGAAAACAATTCCTCAATTAATGATACAAAATTATTTTCATATAATCATTTATTAAGTCAAGATGATGATTTGAAAATTCTTTTTATATATTTCTATTCTGCTATAATTTATCACATAGCTGAATTAATGAAATCTAAGGAGATTGGTTTGCCAAAACATTTAGTTTTCAGTGGAACTGGTTCAAAAATTTTAAGCATCATAACCCCTGACATGAAAATACTTTCAAATCTTTCAAAGAAAATATTTGAAGGAGTTTACAAACAAACTTTTGATTCTGATGGATTGTCAATTGAAACCGAAAAGGATATGCCGAAAGAAGTTACTTGCAAAGGTGGTTTAATGTCGAATCCAGATGATTTGGCAATTGATATTCGTGATATCAAAGCTACGCTTACTTGCTTGGAGGCAAAAGGTATTAACAAAATTACTTATGACAAATTAACTGATGAAACGAAAAGCGAAATTGCAAACTATGTGGGTGACTTCAATTCGTTTTTCTTAAAACTAAACTCTGAATATAGTTTTACAGATTACTTCAGTGTTTCAGAAAAATCGTTAGGAATTTTTAAAGTCGAAGTAAATAAACATTTGAGAGACTATTTAGAAGAAGGTTTAGAATATAACAAGAAGTTGGATGAATTTGCAACAGATGAAAAAGAACTTGAGGAGACACTTTTCTTCTACCCAATTATTGGTGTTATTAATAATATATCGAGCCATTTATCCGCACTAACATCAGTAAATAGCTAATAAATATGAAAATAAAGATAATTTTAATTGCTGCAATGCTTGCAGTTAGTGGGTTCGCTAAAGCACAAGTAAATAAAGATGCTTTTGAAAAAGCTGTTGATTTGTTGAATTGCAAAACGGTAGCATTGTCACTCGATAGAAATGAAAATAATCAGGAATATCAAAAGCAATGCCCTTGCGGTAATGCGACTTATACAAAAATTAAACAGTTCCTTACTTCAGTTGGGAAATTGGATGCCACTATTGCCTTGTCGGACGAAGTTGAAAGTTTAAAAAAATCATTCAAAGAAAGTTGGAATAAAGATGAGGTTGTTTCTTTTTTGTCTGACACGATATTTGTTGAAAAGATAAAATACCAAAAAATTTCTGCCTTTGCTGAAAAAAGAAAAAGCAAGCCCGAATTTGATACTTATAAAGTAAATCTGAAAAAAGACTTAGCAAATTTGTTTGCGGAAGTTAAAAACATTCCGCAAACCAATGTTATACCAACAAATACCAGCAATGAACAACTTTCGAAGGATGGTATTACCGCATTAGATAATAACCAAAATACCGGTAATGTCAATGGCTTTTTAGGAGGACTTTCTGATTATCTAATTATATTGGCTATTATATTAGGTAGTGTCTCGATATTTCTAAGTTTAAGAAGAAAAGGTGTAAATGATATTTACGATGCCATAATTCCTAAAATACTTGAAAGTAATAGATTGCAAGAGCATATTCAATCTCAAAGCGGGTTTGCTAGATCCACATCAGCCAACCTGTTTAATCCATCAGAGTTAAGAGATGCCAACAACAGAATTAGAGATTTGGAGTTCCAAGTAAAGAATTTAAATGAAAAATTATTAAGCTCTGAGAACCATGTTACACAAACACCACCACGATCTTTTCAAGATAGTATTCATCCCGAAGTAAAACCAGAAATTTTCTTTTTATCTACTCCAAATTCAGACGGAAGCTTTAATGACAGTTCTGTATCCCCTGTTTATAAAGAAGGAGCATCAATATACAAATTTACTAAAGTTGGAAACAACAGAGCACAATTTCAGATAGATGAAAGAGAAAATTCTATAAAGTTTGCATTGACCTATCCTGATAAAAGCATTCTTCCAGTATGCGATTCAATCAATGAATATGAATCAAAATATACCCGAATTGTCACTTTAAAAACAGGCATGGCTGAATTACAAAATGGGAAATGGATAGTTAATAAATCACAAAAAGCTAAAATCAGATATGAAAGTTGAAACTATTGAGGCAGCACTTGTTTGTGTAATAGTCTTAATTCAACTATATGTTTTTACACGAACCTTTATTCAAATCGGAATATTTCGTAGTGTCATTCCAGAGGTCACTTCTTTGAAGATTTCAAGGGTACTTGTTCCAGTTGCAGACCTTGAGAGATTACCGCCAAAAGAAATTTTAGTAAACATTGCTAAGTATAAAGAGGCATCTGTAAATGTTCCAACAAATAGCGTTCCTGCTGGCGATTGGAGAGATTCAGAAACTCTAACCCTAGTTGAAAATTCCTATTCTAACAATAATGTTGAAAGAACAGAAATAAACATTATTGAAAGCGAAGTGAAAACCAACCATGTACTTGACAATATACTTTTTTCTGTAAACAATTATCTCATTCGTAACAGAGGAGCAGCATCTGATTTTAATTTGGTAAAAGATATTGTTGAGAGAAACACAAACGCAATTGAAGAAGATATAAACCTTTCTATTGGAGTTCCACTTTACCTAGGACTAATGGGAACAATGATTGGAATTGTAATTGGGCTTTTCAATATGCCTGATTTAGGCGCCGTATTTGACACCAAGGAAAAAGATATAATGCTGAATAACGGAATTGCTTTATTGATTGGTGGGGTTAAAATTGCGATGATCGCAAGTTTTTCAGGACTGATGCTTACAATAGTAAATTCCGGTTGGGTGTTTAAAGGTTCACGAAGTTTAAGTGAGGCCAGAAAAAATGACTTCTATACTTTTATTCAGATTGAATTACTTCCGATAATTAATCAAGGTTTAGCTTCAACATTAGAATCCCTTCAAAGAAACTTAATAAGGTTTAAGGATGATTTTACTGTTCAATTATCAGGACTTTCAAAAACAGTTGGAAGAATGGAAGGCGTTTTCGATAAAAGTAATGAAGCGCTTGAAAAGCAAAAATATATCTTAGATTCGATTGATAGATCTAAGGTCTCCGAAATGACACGGTATAATGTTAAAGTATTGCAGCAGTTAGATATTTCTGTCTCTCAGTTTGAAAAGTTCAATGGCTATCTAACAAATGTTACTTTGTTTGTTGAAAACTCCCAACACATTGTTAATCGAACAAATGAACTTTTGGCAAGAACAGATAATTTTAAAGTTATTGCAAACAATCTTGAGAGTAAACTAGATCAAAGTCAGCAGTTGCTAGAATTTCTCTCATCACACTTCCAAAAATTAGAAGAACACAAAGAATTTACTTCTAACGCAGTTGCTGACGTAGGAAGTGCAATTTCTGAATCCTTTAAAGAACTGAAAGAACATATTCAAAAGTCAAGTGAGGCAATGAAGAATTTTACAGTTGATGAACTAGTACTTTTGAAAGCAGCATTATCAGAAAGTAAAACCAATTTAAGTAACCTTGAACACTTATCTTCTCTAAAAACAGATGTATCTCAATTCAAGAATAGTTCTGCTTCACAGGGTGAAAGGTTAAGACAAGCAGTTGAAGATTTGAATAAAAATATGGCTAAGTCAATAGCGATTCTTGAAGGAATAGAACATAGCAGTTTAACCTATAAAGCAAAGGGTATTACATCCTCTATAAAAAATCTTTTTAAATCTAAGAAGTAGTACCTGATGAAAGCAAAAGGTTCAAGTTTTTTTTGGCCAAGTTTTACAGATTTAATGACAAGCTTGTTTTTCATTATGTTGGTTCTGTACGTGTTGACATATCTTAAATTGACCAATCAGCAAAAGGCAACTGAACAACAACTCAATAAGATAAAAGAAATACAAGCCGCTGTACGAGAATTGCCAAAACAATATTTTGCTTATGATTCTATTTATAAAAGATTTTCGTTAGTTAGAAATATTGAATTTGCCCCACAGCAAGATATTATCAACCCAAACGACATTGAATATTTAGTTGATGTTGGAAATTCAATTAAAACTTTAATTGAAACTCTTAAAAATAAATATGCTAATCAAGATATTAAGTACGTAGTAATAATAGAAGGAATGGCATCAATTGATAACTACCTTGATAATTTTCAATTAAGTTACAAGAGAGCCTGGGCAGTTCAAAAACTTTGGCAACAAAGAGAAATCATGCCTGACCAATCTGTTTGTGAAATTCAAATAGCCGGTTCAGGTACAGGAGGAATTGGGAGATTTACAAATAATGAAGAAAAAAAGAACCAAAGAATATTAATTCAAATTGTTCCAAAAATAGGAGAAATAAAAATTGAATGAAAAATTATATTGTAATTATTTTGATTAGTTTGTTACTCTTGCTGCAAGGCTGCTCAGGCTGTTCAAATTCAGGAAAACGTAGAGAACAATTAAAATCAACTTCAGATAAAATCAACAACGATACTTTTCGATCTACAAAAGACAAATTTTCAGGCAAGACAATTGTGTCTATGACGAAAGAAGGCGGTGTTTATAGGGTGCCAGTCACAATAAACGGGGCGGAAATGCTTTTTATTTTTGACACCGGTGCTAGTCTTATCTCCATTTCTAATGTGGAAGCTTCTTACTTGTACAAACAAGGAACTCTCACAATAGATGATGTGCTTGATAAAGCCAACTTTGTAGATGCTAATGGCGATATTTCTCCAGGTGTCATAATCAACTTGAAGAATGTAAAAATTGGCGACAGAACCATTCACAATGTTAAAGCCTCCGTTGTTAATAATTCAAAAGCACCTTTACTGTTTGGTCAATCGGCACTAGAAGAGTTTGGTAATTTTTCGATAAACTATGTAACAAGCACAATCACTTTTGATAATTGAAAAATATATTTTTTATATCGCTTTCTCTTTTTTTTATTATTTCCTGCACATCAGGAGGTCATAAAAGGCCAGGATACAGTAAAGATTATACTAGCGATTCGGTAGTTTACTCCAACGCCAAAGTCATCAAAATACTCGACGGCGATACCTACGACATCCTCTTTTCAGATAACACAACAGAACGAATAAGGATGGAGGGCATAGATGCCCCAGAGAAAGGGATGCCTTACTATAAGGTTGCAAAAAACTATTTAGGACAACTATGCTTTGGCAAACAAATTAAAATACAACGAACAGGCAAAGACCGTCACGGACGCACATTAGCATACACTTATCTACCAGATAATACAGAATTGAGTCACGAAATGCTGAAAGCTGGATTAGCATGGCATTATAAGAAATTCAACAAAGACTCTGACCTTGCAGCATTAGAGGCAACAGCAAAAGCAAACAAAACTGGTCTTTGGGCAGACCCCCGCGCTATGGCTCCGTGGGATAATAGAAATTATCACCGGCAAGGTATTTCAACAAAAGATTCTTTTAATATTCAAAATGATGGAGAATGAGAATCATGAAAAAATGTTGGATCCATAAATCTCCCAAAATTCCAATAAAAAAAATCCCAGCGTTTCCGATGGGATTTTTTTATTTCAAATATTCTTTCAAAACTCATTAAGCCACTGCTTGCTTAACCAATTCTGCAGCTTCGCTTAGTAATATTGCGCTTTGTACTTTCAGTCCACTTTCGTCTATCAGTTTTTTAGCCTCAACAGCATTAGTTCCTTGTAGTCTTACAATTATAGGAATGTTGATATTTCCCAATTTGTTATAAGCATCTATAACTCCTGCAGCAACACGGTCGCATCGTACAATGCCTCCAAATATGTTAATCAAAATAGCTTTTACATTTGGGTCTTGTAAGATTATTTTGAATCCAGCCTCAACTGTTTGTGCATTTGCAGAACCACCCACATCAAGGAAGTTGGCCGGTTCGCCACCGCTAAGTTTAATCATATCCATTGTAGCCATAGCAAGACCGGCACCATTTACCATACAACCTACATTGCCATCCAGTTTTACAAAGTTCAGGTTGTGTTGCCCGGCTTCTACTTCAGTAGGGTCTTCTTCGGTAATATCTCTCATAGCAGCCAAATCAGGGTGACGCATCAGTGAGTTTTCGTCAAGGTTCATTTTGCAATCAACCGCAATAATTTTTTCGTCAGATGTTTTAAAAAGGGGGTTTATTTCCAACATGCTGCAATCCAAACCAACATAAGCATTATACAAATTGGTTACGAATTTTACGCAATTCTTGAAAGCCTCGCCACTAAGCCCAAAATTGAAGGCTATTTTTCTGGCTTGAAAAGCCTGTAATCCACCGCCCGGGTGTACCCATTCTTTAAAAATTTTATCAGGCGTATCTTTGGCCACATCTTCTATATTCACACCACCTTCAGTACTATACATTACTACGTTTTGCCCGGTAGCACGGTCTAATAAAATACTTAGGTAAAACTCTTTTACAGGGTTGGGGCCGGGATAATAAACATCTTGTGCAATCAATATTTTGTTTACTTTTTTACCTGCATCACCCGTTTGAATGGTCACCAAAGTGCCACCCAATAAGTTGTTGGCAATGTTTGATACTTCTTCAAGATTTTTGCCAACAGCCACGCCTCTTTGGTCTTTACCTACTATGGTGCCCTTACCGCGGCCGCCTGCATGAATTTGCGCTTTTACAACCGCAAAATTGCTACCGCTGTCATTTTTTATCTGTCGGTAAGCATCTTCGGCAGCCATTACATTTTCTACGGCTATGCCTTCCTGAACAGGAACATTGTATTTTTTCAGCAATTCTTTGGCCTGGTATTCATGCAGATTCATATTGTAAATTGATTTTGAGGCGAAGATAAACGAATTAGATATTCTTATTAGTCACGATTTTAAAATTAATCTGTCCTTAGTTTTGATATCTATATCACCATTTCTTTGAAGATAAATAAAAAAAAGTTGAATTATTTTTAAATGGGATAAAGAATAGAGATATTTTCCTGAATTAATATACATTCATTCTTTATTTCGCAAATCCTTAAGCAGTTTAGCAGGGTATTTAAATTTGATTAACCAACTATAAATAATTATGTTAAGTAGTCGTTTTCTTGTTGTTGTAATATTATGCGGTATGACCTTGATATCTTTTGGTCAACAGCTTAAATTGAATTCGCAAATAATAATTAAAGAAGGTTCTGATCTTTATGAAAAAAAGAAATATAAAGAAGCAGTTACACTTTATAAAAAAATTCCACGAAGTGATTCTAATTATAGGGCCGGACTATTCAATTTGTCGTTGGCTTATTATGCAGACAGCAACTTTACCGAAAGTATTAAAATTGCAGAAGATGGTCTAAGGCTTTACCCTGAAAAATCTGATGAATGGTGGGGCATGATTGCTAATAGTCTTGATAATATGGACAAGCAGACCGAAGCTATAAAGTACTATGATAAGATAATTGAAAATTACCGTTTTCCGTATCTGGCAATTTTCAATAAAGGGATTGCTTATTACAGGCTGAAAAACTTTGCAGAAGCAAGAAAGAATTTTCAGCAATGCATTCTTATTAATCCATATTACGGTCCCGCACATTACTATCTGGGAATCATTTCTTCTGATGAAGGAAATCTGGTGCCGGCTATGTTAAGTTTTACAACTTACTTACTTGTAAATCCTGACGGTAAGTATAGTGCAAGAAGCATTTATATGCTAAACGCAATAGCAAAAATAACAGATGAAACCTCTAAAAATGTAGCAAAATATAAGGCTACAACTACAGATAACTATGAAGAAATTCAGGAAATATTAGTAAGTAAAATTGCGCTTGACAGACAGTATAAAATTAAAGCTGATCTGGAAGATCCTATTGTACGTCAGTTGCAGGTTGTTTTCGAAAAGATAAAATACAATCCTGACGATAAAGGTTTTGCAATGCAATATTATGTTTCATTGTTTGAAAAAGTACTTAAAGATGATCAGTTTGAACCAATGATGTATTTTATTTTCAGTTCTGTAAGTATGGCAGAAATTGAAAAATATATTAAAAGAAATAAAAGTAAAATTAGTGAGGTAGCACAGTGGTATGCATCTTATTTCAATGAGATACGCTCTACACAAATATTGATACCGGCCCAAAGAAAAGCGGTAACAGAACCATATATTTATATTGATGGAGAGCCATTTGGTAAAGGAAAAACAGAAGGGCAGGGATCAAAATCTATTTTGGTAGGTCCATGGGAATTTTATCATAAAAACGGTAAGCTTAAATCTAAAGGTACACTCAATCAAAAGCAGGATAAAATTGGCGAATGGTTGTTTTATTATGATAATGGACAAATGAAAGAGAAATCTGGATTTGCAGATGGAAAAGCAAATGGTAAAAGTCAATCATGGTATGACAATGGTAATATGTTGAGTGAAGAATTTTACAAAGATGGAGAAGAGGATGGCAAAGCAACATACTACTTCTATAACGGACTGGTAAAGCGAATTGTAAATTACAAAAATGGCAAAAAAGAAGGTACTGAAACAGGATATACTGCATCTGGAAACCTGAACTACAAAACAAGTTATAAAGAAGATAAAGAAGATGGAGAAAGAATAGATTACTACAACAATGGAAGCACTTCTACCCGTGCAACTTATGCCAAAGGGGAACCTATAGGTAATTTCAAAAAATATTATTTGGATGGCACTCTAAGCATGGAAGGGAGTGTGGCCGATGGCAAACGTTCCGGTAGCTGGAAAGAGTATTATAACAATGCAAAACTAAAAGCAGTTTATAACTACAATGCTAATGAAATAGAGGGTGAGTATAAGGAGTTTTACGATAATGGTAAAGTAATGTACCAAACCAATTATGTAAAAAATAAACTGGAAGGAAAATATGAGGATTTTGATACAGATGGAAAATTATACAGTGAATCAATGTATGAAAAGGGTCGGTTAAGAGATATGAAGTTTTATGATAAAGACGGAAAAGTTATATCTAATAGCACAAGCCGAAATGGTTCTGGAAACTTTACCTTTTTTGATCCCGAAGGCAATAAAACCAGCGAAGGATATTTTACCAAAGAAGGAATGCGCAACGGCAAATCGACTTTTTATTATCGCAATGGCAAGGTTAAATCTACTGCAGAATACAAAGAAGGTCTGTTGCAGGGAGAGAAGATATCGTATTATGTAAATGGAGCACTGGCCGCTAAAAATTTGTACAAAGATGATGAACAAAATGGCTATCAAATTACGTACTACATGAATAGTAATAAAAAGCACGAAGGTGAGTTGCAAAACGGTTATAGGGTGGGGTTGCACATTGATTATGACATACTTGGTAATGTGTATTCAAAAACTGATTATAAAAATGGAGATATCGAGGGATACCTTGAGTATTATCACCCAACAGGCAAAATGGATCATGAAATGAGATTTAGCGATGGATGGATACAAAATATCAGACAATTTGATACTACTGGAAAAATAATTGCAGATGTTGATTTCCCTACCGGAACAGGGGCTTATACTTTTAAGAACTATGCCGGTACCAATTTTATTCAATCCGCATATAAGCATTATAATCTGAACGGTGATTATAAAGTTACTTTTGCAAATGGCAACATAAGTCAGGTACATTATAATAAATATGGTAACAAAGACAGTATTCAAAAGAAATTTTACATCAACGGAAAAACAGAATTTGTGGGTAAGTTTAGAATGGATGAAAGAGACGGAAAATGGACCTATTATCATGAAAATGGTAAGTTGCATTACTCGGAAACCTATAATCTTGGCAGGTTAAATGATACTCTGCAACTCTATAATGATGATGGAACATTAGAAAGGGAACTACCTTATACAGAAGGCGATTACAATGGCGATTATAAAATATATGGCGATGATAATCAACTGGCAGTTGTAATTAAATATGAAAAAGGAGCTGTTAAAGGATTTACTTACGAAGATAAAACCGGTAAGTTGCTTCCCCTTATTCTCTTCAAAAGCGGTACAGGTAAAGTGTTGGCTTATTATAAAAATGGCACCAAAAGCGCTGAAATAGAATTTGAAGAAGATGAGGTAAATGGTAAAAGAAATGTCTATTTTACAAATGGCAAACCATATTTTGAAGGTTTACGAATTGCCGGAGATGACAATGGCGTAAAAAAGACCTACTACAAAAACGGACAGTTGAAAAAGGAGGAAAATTACTATTACGGAAATCTGCATGGTACTGTTAAGGAGTGGTGGGACAATGGAAAACCTAAGTCAGAAGAATTTTATTATGATGGAGACCGTCATGGAGTTAAAAAGGTATATGACAATACCGGAAAACTTAACCAGACATTCACATATTATTTCGGAGTATTACAATCAGTAAAATAATTATTACAAATCGTATGAAATACTTTCTTTCATGGGTGGTGGTTAGTTTAGTCTATTCTGCAAATAGTATTGCACAAACGGCTGAAGAAATTTCTCAAAAATATCCGGGTGAAAATGCAGTAATGCTTTCTTCTACCCGAGATATTAGAATATTTATGAAAGATAATTTGCCGGTTGTTGAAACCAAAGAAGCCAAAGAAATATTGGCATTAACGGATAAAGCAAATGGCATTTACAATAAGTATAAAATCTTTTATGGCTCATTTGAAGAAATACGCGATCTTGAAGCTTATACAAAAGTGCCCGATGGAAGCCGATTTAAGAAAATAAAAGTAACCGATATAAAAACACAATCATCCACAAGCAATAGTGTTTTTTATGATGATACAAAAGAAATGGTTTTTGATTTTCCATCGTTGGTAAAAGGGGCAGTGGCTTCTGTTTCTCATACAGAATTATTAAAAGAAGCCCACCTTATGATACCTTTTTATTTTGTTAGTTACTTACCTGTTATTCATTCAAGATGCACGGTAACATTTCCCGAAGGGATGGAAGTAAAATACATCATAAAAAATGATGAAAATAAAAGTGTGCAGGTAAATGAGTCAAAGCATGGTCGCCAAACAGTGTATGAATTTACCGCAGATTATCAAAAGCCTAAAGATGATTTCAGAGATGGTCCACCACGTTCTCATTTTGAACCCCATGTTATTTTTTACATAGCTTCATACATGAACGAAGAGGGAAAAAAAGTAGGATTTTTGGCAAATGTTGATGACTTGTATAAGTGGAATTACAACTTTCTTAATGATATCAACACAACACCATCGCCGGTTATTAAAAACCTTGCAGACAGTTTAACCAAAGGGATTGCTTCAGAAAAGGGTAAAGCAAAAAGTATTTACAACTGGGTACAGGAACATATAAAGTATGTAGCTTTTGAGAATGGATTAGAAGGCTTTGTACCTAGACAAGCTGCAGCAGTTTGTACAAAGAGATATGGTGATTGCAAAGACATGGCAAGTCTGCTTACGGCGCTACTTAAAGAAGCAGGATTAAAAGCATATTTCACATGGATAGGTACAAGAGAAATTCCCTATAAATATACAGAAGTACCGCTGCCAATAACAGACAACCACATGATAAGCACTGTGCAAATAGTTGATGATTGGATATTCTTAGACGGTACTGACCCCAATTGTATTTTTGGTATTCCAAGCAAAGGGATACAAGGTAAAGAAGCAATGGTAAGTATAGGGGAGGCCAATTATAAATTGATTACCGTACCGGTAATGGCTGCGGAAAAGAACATGATAGTTGACAGTACATTTATTACATTAAGTGATAAGGGCATTAAAGGTAGCAGTAGTGTGTATTACAATGGATATTTTGGCATAGATGCCTACAACCGCCTCTTGTATCGTGATGCCATAGAAACTAAAGATTTTGTAAAGGCACTTGTATCAAAAGGGAGTAATAAATTTATTCTGGATGATTACTCTGTTAATAATGTAAGTAGTACCGAAAAGGTTATCAATTTTAAAAGCCAGTTTCAGGTGCCTGATTACGGTAAAAAAATTGCAGATGAATTTTATATAAACCTGAACCTGGATCCGGGTAAGTATAATCTGACTTCTATCATTGATACGGCAAAACGTAAAATAGCTGTTGATAATGATTTTCGTTTCCAATCAAAAAATTATACCATTCTCGAAGTACCAAAAGATTTTGAAATAAGCTATTTGCCAGAAAGCTATCATTATAAAAATGAACTATTTTCATTTAATCTAAATTACACGGTACAGGGTAATAAAATAATAGCATCACAAGATTTTAAATCTGACTGTATGATGTTGCATCCAAAAGATTTTTCTAAATGGAACGATACGGTAAATGAAGTAGTAAAACAATATAAAAAACAACTGGTTTTAAAAAAGAAATAATTCAAATTGCAAAGTATGAAGTGCACCCTCATTTTAAATTTTATTCTTTTATTTTCTTCTATAATATATGCGCAGTCATTCAATTACAAGCAAAAGGTAGCATGGTCACAAACTCCTGTTTTACATGCGGCCTCTAAACAATTTGCTACCTCTAGTGCTGTAGGTATTTTAGACGACAGAACTGTTGAGTACAAGGTTGAGGGGAAGGAAATATTTCTTTATAACACTACGCATCGCATTTACAAAATAAATGACAGTAAGGGTATAGAAATGTTTAATAAAATATACGTTCCGGTTTATAAGGGCGGCTCAATATTGGAATTAAAAGCCCGTACTATATTAGCTAATGGAAAAGTAATAGACCTGCCCGACGATAAAATTAAAGAAACCGAAGAAGATGGAAGAAAGTTTAAAATCTTTGCAATGGAAGGGGTGGAGAAAGGAGCGGAGATTGAATATATTTACACAACTAAAAGAGAGCCTACTTTTTTTGGAAGTGAAATATTTCAAAATGGATCAACACCTTATGAGAATGTTCAGTTTACTCTTTCTGTACCTAAGCATCTAAAATTTGATGCTAAAGCTTTTAATGGTTTTAAATTAAGCGGCGATAGCCTTATTGATGATCAGAGAATAATTGTTGGACACGATGAGAACGTGCCTGACATTGACAATGAAAAATATGCAGAACGTGACCCTTACCTCAAAAGAGTAGAGTATAAATTAAGCTATAACCTTTCTGGTAGTGAAGATACACGTATATATACCTGGAAAGAATTTGGTAAAAGAATTTATGGAGTTTATACTGCTATAACCACTAAAGAAGAAAAGCCTGTTGCTAATTTATTGGAAACGATTAATGTAGAAGGGTTAAAGAATGAAGAAGCTAAAATTGAGGCAATAGAGGATTACATAAAGTCCAACATCAATATTGACAAAAATCTTATTGGCGAAGATGCCGGTGCTTTAGACAAAATAATTAAAAGAAAAAGTGCAGACAACGAGGGCATAATAAGGCTGTTTACCAACCTGTTTGAGAAAGCTGGTATCAATTATCAGATTGTTTTTGTTGGCAGAAGAGATGAAGCACCCCTGGATGAGGATATTGAAAACTGGAATAGGGTAGATGAAACTGCGTTTTATTTTCCCGGTACAAAAAAATATCTTTCACCATCATCTATTGAATATAGATATCCTTATATACCCGCATATTGGGCAGGTGGTAAAGGATTATTTTTGAAAGGAACTACTATTGGTACTTTTAAAAGTGCAATAAGTTCTTTTGGAGTTATTGAAATGCTGCCTTATCAAAATCATGCACACGATATGGAAGTGTCTGTTAAGTTTGCAAAAAATATGGATACTTTATTATTACATAGCAGCCAAATATTAACCGGATATGGAGCAGTGGGTTACAGACCTATTTATGCATTCTTACCAAAAGATAAGCAAGATGAAGCCACACTGGAAATAATAAAATCAGTTGCAAAAAGCAATGATATAAAAAATATTAAAGTTGAAAATGCCAAGCTGACTGACCAATCAGATAATAAACCGTTTATCATTTCAGCTGATATTAAAAGTTCAGAGCTTGTAGAAAGAGCAGGAGATAAAATATTGTTCAAAATTGGGGAGATTATTGGACCACAGGAACAAATGTATCAGGAAAAGCCGCGGCAGCTACCCGTAGAAATGCCTTATCCTCATACTTTGAAACGTAAAATAACATTTGAAATACCTGTTGGGTACAAAGTTAAAAATCTTAATGACATTAATATCTCACTAGAACATAAAGAAGGTGAAGAAATAACTATGAGTTTTGTGAGTAGTTATAATTTAAATGGAAAAACTTTAATTATCGATATAAACGAAAGCTATAAAAAATTTCATTATCCTCTCGATGAATTTGAAGAATTTAAGAAAATAATTAATGCTTCAGCCGATTTCAATAAAGTTACTTTAGTTCTGGAAAAAGAAAAATAACCCTCACTATATAGATCGTTTACAGTTATTTTGCCTTAAATTTTGAATAAAAATTAATCAAAACAATTATAAGGCACAATAATTTTATGTGAAGTCAGGCATGAAACTTGACTTATTTGAATTTTTCCCAAAACGAAAAAATATATAATCAAATTAATTTATTACCTGATAACCTAAATATAATTTTACATACAATCAAAACTTATGATGAAATTTCTTCTGTTTTAAATGAACTGTTTACGTAATTATTATTTTATTTTATTACAAAAAGGATATCTAGTTACAGCGGGGTTAAATTGCATTATTTTTTTAATTTAAATTATATATTGTAATTCAAAAGTCCTGAATACCTTTGTTTTTATTAAAATCCTCTTAAAACTGTGTAGAACAATCAGCATTTGTTTGCAACTTTTTGTCACAACAGTCCATCCTATTATAGAAGCCAAAAAATCCAATATTCAACGAAAGATTTTTTATCCATGTTTTAATTGAATTACAACGGTTATTACAAACCTTAAAATTCTATGAAAAGCATGATTCCATAATTCTTACAATATTTTTTATGAAGATTCTTTACAGGTCAATTTTGTTTTTGGTATCTAGCTTTTTTGTAACCCAATCCTATGCAAAGTTTGGTAATTTAACCTTGGGTAACCAGGTTTGGAATGACTATGATGGAGACGGCAAACGTGATCCCGGCGAGCCTGGAATTGCAAACGTTACCATTAAACTTTATACTGACAATGATAATAATAACCTGCCTGATGGGCCGGTAATTGCCATTATACAAACTGATCTTTACGGTAGATATACATTTTCCGGACTTGCTGCAGGCAGATATATTGCTTCTATGCCTCTACTTCCGGGTTTTTCTCCCAGCCCAAGTTATTCAACTCCTGTTTCAAGTCTTGATCCTGATACGGATGTTGACAACGATAATAATCTTATCAATCTTGTAAATGGTCAAATGTTTACAAATGCTATTACCCTTGCTGATGGTACAGAACCAACAACAGATGGCGATGATAATAATAGTAACCTTACATTTGATTTAGCGGAATGTGGCAATTCATTTATAGGCAACTTTGTTTGGGATGATTTAAACCGCAATGGTTTACAAGATGCCGGCGAACCCGGTATAAATGGTGCTACTGTATCCATAACCTTTGAGGATGGAACCATAGCCACCACTCAAACCTTAACTTACCTTGGCAATGCCGGTTATTATGATTTTAGAAATCTGGGACCTGGTAATTATAAAATAACATTTTCTACACCCACAGGTTATGCCCCAACGCTTTCAAATATTGGGTCTAATGATAGTTTAGACAGTGATCCTGTAAATGGGGAAGTATCGGTTTTACTTGGGGTTGGTCAAAGTAATTTTACAATTGATGCAGGATTTTATCAGGCTTTTTCCGGTAATTTAAATTTGGGTAATCAGGTATGGAATGATTATGATGGCGATGGTAAAAAAGACCCCGGCGAACCGGGTATTGGAAATGTAACAGTTAGTTTATATACCGATAATAATTTTGATAATTTACCTGATGGTCTGGCTATTGGTACTACTGTATCCGATTTATTTGGAAAATATGCTTTTACAAATCTTGTTGCCGGGCGTTATATAGCTTCTATACCATTATTGGCAGGCTATACTCAAAGCCCAAATACTGCAACACAGGCTACAAGTGGCAATCCTGATAACAATGTAGATAATGACAATAACATTGTAAAAAACATAAATGGCGAATTGTTCACTAACGCTATTACTCTTTCAGAAGGTAACGAGCCAACTATTGATGGTGATAATGCCAATGGAAATTTGACAATGGATTTAGCCGAGTGCGGCAATTCATTCATAGGGGATTTTGTTTGGAATGACATTAATAAAAATGGTATTCAGGATGCAGGTGAGCCCGGTATTAACGGTGTAACGGTAACCATCACCTTTGAAGATGGAACCACTGCATTTACTTATACGCTTAATTATAATGGAAATGATGGTTATTACGATTTCAAAAATCTGGGACCAGGAACTTATAAAATAACTTTTACAACTCCTTCTGGATTTACTCCTACAATTTCTAATGCAGGATCAGATGATACAAAAGATAGCGATCCCATAAATAGAGATGTAATGGTAACTATTGGTGCAAATCAAAGTGACTTTACTATTGATGCAGGGTATTACCAACTTCAGGCAGGTAATCTTAGATTGGGCAATCAGGTATGGAACGACTTTGATGGTGATGGAAAAAAAGATTCAAATGAGCCGGGTATTGGTAATGTTACGGTGAGTCTTTATACAGATAATGATGGTGATAATTTACCAGATGGTGCTGCTATTGCTACTACTGTTACAGACCTATTCGGAAAATATATCTTTACCGGTCTTTCAGCAGGTCGCTATATTGCATCAATTCCATTATTGGCAGGTTATAGCCAAAGCCCAAATTCGAGTACCCAGGCTACAAGTCCAAACCCTGATAATGATGTAGATAACGATAACAATATAGTTCACCTTGTAAATGGAGTTTTATATACTAATGCAATTACACTAACCGATGGTGGCGAACCAACAGTTGACGGTGATGATGCTAACGGCAATCTTACTTTTGATTTAGCGGAGTGCGGCAATTCATTTATTGGTGATTTTGTTTGGAATGACATAAATAGCAATGGTTTACAGGATGCAGGAGAACCTGGTATAAACGGTGCTGATGTTATTATCACTTTTGAAGATGGAACTATTGCAACAACCCAAACATTTAATTATAATGGCCAGGATGGATATTACGATTTTAAAAACCTTGGACCAGGCACCTACAAGATAACCTTTACCACTCCTGCGGGTTTTGCACCTACAACAGCCAATGCGGGTACTAATGATAGTATTGATAGCGATCCTATAAATGGGGATGCTTTTGTAACCATAACTGCTAATCAAAGTGATTTTACAATTGATGCAGGTTTTGTTTCTGGCACAGGTCTTAGATTAGGAAATCTGGTTTGGAATGATATTAATCTTAATGGTATTAAAGATACAGACGAGCCAGGAATATCTAACGCTATTGTATCCCTGTACGAAGATAGCAATGCGGATAATGTTCCCGATGGTGCGGCTATTGCTACCACTACAACTGTAAATGGCCTGTATGGCTTTTCAAATCTTTTACCAGGCCAATATATAGTTGGTGTAATGATACCTGGCGGTTATGCAGCAGGTGCAATAACAGGTACAAGTGCAAATTCAGACAATGATGTAGATAATGATAACAATGGCGTTAACTTATCTTCTGGCGAATTAAAGAGCAACTTTATTACTCTTGCTACAGGTGCAGAACCAGTAACAGATGGCGATGATAGCAATAGCAATCAAACTCTTGACTTTGGCCTTGTAGGTAATGCAGTTATAGGAGATTTTGTTTTCAACGATTTAAATGCAAATGGCATTCAGGATGCAAATGAAGTTGGTATAGCAAATGCAACTGTTAAACTTGTATTTAGCGATGGAACTGTTCGCACTGCATTTACAAACGCCATGGGTAAATATTCGTTTACTAACCTTGGACCTGATAATTATTTGGTGCAATTTATTACCCCCATAAACAATACACCTTCACCAGCTAATCAGGGAACCAATGATGCGAAGGACAGTGACCCAATAAATGGAGAGGTTAACGTTACACTAACAGCAGGACAAGTTAATAATACAATTGACGCAGGTTTTTATAAATCTAAATGTATTGCTACAACCAGTTCTTGCGGGGTTGGTTACCTTACAGTACACACAGGTTTGGTATCCAACGGCGATTTTTCAACAGCAATAGTTTCACCTGCTGCCGGCAATACTTTTACCGGCGATTATACAACACCAGGTATTGTTTACAATTTTGGTACAGGCACTTTTACCGCACAATCACAATATGAAGGTGACAATGTAAAACCTGCAAGTGAAAGAGGATTTTCTATCATTAACACAACTAGTGCTTTTGTATCAGCAGATTCAGTTAACCAACTTCCTTTTCCGGGTGATGTTGCAAACGGAATACCTGCTACCAATTATTTCATGTTCCATAATGGAAATGATCTTGGAGGAAATGCAGTTGTTTGGGAACAAACAATAAATGGTCTTGTTCCTGGTAAAAATTACAGATTCAGGTTTTATGTTAGTAACATGGTAGAACCAACAGCAGGTTTAGCAAATCCAGTTGTTGAATTAATGGAAAATGGTAATGTTGTGGTTAGTCCTATAACAATAGATGAGGCAGGTTCTGCCAATGCAACAGCACTCAGTGGATGGAAGCGTATTGAATACAGCTTTACCGCCACGGTTTCATCAACAACATTTAAAATAGTTAATAGCAGTCAGGGTATATATGGAAATGATCTTGGTCTTACAGCCATTGGAATTGAAGCTTGTGAAAAGGATACTGACGGAGATTGTGTAGCTGATTTAGATGATATTGATGATGACAATGATGGTATTTTAGATGTTGTTGAAAATGGAGGATATGATGCTTTGCAGGATTGCGATAATGATGGAATAGCTAATTATAAAGATCAGACTCCGGGATGCGTTACTCCTGCCGGCAATGATATATATGGCCATCCTTTTCAGCCACTCGTTTGGATTGATTGCAACAATGATGGAATAAATGATTTCTTTGATTGGGATAGAGATGGTATCATCAATGAACTGGATTTGGATAGTGATAATGACGGTATCATAGATATACAGGAAAGCCGCGATAGTCGTGCAACAGACAACAATTTTGATGGTATGGCTGATGGTTTAGATGCAGACGGCGATGGTCTTATGTCAAGTGCAGACCGTGATGATAACAATCCATCAATTGCTGCAAGTGTTGGACTTCTACCACAGGATTTAGATAGAGACACACACCCTAATTATCTGGATATGGATAGTGATGGAGATGGTATAGTTGATCACAGAGAAGCATTGGAATTGGATGCATATGCTGCAGGATATACCGGACTTACAATGGGCATAAACGATGATGATAAAGATGGTGTTAGAACTGTAAATTATACATCTAATAATAATGATGCTGACAACTTCCGGGGGTTTGGGGCAAAAGGTATAATTGTAAAAGATAACGACAATGATGGATTTCCTAATCCATATGATATTGACAGCGACAACGATGGTATTACTGATAATGTAGAAGGTCAACCTACATGTTCTGAAGTGCAACCATTTGGTATTGATGATGATGGAGATGGTTTGGATGACGCTTATGATACTGATAAAAATATCTGCTTCAGAAGATCACCAGGAATTACTCCTTTTGATAAAGATGATGATGGAATTCCTGATTACAGAGATTTGGATACTGATAATGATGGTGCACCAGATGTAAATGAAGGTTCAGGCATCTATGGCAACTTTGTAAACAATTATAATGATACAGATGAGGACGGATTAATAGATCAATTTGATATTTTCAACATAAAAACTGCAGTTGACTCTTTAACTCATAATGTTGCACATGGCAATATGGGACCAAACGGCAATTTCGATGGGCCAATACCTGCAGGTAGTAACGCACAGTTACCGCAGCAAGCACCGGGTACATGTCCATTTGCTGATAGGGATTGGAGAGATGTAACTATTCTTCCACTTAGTCTCATAGAGTTTAAAGGAAGTTTGACTACTGCTAAAATAGCTAAGCTAAACTGGAAAGTAGCTAACGAAAGTAACATGAGTCATTATGTTGTAGAAAGAAGCATCAACGGACGTGACTTTGCAGCTATTGGAAAGATAACAGCAAGAGGTAATAGTAACAGCACTATAACTTATGCTTATGATGATAATGTTGCAGGCTTGGGAAATGTAACTGTTTACTACCGTTTAAAAGAGGTTGAAAAAAATGCAGATTTCAAGGTTAGTCATATACTTGCATTTAAATTAAACGATAAAGCAACTACAAATCTTTCTATCTATCCAAACCCGGCTAAGAATTTCTTTGTACTGAAAGTAAATGCAGCAAAAGATGCAAGTGCAGCAATAAGAATATTGGATATGACAGGAAGAAATATAATGAATAAAATCAGTAAATTAGTAAACGGATCAAATGCACTTACTATTGATATTCAACATTTAACTGCAGGCACTTATAATGTACAGGTTATGATAGATGGCGAAGCCTTAAATCAAAAGTTAATCGTTACAAATTAATCACTAAATCAATAAACTACAATCAAGGCTGTCCAAAAGGGCAGCCTTTTTATTATGTAAAAAGTATAAGAATCTTGATTTAAAATTTTATCATTTTCTGGAAATGCTGAGGCCTATTTATCACTATAAAATGGCAAAAAAACTATCGGTGCTGATTATTTGTAGGCTATATGAGAATATTATTTCTACTAAGAGGTATTTGTCTTAATTATTGAGCTAGACTATTGAACTTTTTCACTAATCCTTTATTGTGTGAAATGCCTGACTAAACAATATTTATCATTAGAGAAGGCTGATAATTAACTAATATCATCTATTTCAATATCGTATTTGTCTAACAAACCGCGTAATCCATTTAATGAAAAAATTGCTTTATTTATTCGATTGACCTCCGGATCAATTGAGTAGTTGAATGAGGTTCTAAAATCAGCTTTTTCCATTAAAGTATTGCTGAAAGTTGCTCCAGTAAGTTCGCAATTGTCAAATACAGCACTGTTAATATCACAGTTTGTAAAATCAACTTCCTGAAGTTTGGATTGTTTGAATAATGTCGCTTTTAACTTACATCCATAAAACGATGAGTGGGTCAAAATACAGTTGTCAAAACTAAAAGACAACCCAAATGCATTGCAGTCTTCAAAACGAAGACCCAACATTTTGCAATTAAGGAAAACAATATCTCTGAATGCAGTTTTTGTAAGCGTTGCCATACTTAGATTGCAGCTTGAAAAATTACAATTAATAAAGCTACTACCAGAAAGATCTGTATTGGAAAAGTTGCAATGATTAAAAGTGCAACTTTCGTATTCAAGATTGGTTGTAGGGTGGTTGGAAAAATCAATTTTATCAAAAATTTCATTTTCAAAATAATCCTGTTCCATGCATCTTCTATTTATAATCAAAGAAACCCCAAACTCGTAACTCATAATTCATAACTCATAATTCATAACTCTCAACTTACAACAACCCAATATGTAGCTCACTAAAATTCTTAAGTGATGATATTTTCAAATCAGCCAAACTCCATCGTTCATCTTTTATTTGGTGATAGGCGGGCACAACAACGCATTTCATTCTTGCTGCTTTTACTGCTATCATACCATTTATGCTATCTTCAAAACAAATACATTGCATTGGAGAAACATTAAGTGCTTTAGCACATTCCAAATAAACCTGTGGATGTGGCTTGCCATAAGCTAAATTTTCAGCAGAAGTTTTTACCTGTATGTACTCCTCTACACCTAACAATTCAGTTACTGCATCTACGATACTCATTGGTGATGAAGTGGCCAAACCAATTTTAAAATTTTTACGATAGAAAAACTCAAAAATATGTTCGTAACCGGTCATCGGTTTTCCTTTCTGCTTAATTTTTTTAATAACCAATTCCACAATTTTATCACCCGCTTTATCAAGTTCGCTTTGGTCAAATTTATAATCTCTAAGCCACCAACTTACAAACTCACTTGTGCGGAGACCCGTAGTAGTCGCATATTCGTCTGCTGATAATTTCTTTCCATAGTAAGCAAACACTTCTGTTGCTGCTTCCATCCACAATGGTTCACTGTCTATAAGTAAGCCATCCATATCAAAAATAACCGTATTGAAATCCATGCATTTGTATTAATGGTGGCAAAGATAATCCTTCACACATACAACATTACAAATTCAGAATTGAATGAAAGATTCGCAACTTTGCGCATTTGTATTCTTAGAAAGGTTGTGTGAAACAAAAAAAGAGACAACTTATGCTGCCTCTTTGTATTCTTTGTTTCTTTGTGAGAAAAGTAACTACTTCAATGCAAACACTGCAGTTACCTCAAACTTCAACTTTAGTTTCTTGAAATCAATATTAGGAGTGCTTTCAGGTTGTCCGCCACCACCTGCATCCATAGCCTGCATACCCATAACCCGCATATTTGCATACATAGGTTGAGGATAAATTGATACTTCATTTGGCTCATTTATGGTAAGCGCCTCACCTGCTTTTTCATTTATTGCTTCTGCAAGATAGTTAGCCTTGTCACGTGCCACCTGAACAGCCTGTATCTTAAGTTGTTTTTTAAACTCCTGTAACTTACTGTGATCAACACGTGATATGTAGAAGTTTTCAGTAGCCTCATCATCCAGTTTTTGAACCAATTCATCCATTTTGCGGGTAGTGCTCATTTTTAATTCATAAGTAATACCTGCTTTCATGTCCGGATTTTTCTTTTTGTTTTTTCTGGTCCACCAATAGTTTTGGTCATAGGTCTGATAGTTCTGTACACTTATATCACTTTCTTTCAGTCCAATACTTAATGCAGATTTTAGAAACTCACTTTTTATTGATTCCAAATCTACTTTTCCGCCACCTTTACGGTCATACTCACGTAGTTGTACATTCACATATATTTCATCGGGTATTACTTCCATTTCTGCTATACCGCTTACGTTTATGGTTTTTTGTTTAATGGTTTCCTGTTGGCCAAATACTTGCATATTCATAAAGCAAAAAAATAAAATGGTACTGATTATTGTTTTCATAATTTGGTTTTTTTATAAAGAGTAAATATCGAGCCATATTACACAGAATAAAAATAAATTCCCTTTGTTCTTAACATTGCGTTTACATTCGTTATTTTGCATTTTCATTTTGCCTGCCAAATAAGCTATATGAATTCAATAGTTGAAAAATTAAAACATATCAGGTTATTCCGATCGGTGCTGTATGCCATTATTGGGGTAGTCTCATACCCCGGCTTAGCCATCATCAACAAATTAAAAATAGAGGGTACAGAACATTTGGAAGATTTGCCAAAGGGCAACGTCCTCTTTGTAAGCAACCACCAAACCTACTTTGCCGATGTAATAACCTTCTTACACATATTTTGTGCCGTTAAGTGGCGAAAAAAGAACAAGTTAGGCATACCATATTATTTGCTTAACCCATTTACCAATGTTTTTTATGTTGCCGCGGCCGAAACCATGAATGGTAATTGGTTGAGCAAATTATTTGCATTGGGCGGTGCCCTCACTGTAAAACGAACATGGCGTGCCGAAGGTAAAGAAGTAAGACGTGGCCTCGATCCTTCTGATACAAGAAAAATACACCGTGCATTGAGCAATAGTTGGGTCATCACTTTTCCGCAGGGCACTACCAAGCCGTTTGCTCCCGGCAGACGTGGCACTGCACACATTATAAAGCATCACCAACCAATTGTGGTGCCCGTTGTTATCAATGGCTTTTGGAGAGCATTCAACAAGAAGGGATTAGTATTTAAAAAGAAAGGATCCCTACTATCTATCCGATTCAAAGCCCCAATGGTTATAGATTATACACTACCTTCTGAAGTAATTTTGGAGCAAGTAATGGATGCCATAGAGCAAAGCAAAAAATTCATGCTCAAGGGTAAGCACCATGTAATGACTGCGTTGGATAAGTAGTTTCTTTTTTTCTTTTTGAAACCAGCAGAAGAATAACTATTAAACATTGTTGTGTCACTCACTTGTACTGTTGGGTAATTCTGTTGGGCATTTTTCACCGTTTTCTCCAAAAATTTATTTTAAATAAAAGGGGTATTCAATATCCAGCTCCATTCGAATTTCCGATTTGCAAAATCTGATAACTGACTACTCACAATTAAACAGGAAGTAGAATTCGAATAAATATCCATATTTTACTCTTAACCTCACCAGTAAAATCATTTTCATAAAACACTTCCTGTCATCCTGAAAATTTGGCTTGCTTATTTTGCTAACAGCTTCAGTTTTTTAGTTCACTTTTGCAACGAAAGGAAATAGCAAAAAAATGAAAATAATCCCACTAAGCGAAGGCGTATTTACGATAGATAAAACCAAGGTGTTTGTTCCGTTTGCAATGGGGGAAGATGAATTGCAAAACCGCCCCGTGGGTAGTTTGTTAGTAGAGGTTCAGCCGTTTGCTGTAGTTACCGAGAAAGATGTTTTATTGCTTGATACAGGGCTCGGATTTTCCGTAAATGGCAAGCTGCAAATTCATCAGAATCTTATTAACAATGGTATAGAACCTATGCAGGTTACAAAAGTGTTGCTTACACACTTGCACAAAGACCATGCAGGTGGAGTAAGCATCAAAGACAAATTGGGGCATTATTCTTTGGCATTTCCCAACGCTTCTTATTACGTTCCGCAGCATGAACTTGACTTTGCTTTTGAAACCGGTTTTCCCAGCTTTATGACAGATGAAATAAGTATTCTGACCAACAACTCCAAAACAGTATTATTAGATGACGCCGGAATAATTGATGGATATATTGAGTACAAAACTGTTGGCGGTCATTCACCCAATCACCAGGTTTTTTGGATCAGGGAAAATGGCGAAACGATCTTCTTTGGCGGCGATGTTGCTCCGCAACTGCAACAGATGAAAAGTAAATTTGTAGCCAAGTACGATTTTGATGGCCGCAAAAGCATGGAACTACGGCAGCAGTGGTGGCAGCAAGGCCAACAAGAACATTGGACTTTTCTGTTTTATCATGATGTGAAAACGCCAACGTATAAGTTCAGTTAAAAGATAAACCCTTTATTAAAATGATGTGAACTATTTATGAAAAGTTTATTTTTTTTAGTAATCTCTATTTTCATCGTATCTGCCTGCTTTGCACAGGTAGACACTTCGACATTACTAAAAATTGAAAATTGCAATAATTTAAACCTTACTAATGATAGTGCATACAATTTTTCATTTTTAAAAAATGTATTAAAAAATAAGCAATATATTTTTCTTGGTGAAAACGAACATGGGGACGGCGAAACCCTTCTTGCCAAGGCAAAAATGATTAAATATTTGCATGATACCCTAAATTTTGATGCTTTGGTTTTAGAATATGGAATGTATGAAGTTGCTAAAGGATGGAACAATATTAATACCCGAAAAGATAGCGGTGTAGGAGTGTTGGGATGTATTAAATATGGATTTTGTGATTCAAGGGGAGAGGATGATATTTATTTAGGAAAATATTTGGATGAATGTGTTAATTCGCAACCACTGGTTTTGTCAGGATTGGCAATTAATGCAGGCACTTCATATGAAAAAGACTTTTGTGATACACTTAAATTATTCCTAAAAAAACTAAATTACGATTTTAACGATTGGAAAACCTTAAGGCCATTTTTAGATTTTAAAGAATATTTTTCTTCTAACGTAGTGTTTGAAAGCAAAAAAGAAGCTGACGATTATAAAATAAAAAAGAGTATTCACGAGGTACAGGCTGCCGGTGATTCACTTATCAATTTTATTAGGAAAGCGATGGTTGCGAAAATGGACTCTGTCGATAGGCTAACATGCAAATATTTTATACGCTTTATAGAGTGCGAAAAAGCATACGATAAGTATAGTACCATACAAGCTATTCATGGAACTTATTTTATGAAATACTTTAGCTATAGGGATACAGTCATGGCTGAAAACCTCACATTCTTATTAAATGAAGTTTTCAAAAATAAAAAAGTCATAATCAGCATTGCTACATCTCATGCTACTAAAGATATACAACAATTTTATGGCTTCGATTCGCTCAATGGTTTCTGGAATATGATGATGGGTCTCGATAGCGAAATTTTAGCCAAAAGTTATGTACTTCCTTTTATTCGCTATGAGGGATCATCAGGCAGACCTGGAACCGTATTCGAATTTGGTGGTCCATTCGCTTCTCCTTCAAAAAATAGCGTAGAATATTTGCTAAGTAAAAAGTATGATTATTGTTTTTTAGACTGCAATGAAAATATTGATTTTAAGGATTATCTCGAATCAAAAGAAATCTCTCCCACCTTCGATGGAAATTATAAATTGAAGTGGTTTTCTATGTATGATGGATTATTTTTTATAAAACATATGAAGCCTGTTGAGATTTCATATATGCTTAAAAGAACAGGAGAAAAGTATTGACCTCATTCGGTCTTCATTTCCTAAAGTCGAGTTTTTATTTATAGTTCAAGTAGCCTCAAAATTCCATTGCTAGCACTCTATCTATTATTAATA
The DNA here is from genome assembly GCA_043736115.1 of Segetibacter sp. Classification (GTDB taxonomy): domain Bacteria; phylum Bacteroidota; class Bacteroidia; order Chitinophagales; family Chitinophagaceae; genus Segetibacter. The sequence continues at coordinate 6,216 of JAYTDC010000150.1, read as the reverse complement.
AAGATGAGAGTCGTGAGTTTTAGTTGACTTCAAGATTTCGAAACTTGGCGGAGACATTAACAAATGCCTAGTCTCTACCTTTAAAACTTATCATCATTCACCTCAATCCAATAGTTATCGGGATCTTGGAAATAGACTTGTTTAATACCATCAGGTCTTACTTGCGGAGAGTCGGAATCGCCTTTGAAGTTTTGGTATTTTATTTTTGCTTCGTTCAAATGGACAATGAACTTGTCAAGAGCCGGAACGGTATAAGCAAAGTGTGAATTGATATCGTGGGGTAGCACTTCTTTTGCTCCCTGAATCAAGTGTAGTTGGGCATGTTCACCAATCTTTAGCCACACATGTTTGCCATCGTGAAATGGTTCGGGAATTTCTTCAAACTGCAAAACGTTTTTATAAAAATCTACACTCCTTTTTAAATCAAAAACATATAATGCAATGTGATTAATAGCGGGTCTGTCTTGAGACGTGGCTTTGGTATTTATCAATATAAGCGAAGAACAAATTATGAACAAGAGGAAACTGCGAATTTTCATTTTTGAAGTTTAAGATTGTTTCACACAATGAGGTTTCACACAACGTTACAACGATTAAGAAGAGACAACGAATAACTTTGTCTCGTGGGTTTCTTTTTTTCCTTTGTGTGAAATATTGTTTGGTACAACTTGGTTTCACACAACGATACCACGATTATAAAGAGACAACGAATAATCTTTGTCTCAGGGCTTTCTTTGTTTCCTTTGTGTGAAAAAACAAAAGGTGTAAAAAGCTGAATAGGGTTACCCAAAGTATAAGTGAGTGACACAACCAAAGCTGAACAAACGACTAAAGCTAGTTACCTAAAGCTATCCTGCAATCATGGAAGAAAATTTGACCGAATCTTTCACCATATCTCTTACTGCAATTGCAATGGATTTGGCATCGTAACCACATTCGGCATGCAATTCTTTCAGGCTTCCATGTTCTACTATGCGGTCAGGAATACCGAGAATACGCACTTCTGCATTGTAATGATTGGCTGCCATAAACTCAAGCACGGCACTACCAAAACCACCAACCACAGTTCCGTCTTCTACTGTGATTACTTTGTTGTATTTGGCAAAGACCTCGTGTAAGAGTGCTTCGTCAATTGGTTTTACAAAACGCATATCGTAGTGCGCCGGGTTGATGCCTTCAGTCCGCAATTCACGAATGGCTGCGGTGGCAAAATTGCCGGGGTGACCGTAAGTGAGTATGGCAACATCTTCGCCATCTTTTATCTTTCTACCTTTGCCAATTGTCACTTCTTCAAAAGGTGTTTGCCAGTTGACCAACACTCCTTCGCCACGTGGGTAGCGGATTACAAAAGGATATTCAGTACTGTCAAGTTGTGCGGTGTACATGAGATTGCGCAGTTCGGACTCGTTCATCGGCGCACTCAAAATCATATTTGGAATGCAACGGAAGTAAGGTATGTCGTAAGCACCGTGGTGCGTAGGGCCATCTTCACCTACCAATCCTGCACGATCAAGGCACAGGACAACAGGCAGCTTTTGAATGGCTACATCATGCACTACCTGATCAAATGACCGCTGCATAAACGATGAATAAATGTTGCAAAAAACCCGCATGCCCTGTGTGGCCAAACCGGCACTCAACGTAACGGCGTGTTGCTCACAAATGCCCACATCAAAAGAGCGGTTGGGCATTTTGTCCATCATAAATTTGAGAGAGCAACCACTCGGCATTGCAGGTGTAACACCCATTATTTTATCGTTCTTTTCCGCCAGTTCTATTATGCTAAGCCCAAACACATCCTGGTATTTTGGTGGCTGTGGGGCATCGTATGTTTTCTTAACTATTTCTCCGGTTATTTTATCAAACAAACCCGGTGCATGCCATTTGGTTTGGTCTTTTTCAGCAAGGCTATAGCCTTTGCCCTTAACAGTTACAATGTGCAAAATCTTGGGTCCGGGAATTTCTTTGAGATCCTTTAAAGTGTCCACTAATTTGGTAATATTGTGACCATCTATTGGTCCAAAATAACGAAGGTTTAAAGCTTCGAATAAGTTGGAACTGCTGCTTACCATTCCCTTAAGGCTATCGGCCAATTTGTGCGCCATTGCACGGCTAAAACTCTTGCCAACAGGCAGTTTGCCTAAGGCTTTCCAAACATCGTCTTTAAATTTATTGTAGGTAGGTGAAAGTGTAATGTCAGTTAAATATTCTTTCAAAGCACCCACGTTAGGGTCAATGCTCATGCAGTTATCGTTGAGGATAATGAGCATGTCGCTATCGGCAACACCTGCATGATTCATGGCTTCAAAGGCCATTCCGGCGGTCATAGCGCCATCACCAATTATTGCTACGGATTTACGTTTTTCGCCTTTGTATTTAGCCGCCATCGCCATGCCCAAAGCAGCAGAAATGGAAGTGGAAGAGTGGCCTACGCCAAATGTATCGTATTCGCTTTCGCTGCGTTTAGGAAAGCCGCTTAAACCATGATACTTGCGATTTGTGTAAAAATTATCGCGGCGACCGGTGAGAATTTTGTGGCCGTAAGCCTGGTGACCAACATCCCAAACCAACTGGTCGTAAGGGGTATTGTAAATATAATGCAGCGCAACGGAAAGTTCCACCACACCCAAACTAGCTGCAAAATGACCGCCATGCACACTCACCACATCAATAATATATTGGCGCAGTTCATCGCAAACCTGATGTAGTTGTTCACGGCCTATTTTCTTAAGATCAGCAGGGCTGTCTATCATTTTGAGAAGTATTCCGGGTGTAATTTCCATCCTCTGCTATTTTTTGTAAAATTAAGGGAATAAAGTAAGTGATAATCTACTAAGAAACATATAACATTCATTTTTGAATAATGTTGTATATCGTACCATTTTTTGAGCTTAAGCCGCAAATCCACCTTATCTACCATTAATCACAAAGTAATTTTGTCTGTTTTTAAGTTTCTTACTTTTGATATCCTATGAATATGAAGTTGTCAAAATATTGGTTGTGTCAGATTGGTGGCTGGAGTACATATATTTTTGTATATACTTTTTTTTACATTACATTACATACAGAGGAGCAACCCAATTTTTTCAGCGTTTTATTTCTTGATGTATTGATAGGTATTACTGTCACGCATATTATGCGGCTGTATATCAGAAAATCAGGTCTGTTGCAACAAAAGCTCGATAAGCAGATTAAACTCATGTTTATCACTACTTTGGTAGCTTCATTTATCTTCGGTTATGCCAGTATTGTTATTGAAGATGGTTTAAACCTTATGCCTGAAAGGCTAAAGAAGTTAAGTCTTTTTAATCTTACGTTGAGAGCTACTTTTGGAAGTTTTCTTTTCTTAATAATTTGGAACCTGATATATTTTACTTATCACTACGTCTTAAAAAGTCAACAAGAGCAATTGGATAAAATCAGGCTACAGGCATTGGTAAAGGAGCTTGAGTTAAAAACCATTAAAGGCCACATAAACCCACATTTTATTTTTAATGCATTAAATAGTATTCGTGCTTTGGTAGATGAAAACCCGGTAAGGGCAAGGCAGGCTATAACCGAGTTGAGTAATCTTTTACGAAGCAGTTTGCAAGTGGAAAAGGTGGAAACCACTTCACTTGAAAAAGAGTTGGATATTGTAAGAGACTACCTGGCTTTAGAACACATTAGATTTGAGGATAGATTAAATGTCGCCTATGAAATAGATGAAGATACGCTGGGTCAGCCAATACCACCTATGATGTTGCAAACTCTTGTAGAGAATGCAATAAAGCATGGCATTAGCAAGAAAACTGCTGGCGGTGTAGTCATTATTACTTCTGATTTTAAAGATGACCACCACGAATTAATTGTAAAGAATACTGGTCATCTTAATGGAAATTATAACCCTGATGGATTTGGTATCAGCAGCACACTAAGCAGGTTGACTTTGCTTTACGGGGGAAAAGCTCATTTTGAAATAAGAAACAGTTTAGAAAATGATATGGTAGAAGCTGTTATTAAAATGCCCGTATATCAACCCTAGAAAAGCAAATAATCAATTAACGAATAAACCAATTAACGAATAAACCAATTAACTAATTAACGAATAAAGAAATGCAAGTAAAAACTATAATTATAGACGATGAAAGATTAGCCCGTAATGAGCTAAAAAAAATGCTTAATGAGTTTACGGAAATTGAAATTATAGATGAAGCTACTAATGCTTTGGAAGGATTAGAAAAAATTGAACAACATAATCCTGATCTTATTTTTCTTGACATTCAAATGCCGGGTAAAACAGGTTTTGATATGTTGGAAGAGTTGGATAGAGCACCAAAAGTTATTTTTACAACTGCATATGATGAGTTTGCCTTAAAAGCCTTTGAAGTCAATGCATTGGATTATTTACTAAAGCCTATAGAAGCCCGTCGCTTGCACGATGCAATACAAAAACTACATGCAGATGAACATAGGCTTAAAAGTCCTCAACAAGGGGAAGGTATAACAGCAGGTGGTATATTGAGAGAGGACGATCAGGTATTTGTAAAGGATGGTGAAAGGTGTTGGTTTGTTAAATTGGGTGACATCCGTTTATTTGAAAGCGTTGGCAATTACGCTAAAGTGTTTTTCGGAAACAATAAACCACTTATTTTAAAGTCGCTCAATTCTTTAGAAGAAAGGTTAGATGAAAAAGTATTCTTTCGTGCCAATCGCAAGCATATTATTAATACCCGCTGTATTGATAAAATTGAACCCTATTTCAATGGAGGACTCATGGTAGATTTAAAAGGTGGAGAAAAGATTGAAGTCAGCCGTAGACAAACGGTTAAATTTAAAGAAATGATGAGCTTGTAGGAGTTATGAGTGTAGAGTTATGAATTATGAGTGTAGTATAATATTTTTTTTGCAAAAAATCTGCGTAAATGCTAACAATCATAAGTATCTGCGTTCTAATTTCCTTTGGTAAAGATTGGAACGCTGATTTTGAAGATGATTATGATTAGTTTGATTTTTTAAATCCCTTACATGTCCTTTAGTTTTTTGAAAAAAATCTGTGTAAATCCTAACAATCATAACAATCTGCGTTCTGATTTCCTTCGGTAAAGATTTTGATGATGGTCATGATGAGTATGATTTTTAAGTACTTTACATTACCATTATTTTTTGCAAAAAATCTGTGTAAATCCTAACAATCATAATTATCTGTGTTCCCAAATTAGCATTTACACAGTAACCATAGCACTATGCACCGCAGTTGCCATTTCCTTAATTAATTCCGGATTTTTTTCTATTGAATTACCAATTACAATTACATCTGCACCAGCTTTGCAATTCAGGTAAGCTTTTTCAGGGTCAGTTATACCGCCACCTACAATAAGGGGCACTTCAATATTGGTCGATACCATTTCAATCATACTTTCTGTTATGGGTCTTTTGGCACCGCTGCCCGCATCCATGTATATGAGCTTCATACCAAGCATTTCGCTAGCCATGGCGGTGCAGAGGGCTATTTCATTTTTATCTGATGGAAGTGGGGTTGCATTGGAGATATATGAAACTGTAGTTGGGGCACCACCATCTACTAACATATAACCCGTTGGCATTATTTCAAGACCGCTTTTTTTCACAAAAGGGGCACTAACCACGTGTTGGCCAATTAATAATTCAGCATTTCTGCCGCTAACCAAAGAAAGATAAAGCAACGCATCTGCATATTTGCTAACCTGTGCAGGACTACCAGGAAATAATATAACAGGAATATCGCATAAAATTTTAATCTGTTGTATGCAGTCATCTAGATTGCTTGATATAATCAAACTACCTCCTACCAGAAAATAATCAACTTTAGCTACTATAGATATTGAAACCAATTGCTCAATCTTATGTCTGTCAACCTTATCGGGGTCAATTAACACTGCCAGAGATTTTTTGCCCTGCTGTTTAATCTTTATAAAATGCTGGTAAAGCGTATTCTTCATGCAACTGGTTGTCGTGTCTTGCAAAAATGCTGAAATTTTTTTGTAAAAAGACGTATATTTTCAAACCTTCGCTGCTTATATTAGATTTATGCTAATTAGAAAGGCCTTTTACAAGCGAAAATACCGAACTTTTTCTGCCGTAATATAAGCTATTATGTAAGAATAGTGCCAATTTTATTGAACTCTATTAAATAATAATATTTCCATTTTTTAGGTAAAAATTATCCCCAAAAAATATTTTTTTGGTAATAACTTT
>JAYTDC010000149.1:0-32960 GCA_043736115.1 Segetibacter sp. | reverse complement strand
TTTATTGTTCTTTTTTAGAAAAAAGTAATTATTGTTCAACTTGTTTATTTGTAAAGAATGAGGCCCAATTTCTACAGTATATTCACTGTCAATTCTTTTAATGAGTGATTTTGCATTGTCGGGATAAGTGCCTGGGTAAGAATACTTCTTTCCATCAGAGAATATAAAAGTTCCGGAATCACCTATATAACAGATCTCCTGGTCAATGGTGGTACAGATATGAAGCAGCGATTTGCTATTGACACCTTTGAGCAAACTGTCTTCATTTTGTGTAATAAATTGATTTTTCCTGCCATCAAAATACCCGGGTGAATTCAAAAAATTGCGTGTCCATAACCGGCCAGATTTATCCTTAATGATATCAAGTACATCGTTATCGCTTAATCCGTTTTGCCTGGTAAATGTTTGAAAATATTTACCATCAAACCTGACTGCGCCCTCACTTGTCGCTAACCATAAAGAACCTTCGTTGTCCTCAACAGCCTGATATACTTGGTTAGTAGGCAATCCGTCTTTAGTAGAATACGCCTTGGTTTGAACAAATTGCGAATAGGAAAATGATGGGGTGCAGAGCAATAGTAGCAATATGAATAGTAGTCTGCACATTATAGATTAAAGCTATGGTGCTTTCTTAAAAGAAATGCTCGAATGTTTCATTTTAGAAAGAAATAATTCCAACTGCCTGCGGCTGATACTCCACTCATTGCCGTCAAACATTTTCACAACTCCACCATCCATTGTGCTGTATTCCTTTACTTCATGTAGGTTTACTATATACGATTTGTGAATTCTTACAAAATGGTTTTGATCCAGAATTTCTTCAAAATCTTTTAATGTTTTTGTAATAACCATCTTGTGCATATCCCGTTTGTGTATAATGGTATAATTTCCATCGGCCTGTAATGATGAAATTTCATTTACATCCAGGTAGGTAATGCTACCGAGTTGGGGCAATGCTATCCGGTGGGGCATTGCATTGTGATTGGCCAATTGCAAAAAATTCATCAACAATTCTTTACTTAATGCTTCAGCTTGCTGACTTTTCATTACCAGTTTCAGCTTCTCAACTGCTTGTTGAATATCACCAATGTTTACCGGCTTCAAAATATAATCCAATGCACTAGCTTTAATGGCCTGTAGAGAATACTCGTTGTGCGCAGTTACAAAAATTACTTTGAAATTGTAAGTAGAAAGGCTTTGCAAAAACTGAAAGCCTGTTTCACCGGGCATGTTGATGTCCAAAAAAATAACATCCACCTGGTTGTGCTGCAAAAAATTTCTTGCTTCGGAAGCATTCAGGCATTTTCCTGTTACAGCAATATCGCTGCAATCATGGGTCAGTATAAATTCTAAGTTGCTTAAATTATTTTCTTCATCATCTACCAGCAATGCCCTGATCATACACTTAAAGATTATAAACTAATATACCTATTCCATACCAAATTACTATATTAATGAGTGAATGATAATAATGGCAGTGTGAGAACCCAATTTGAATAAATGATTGGTAAAGGAGGATTGAGAATATCCATTTTTTTTCTGGGGAAATTTTGCACCAGGCATATACATGGTGGAAGTAAGACAAGGCAATGAAATAAAAACTTTGAAAGCTGTAAAATTAAAATAAGGCTTTAGTCAGCATCCTGATGTCCTAAACAGGCCGTACAGAAGTTATTCTGCACGGCCTTATTTTGCAATATTCAACAAAAAGGTCTGCCAATTGGCAGACCTTCTCAAACTTACAATTATGAAAAAACCAAACATGAAAACTAAGTAATGTTTGCTCAACGATAAACTCTTACATAATCAACCTCCATGATTGCACTTGTTAATGCCGGATCAACGGCACCTGCAAAATTGCCTCCAATGGCCACATTCATAATAATAAAAAAGTTGTGGTTAAATGGCACACTACTATTATTAGGAAACGTGTAATAAACCTGATCATTTATGTAAAATTTGACTGAAGATGCAGTCCATTCGCAAGAATATTTATTAAACCCTGTAGTAGCGCCTGAAATAATTTTAGTGCCACCATCAGCATTGCCTCCAGAGTGGCCGGGGTGATGCACCGTTCCGAAAATTTTATTTAATTCCATACCACGATGTTCCATAACATCTATTTCGCCACAGGCAGGCCAACCTACTGCAGAGATATTGCTGCCCAACATCCATAGTGCAGGCCATGTACCAAGTCCGGCAGGCAGTTTGGCACTAAATTCTATTTTACCATACTTGAAATCAAATTTATCTTTTGAAATTAAACGGGCAGAAGTATAAGGGCTTCCGTTAAAATTTTCTTTTTTGGCTTTTATCTTAAGCACTCCACCAGAAACTTCGGCATTGTCTGTACGATTAGTATAATACTCTAATTCGTTATTACCCCATCCCCCACTACCGGTTCCAATGTCGTAGCCCCATTTACTTGGGTCAGGTGAACCTGAATTATTAAATTCATCAGACCACAAAAGGGATTGCGTTACAGCTACGGTAATATCTATAGATTTTGAAATAGTTTTACCACTTGAGTTTTTTGCAATAACATTTACATTAAAAGTACCTGATGCTGTGTATTTGTATGTTACCTCACCTGTTGCTACTGTTTGAAAAGTTCCATCACCAAAATCAAAATCATAAGTAGTTGCATTAGTAGCCGTAGCTTTAAATACAACATTGCCACTATTGTCAGTACTTACATTTGATGTAACACTTAAATTAGAAGGAGCTTCCGTGTTTACTGTCAAACTCTTGGAGGCACAAGAAGAAATAAACAACCCTAATGCGAATAATATCTTAGTCATAAATAATTTATTTGGCTTTAATTTTTACATACCATGCGTTACCATCATTGCCAATACATCTAAGCCACATTTGAGTTGCAGTCTTTGTAAGTACTTCGTATTTGTGTGTGCCTACATAAAGTCCCATATGGCCTTTCATAGTAAAAATAATATACTCTGCACTACCTACCCCATCATAAGCATATTGTTCTGTGTAATTTGCTGCTGGTGTTCCGGTCAATGTAAAATCTCCGCTACCGGTAAGGCTTGGATCAAAATCTGTAAGAAATTCTTTTTTACCAAATATGGAATTATTTGTTTTATGTGAAAATATATTTCCTGTTTTGTTAAAGGTGTATTCATCATCATAAAAACCTAATCCTACTTTTTCATTGGGTGCTGCAGTGTACCACTCCGGGGTTCTGCTTGTGGCTGGACCAACACCTATATTTCCTGCCTGTGCAGAATCTACCATCCATGTTTTAGTTGCATCATTGGTAAGCATTGTTACAAGTTCAGCAGTAGGTACATAATCTTTTCTGATTGAAAAAGTTACATTGCCTGTGCTTGCGATACCTGCTTTACCACTTGCTATAACTGAAATAGTTACTGTTTTTGAACCTAGGTGAGAGTAGATATGTTCTGTTGAATTTAAAGTACCCGTAACAGGTGTACTGCCATCGCCAAAATCAAATTTGTAATTAATAGCATTTGCAGATGTAACTGAAACTTTCACTCTTCCTGTACCATCGCCGTCTGGATTTGCTACTGTTTTGCCCACCACTTGTACTTCAATAACAGGCTTGGAAGGAGAAATAAGTTCTCCAAATGTCTTATCCTCTTTTTTGCAACTGGTAAAACCAATAAGTATTGCAAAGAAAATAAAGAGAACTGACTTTATTTTATTATTCATAATAGTTATTTTTTCAAATTAATTTAGTGTAATGTCATCAAATAAGAAAGTAAAATTAGCAGATCCGTCACCCATTGTTCCATTGTCAAAAATGATAACTATGTTGTGATAACTATTTGAAGTATTGATACCGTTATAATCAAAAGTTAACTCCTCCCAGGCATTTGCTACAGTTGAAACAACTTCCTGCTCGTAAGAAATACCTGAATTATTTTTGTCCTCCACCTTAAAAAGCATCTTAGCACCAACTCTTGGAGAGTACACTTTTATTTTGAAAGTCTTTTTTGTTGTAAAGTCAATTGGATCACCTAATTTTTTAATACAACCACCATATACCTGTCCCGCATATTTTACCATTTGACAAACTTTATTACTGGTGTTAATACCATTCTTGTGAGGATTTGTAATAACACTAGTGCTTCCGCCAGCAAAATCTATAAACGAATAATCAAGCGTAGCTGATTCATAAGTTATAGGAAAGGTTAGCAGGTCTACAACAGTTATAGTTTGAGGGGCAGATGGAGTAGTGGCTGCACCACCACTTAATGCTATTGCTTTAATAGTGTAAGTACCAACATTGGTATATACATGTTTTAATGTATCATTTAGTCCCATAAGGGTAGGCACTTCATTTGCCACGTCTCCAAAATATATTTTAAAACCACCACCAGCATATTTTGCAGTAGCGGTTACTGTTAATTCATGTCCAATTACAGCAGCGTTTAATACAACATTTTCAGGTGTTCTGTATGTTATTGAAAACTGTTTGGATACACTTGATGAGGTGCCATTAGGACTCTTAGCAACAACTTTTACAGTGTAGGAACCTTCAGCGTACTTGTGCATCACACTCTTACCGGGTTGAGCTAAAGCTGGTGTAGTGGTGCCATCACCAAAAAAAACATCAAAAGTTGCAACACCTGTTCCAGTTGGGGTAATGGTTACAAGCCCCGAGTTATCGTTTGATACTGCAATACCCAACGCACCGTCTGTAGGTGTGGTGCCGGTTTGCAGAAACGATATATCGTCATTGGCCACTTTGCTACATCCTGTAATGACCAAAAGGATTAGCATGGTGAAAAATGTATTTTTAATGTTGATCATAATTACTTTATTTTAAATTTTCTTTGAATTTCAACTGTTCAAAAACTAATACCCGGCGTTTTGAGTAAGATTAGAAACCTCTATTTCTGTTTGAGGAATAGGAAATAATTCATGCTTACCCGTAACAAAGCCAAGAGGGCCTAATACACTAGCTGCCTTTCCTGTTCTTACCAAATCAAAGAAACGTTCGCCTTCCATAGCAAATTCCAATCTGCGTTCGTTTAGTATTGCATCATACAAAGTAGTTCCTGTTGCAGTTACGTCATGTAGTTGATCGCCAAATGCCCTGCGTCTTACAAGGTTTAAATAGGTTTTTGCTTTTGTATCATTTGCGGCAGTAGCTTTGTTATTTGCCTCTGCAGCCATTAACAATACATCGGCATAACGGATAGTCCTAAAGTTGTTTGAATAGTTTAATTCTATCTGTCCTGATGTTTCTCCCTTCCGTGGCAAATATTTTTGATTATATAAACCTGTATTCTTGTAAGGTGCTTCCTGATAAGCGACATTGTATGTAGGATTGGCTGCTGCATATGCTGCAATATCCAACACCGTTACATCTTTTCTCTTGTCACCGGCAGTATATGCTGACGAAAGATTTTGTGTTGGAAGGTTGGTACTCCATCCCGGTGCATAAGGCATGGCATTTGATCCGCTAAGACCTCTAATACCACACTGCTGTACTGAGTAATTACCTTGTCCACGTGTTACATGTCCCCAATCATAAGTTGCAGTACTATTGGTGTACTGAATTTCAAACACTGATTCAGGGCCATTCTCGCCACCTGGTAAAAAGATAGATCCAAAATCCGGTACAAGGCTAAATGCATTAGTAGTTATTACCTTTTCCAATACTGTAGCTGCTGCATCATATTTCTTTTGGTATAAATAAACCTTACCCAATAAAGCTTGTGCTGCATACCTTGTTATCCGTCCTTTTTCATTTTGAAATGCTGGCAATACTGAAATTGCATTAGTAAGATCAATTTCCATTTGCTTATACACATCAGCTTTGGGTGATCGTGTAAGTGTTTTGGTATCTGTAAGAGTGAGTCTTCTATCTGTAAATAATGGAACATCTCCAAACATTTTAACAAGAGAAAAATAATAGTAAGCTCTTAAGAAATACATTTCTCCATACAAAGACTCTTTACCTGCAAAATCTATTACCTGCCCAGAAGGATTAGTATTCTTATACTGCGTCATATAATTTGCACGGTTTACCCCTTCGTAAGCCGATTGCCACAAATCAGACAAGGTAGAATTAATGGGATAATATGTAAAATCATCTATTTGTTGCAATGATGGTACATCAGATGCACTTTCGCCACCCGATACAGAGTTGTCTGTAACCATATCGCCTACAGGTACCATTTGATTTAACCATTGCAAAGGCGAGTATACCCCAACGGCCAATGAACGGTAATCACTTTCAGATTTAAGATATTCCAAATCAGTGATTTGGTATACTTTCTTAGGATCAAAATCAACCCATTTTGAACATGAGGGTAGTATTGATATTATCAAAACAATACTTAATATTTTTATAGTCTTCATTATATATATTTTCTTGAAGTATTAAAATTTTATGTCGAGTCCGAAACTATAAGTTCTAGCCTGTGGATAGGAACCGCGGTCTACTCCGGTATCTAACAAACCAAACCCATTAACTTCAGGATCGTAACCCGAGTACTTAGTAAATACAAATGCGTTTTTAATCTGAGTATAAATTCTTACAGTGTTAAATATTTTCTTTACGCCTTTAAATGGTAAGTTATATCCCAATACCATATTTTTAATCTTAACAAAAGATCCATCTTCTACAAATCTGTCAGATACACGACTATTATTGTTAGGATCAGTAAATGAATATCTTGGGTTTCTTGCATCGTTGGTACTGTTAGGCCCTGTCCATCTATCTAATACATCCTGAAACTTATTGGTATAGTTTGCATTTCTTTCATACGCTCTGTATAAATCATTTCCGACAGATGCATAAGTAAATGCAGTAAAATCGAAGTTTTTGTATTCAAGGTTCAAATTCCAACCCAGTGTAAATTTAGGGAAGGGATTACCTATTTGTGTTCTGTCACCAGCATCAATTTTTCCATCCCCGTTAATGTCAACAAACTTAATATCACCGGGCTGAGCACCGTCTTGTCTTGGGCTTTTAGCAATTTCTGCTGCAGTTTGAAATAATCCATCAGTTTTATATCCGTAGTAAAATGCTGGAGTATATCCTTTTGCAAAAACTGTTACACTTTGTGATTGTCCATTGAAATAATAACCTCCGAAAATCCAGGCCGAACCGTCTTCGTTTGTAGCTGTAACTAAATTTTTAACAGTGGTAAAATTAAAAGATGTATTGATTTTTAAATTGCGGGTAATTTTTTCTGTGTAGGTAAGGCTTAAATCAATACCATTTGTTTTTGTAGAACCAATGTTGGCAGATGGAGTTGGAATAGCTCCAACATATAATGACGCTGAAGGAACAAACAATAGTCCATTCACATTTTTCTGATAATAATCAGCAGTTATAGAGATCTTATTTTTAAGAAGGGTCATCTCAAAACCTATATTTGCCTGTAGCTGTCTCTCCCACCTTAACTTGTCGTTAGCCTGAGACCCCAAAGAAGAACCTGATACAAAGTTGTTTCCAAAAGTATAACCTATACTATTACCCGATCCATACAAAGAAGCAAGGTAATCTGTTTGTATTCTTGCATATTGAGGACTTGTATTATCACTACCTAATGTACCATAGCTTCCTCTGATTTTTAAGAAATTAATCAGGTTAGACTCAAAGAAATTTTCTTTGCTCACCACCCAACCTAAAGAACCGGATGTGAAGGTTCCGAATTTATTTGCTTTACCAAAAGCTGTAGAACCGTCTCTTCTTATTGTAAATGAAGCCAAATATCTCTCCCTGAAATCGTAATTTACTCTTCCAAAATAAGATAGGTTTCTTTTAAAATACTCATAATAATATCCCTTTATTGCTTCTGAATTTGTAGCCGTATTATTACCTGTAGCGGCTGTATAATCAGCAAAGTTCCATGAATTAAAAGGTACATCCTGTCTGCTTGCACCGGCAGTGTTTCCCGATACTTTATTCAAAGAAAACCCAACTGTTGTTTCAATATTATGATTGCCTATTTCATAATCATAATTACCAAAAGTTTCAAATGTCATTTGATTATAAGTAGCTTTATCATGCGCTACACTGTTATGTTTACCACTTACAGTAGAACCATCGGCATTCATTGAGTTATCTACATTGTTTAGGCCCCAGAATACAAGTGGATTAAAGTTCTTTGCATTACCATTAAAGGTTGTATAACCTAAGCGGCTGCTTAATTTCAGATTTTTTATGACTTGGTACTGTAATTCAAATTTGCCATATAATTTGTTTCCGATATTCTTGTTATACGTGTTCTCTAACTTAGTAAGAGGATTGAATACTTCAGACAATAATAAGCGACTAAAGCCATATTTTCCTACTGTGTTGGGTACATTATTTAATACAGGTACAGTAGGATCGTAGTTAAGAGCACTACCAATAATACTATTAAAAGAGTTTTCCTGAACACCAACACTGTTTAAATTTAAATAAGTAGTATTCAATAAGAATTTTAACTTAGAAGTAAGATCGAATGTTAGATTTGAGGTAAAGTTTAATCTATTAAATCTGGATTTATCATAACCACCTACAATACCTCCCTGGCTAAGATATCCTGCAGCTAAAAAATAAGACATTTTATCGCTACCACCCTTAGCACTTATACTATGAGATTGTAATGGGGCTCTCTTAAAAATTTCTTTTTGCCAATCTGTACCTACTCCAAGTTTTGTAAGATCACTAAATATGATATTGCCACCAGATGCTACGCTACCTTCGTTTATTATTGCTCCATATTCGGTTGCATTAAGAACGGGTATAGTACTGAGCACCTCTTGTATGCCATACACGCTATTTAAAGTAATTTCAGTTTTTTGATTCTTGCGACCAGTTTTTGTTGTAACAACTATTACCCCATTACCACCGCTAACACCATATATTGCTGCTGTGGCAGCGTCTTTTAATATGTTGATACTTTCAATATCTGCCGGATTCAATGAATTTAAATCAGCCTGAGATTGTTGTGAACCATCTATAACAATAAGTGGTCCGTTACCTGAATAGGAAGGTATACCCCTTATTAGAATAGTTGGATTAGAACCAGGTGATCCATTTTGTATCACAGTCACTCCTGCCGCTCTACCCTGAAGGGCTTCTTCCATACGTACAGGTTTCAGCTTTTCTATATCCGCACTTTTTACTGTAGAAATTGCCCCTGATACTTTGGTAGCCTTCTGCGTTCCATACCCTACAACAACCACTTCATTAAGATTGTTGACAGGTGCTTCTTCCAACACAAAATTCAATTCACCATTTTTGGTAACCTTTTGTTGCATATTGTTAAAGCCAACATAAGTAACAACTATGGTAGCACCTTCGGGAGCCGAAATAGTAAACATTCCTTTTTCATTGGTGAAAGTAGAGGATTTAGAGCCCTTTACATTTACTGTTGCTCCAATTAAGGGTTCCTGTGAAGTTTTGCTTTTTACAGTTCCGGTAACAGTTACATTTTGACCGAACGTACTAGACAATAAACTCCCTAAAAAAATACTTAGACAGAGCAAAGTAGTTTTAAATTTCATAAGGCATTTCTTTTAATAAAATAAATAATAGAACAAAATTTACAATAGGCTTTGACCCTGTATTTAAAACATAAATTACGAGTGTGTGCTTGATGCAAATGCATCCAAAAAAATAAACTTTTAAAAATAGGAGGCTACAAAAATGCAGCCCCCCTTGTATAATATTTCTTCGGTTAATGAATCCCTACTTTACTTGTCTTGATATTAATTCCATCTCTTAACTGCAGGTAATAAACACCGGGAGCCAAACTGGCAATATCCATGTTAACAGTACTGTTTGATTGCATTTTGGAAAGCGACAATGACTTAAGCATTTTTCCATCAGCATTTACAAGGTTTAAGCTTGCAACAGCATTTTCAATAGATTCAATATTTACCCTTAGATTGCTTTTTGCAGGATTTGGATAATACGAAAATCCAAGGCCATTTGATTCACCAAATTTAACTGCAACTGTTTGAGAATAATTACGCTTGTTGTCCATATCTACCTGATTGAGGCGATATAAGTTTGTACCCTTCAATGGGGCTTTGTCAACAGCTACATATTCACTGGTATTAGCAGTTGTACCATTTCCTTTTACAAACTGAATACTAGTCCATTCAGTACCATTTAAGCTACGCTCAACAAAGAAACCTTTATTGTTGCTTTCGGTTGCAGTTTTCCAATTAAGCATCACGGTATTTCCAGATCTAACCCCCTTGAATTCCGACAACTTCACAGGAGCAACTATATTTTTGTAGAAGTATACATTGTCAACATATAGCGTACTTCCTGCTGAAGTAATAAACAACATCTGTGCAAGATGTGCTTTGGTTGTTAGACCAGTAAAATCACTTAATGGTATATCATAACTTACCCATGTACTGAAAGCAGGAGGTGTACAGGTAAATTCATGTTCCTTATCATCTCCACCACCGAATGTACCATTTGGTCCGAAATCTACCAGCTTAACATGAAAACTTGTGGCATTTGGTGTCCATATATCTACATGATAATATTCCATGGTAGTGGCATTAATTTGACTTGAAATAAATTCTACACCTGCATAGGTCAGGTTAGTATATTTCTTGGTATCATTACCCGCAATTTTTACGGTTGAACTATCTGCCACATCCCAACTTGCAGACCATGTATCAACGGTGCGATTTGTATAAGCATTGCTGAAAAGAGAAATAACATTAGCTGCCGCTCTGGTTGGTGTAGGTGCCGCAACTGTTGGGGTGGAAGGCAAGCCTGTATTTACTACAAACGTAGTTGACTTACTTCCTACTCCGTAAATACCTGCTGCCGCCTGCTTAGAAGTTATGTAAGTATAACCTACACCTACAACTGTAACCATATTACCACTTATAGTAGCAACGGCAGGATTACTGCTTGTATAGGTAAATGCACCTGTACTAGTACTGGTTGGTGCAGTAATAGTAAAAGGAGCCGAACCTAAATTTTTTGATGGAACTGATAATCCAGTGATCGTAGGTGTCTTAATGTTTTTATAGAAATAAATATTGTCTAAATAAACATTACTTGTTCCAAAAGGGGTAGCCACAAATTTGAGTTGCAATATATTGTGCAAGGCAACATTATTAAATTGAGACAAAGGAATATTTACACTCTTCCAACCTGAAGCTGTTGGTGTAACAGCTGCCGCCTGCTCAACAGTACTTGGTGTAGTATTAATTAAGAAAAATTCAAAAGCTGTGCAATTGGCGGTCCAAATATCAAAATGAAGTGTATCCATATTAGATACATCGATTGGGGCTGCAAATTCAACACCCTGATAATT
The DNA here is from genome assembly GCA_043736115.1 of Segetibacter sp. Lineage (GTDB taxonomy): Bacteria > Bacteroidota > Bacteroidia > Chitinophagales > Chitinophagaceae > Segetibacter. Next base: position 21,678 of record JAYTDC010000149.1, on the reverse strand, counting down.
CATAGATGTATAACTTCTTGTTGCATTTCCTGCAACGGTTATTTCTGTAGCAACTGTACTTTGTCCCCAACCCGGGTTAAAATTAGTACCGGCAACTTCTGTATAAGCTCCGCTGTAAACAGATATAACATTTGCAGTTGCACGTGCCGGAGGGTTTGGTGCAGCTGTTGGTGGTTGTGCTATAGCAACAAATGACAGCAATGTCATTGAAAGCAATAAAGAGTAACATTTTTTCATAATGGAAGTTTTATTTAAAGTTTAAATTTCAATCGAAATCATTAATTAACCAACAAATTATTCGCAAAAAATAAAGGCATTTATTTTTACAAAATTATTAAACACAATATTACAACAACAATCATCTATTGATTAATTTATCAGGCAATATCTATTACATCAAAACTACATCAATAAAAACAATTATTTAATTACTTCCTAACTCATTAAATATCAATAAATAATACTTGCTCACCTATATTTATCGATTATGGCTATTTTGTTACAAATTGAAAAATCAAGAACAAGGCTATTCGAAGGAAAACACCTAAACCGGATATTAGTTCACTACAATTTTGACAGGAGCAAAACCTTCAATTTGTAAAATATACAATCCCCTTTCAGTTTTTACATTGAGAGGTATTCTTAATTGATTTCCCTGTTGTATAAATACACCCTTTAGAATAATCCTTCCTGACATATCCATTAATGTGATATTTTTCTTTTGCGCATTAATTTCATTAAAAATAATATTTATTTCTGCATTATTAATCGGATTAGGGAAAACAATCAATCCAGTATTACTCGAAATGAAATTTATTTTGACCACCCCAAACATGGTAATTTTTCCGTCCTTATCAAACTGTGATAAACGATAATAATTTGCTCCTATAAGTGGTGAATTATCTAATACAAGATAATCTCGTTTACCAGACATATGATCATTTCCTTTTACTTTTGATAATGACTTATAGGTAAGTGCATCACTGCTTTTTTCAACCAAAAAATAATCATTATTAATTTCAGATAGTGTTGACCACTTTAAAAGCACACCTTTATTGTTAAGTGAACCAGTAAATTCAGTTAATGTTACCGGTAGCCCTGACAGGCAACTTGTACCTACTACATAACTATGAGGAGTGGCCAAAGATGTGCGCTCACCACCTGATGGTACACTGTATGTAAAGTAAATGCTTGTTGGGGTGCCAATAGCAACAGGCTTTGTATATCTAAAGTCTGAACCAATTGCAGTCATAGCATAACCAGGATACGGTCCTGTTAATCCTTCTCTAAGATAGACAAAGGCATATGCAGAACCAAATATTGGTGAAAGTGGATGAAAAATAATAACAATATTGCCGTTTACATATTCTGCTCTGTAGCTATAGTCGCCATTTGCAATTGTTCCGCAAAAGCCCATAGAATTATTAATATTCACAATCACTTTAACAACCGTTGATAAGGTAGAAATAGAATCATTGTCTGTAACCTTAGCAGCAAGTGTGTAATTACCCGCAGGTACATTTGTCCAGTTATAGGTATATGGATTGCTTGCATCGGACCCAATTAGAGTAGATCCACTTGTAAAATCTACTCTGCTTACTGTACCATTATTATCGGTAGCATTTGCTTTAATTAAAATTGTAGCGGGTTCAGTAAAAACTGCATTGTTTAAAGGTGCAGTTATGTTTACAGTTGGTATTCCGGTAAGTCCTGTACAATTGGCACCTGCTTTATAATCGTGTGGGTTTGCACTTGAATTTCTCTCTCCGCCCGATGGAACCATGTAAGTAAAGTAAATACTTACAGGGGTACTATCAGCAATAGCTGTAGTATAAATAAAATCTGTACCTACCGCCGACATTGCATATCCTGAATATCCACCCGTTAAGCCAATTCTAAGGTAAATAAGTGAATAGGTGCACCCAAGAATAGGTGTTAAAGGATGAAATGTAAAAGTAACAACACCTGCTGTTGAGGTTGCCTTATATTTATAGTCCAGATTGGTTGCAGTAGCACAATACCCATCTCCATTAGAACCTGTAACTACTACATTAACCGCAGCAGATGTAGTAATTAATCCTACATTGTCTGTAGCCCGGGCAGTTAATGCATAATTACCGCCTGTTGCATTGTTCCATGTAAAAGCATAAGGCGATGTTGAATCTACTCCTAACAAATTTGCGTCTTTGTAAAAAGCAACTCTTTTAACTGTTCCATCACTGTCTGAGGCTGTTGCGGTTATGTTTATGGTAGCAGGAGAAACATATGAAGAGTTATTTGCAGGTGACGTTATACTTACAACAGGAGGTTTACCAGCTATTTTATAAAAATATACATTATCCAGGTAAATTGTACTGCCTGTTGTGCCAACAAATTTAAATTGCTCCACCGAAGCAAGGGCAATGGAATTATACTGCGAAAGTGCAATATCAAAACTGTTCCATCCGGCAAAAGTTGGTGCAAGAGTTACTTTTTGTTCTACAGTAGCAGGTGTGGTATTTATCAAATAAACATCAAACGAAGCACAATTAGTAGTCCAAATGTCCAAATGCAAATATCCCATGGCCGTTACATTGACCGCACTTGCAAACTGTACACCCTGATAATTAAGATTTGTGTATTTTTTTGTTGTATTACCCGCAATTGTGGTATCTGTAACCACGGTAGTTTGCCCCCAATTTGGAAACCAATCGGTTCCTGGAATATTGGTGTAAGCACCACTAAAAAGGGATTTTACATCTACAGCGTTTCTTGTGGGTGGGTTAGGTGCAGCGACAGTAGGTTGTGCCCTTGATTGTAAGAAAAATGAAATGCTGAAAAGAAAAGCAAGTAATAAATGTTTTTGCATCGTTTTTGTTTTTGTATTAATAATTTACGATACAACTCTTAGCGAAAATTTACCAAATGGCTTTAATTGTAAAATCGTTTTTTTTAAGAAAATTGGTTTTTAGGGATAGATAGTAAAGCTAATACTATTACATCAGGTCAACAAAAAGATTGCTACATCAATACTACATCAGTAAAATAAAATACGTCAAATATGTAAATTTGAACAAAGATTTACTACTTCATCCCTATCTTTCCGTAACAATTGTAAATGCAGCGATACATAATATATATTTTGTCAATTCTTTCGTTTCCATTTTTTGGCAATTGTCAAAATACAATTGGTTTACCTGATATAATCAATTATTCTAAGCAGGATTATCATGGTGGATTGCAAAGTTGGGACATTACCCAAGATAAAAATGGCATTGTTTACATTGCAAACAACGAAGGCCTTTTAAGTTTTGATGGTAAATACTGGAACAATTATCCACTACCTAATAAAACTATTGTCAGATCTGTAAAAATTGGTAATAACAACACTATATACGTAGGGGGTCAGGATGAGATCGGATATTTTTCTCCTTCGCAAAATGGTAGACTATGTTATCACTCACTGACAGATTTAATACCACTAAAAGATAAGTCTTTTGGTGACGTATGGGATATTGTTGCCATAAAAAATGCTGTATTTTTCAGATCTGCCACCAAAATTTTCAAACTTTCCAATAATGCTTTTGAATCATTTAAAGCTACAAAGGAATGGTCATATTTAGGTGAATGCAACGGCAACTTGTATGCCCATGACTATAAAACCGGCTTAATGGTTTTTGAAAATAATGGTTGGGAGCCCGTACAGTTGAAAAATACCCTTGCGACCAATGATCCTGTAACTGCCATTTTAGCCATCTCAACAGATAGTTTGCTTATTACTAGTTTAAAAAACGGAATTTATATTTATTCTAAATCGGGGCTCAATAAAGTTGAATCATCGAACAACCAAATTTTTTCAAATGAAAGAATTTATGCAGCTACAAAAATTAATAATTCATGGATAGCTTTGGCTACCAACAATGGTGGGTGCTACATCATTGACACCAAAGGCGCTGTAATTCAGACATTTTCTAAAAAAGAAGGCTTACAAAACAATAATATCCTTTCAATTTTTCTTGACAATAGTAGTAACTTATGGTTAGGTCTTGATAACGGAATAGACCTGATAGCCTATAACAGTTCTATAAAAAGTATTAACCCTTTACTACAAGATGGATCGGGCTATACTGCCATTGTATATAATAATTTACTATTTGCCGGTACTTCTAATGGTTTATACAGCGTTTCGCTGAGTCAATTAAATGACTTAAGTTTTAGCAAAGGCAATTTTTCTAAGGTCAGCAATACAAATGGGCAAACCTGGGGTTTAACCGAAATAAACAAAAAGCTATTACTTAGTCATCATGAAGGTGCATTTGTCATTGAAAACAATGAAGCAAAATCAATTTCTAATAATATTGGATTTTGGAATTTTGTACCACTTTCATCAAGCCATCCATCACCACAAATTGTTGGGGGCAATTATAAAGGACTCTTTCTTTTTGATTATGAAAATGAAAATTTTAAAGAAACGGGACAAATACCAGTCTTAACCGAGTCGTCACGATTTGTTGCTATTGACAAACAAGAAAACATTTGGGTTTCGCACCCTTATCATGGCGTTTACAAAATTGTAAAAAATGCTGATGCAACTTATAAAACGCATCAATATTCTGATAAAAACGGACTTCCTTCTGCACTCAACAATCATGTTTATAAAATAAAAGGGGAAGTAGTAGTTGCTACCGAAAAAGGTATTTACAACTACAATTCAGAGAAAGACAGTTTTGAACCATCAGAATACTATTACAAACTATTGGGCAATCAAAGTATCCGCTATCTTAAAGAGGATTTGACCGGCAATATCTGGTTCATTCATGAGAAAACACTCGGCGTTATTGACTTTTCTGGCAAAGTGCCTGCAATCATTTATTTACCAGAACTTCAAAATAAAATGTTGAGCGGTTTTGAGTTTATATATCCTGTAAATGAAAACAATCTATTACTTGGAAGTGAACGTGGCTTCTTACACCTTAATTATCAAAAGTATAAACAAAACAAAACGGATTTGGCCGTACAGATAAGAGCTGTAAGAATTATAAGCTCAACTGACAGTTTGTTGTTCGGAGGATATTTCAAGGACATAAACGAACAACAAATACAGGATGCTGAACAAATACAAAAAGTAGCCAACAGTTGGAAAAGCATACGGTTTGAATACTCTTCACCCATCTTTGGATTGCAATCTAATCTTGAATACAGCTACCGGCTAAAAGGGTTTGATGATAACTGGTCAGAATGGACCACACGTACCGAAAAAGAATATACCAATCTGCCCGCAGGCAATTTATCTTTTGAAGTAAAGGTGCGCAACAACCTTGGCAACGAATCTGCGGTAGCCACTTACTCTTTTAAAATGTTGCCGCCATGGTACCTCACCATTTGGGCTAAGTTGCTTTATTTGGTGTTACTGTTATCAGCAGCAAATTTTTTGTACCGGCTACAGAAAAAGAAATTTCGGAACCAACAAATACGCCATGAAGCAGAGCAAAAACGGCTACATTATATACATGACTTAGAAATCAGCAAAGCTGAAAATGAACTGGTAAATTTAAAAAATGAAAAGCTGGAAGCTGACCTCAATTTCAAAAATTCTGAACTGGCATCATCTGCCATGCATTTGGTAAAAAAGGGAGAGCTGCTTGCCAAGATAAAAGGAGAATTGACCGGCATCATGAAAGGGCTTGATAACACAACAGCATCCGCAGATTTAAAAAAACTCATCAGGGCATTGAGCGAAGATGATAATATGGATAAGGAATGGGACAACTTCTCCAAGCACTTTGACAAAGTACACAGTGATTTTTTAGTAGAACTAAAAGCCAAACATCCCGGCATAACGCCCAATGAGTTAAAGCTAAGTGCCTATCTGCGTATGAATTTATCAACCAAAGAAATAGCCCAACTCATGAACATATCCGTTCGTGGGGTTGAGATAAGCCGCTACCGCCTCCGCAAAAAACTGGAGCTGCCAACCGAAACAAGCTTGTTTGATTATTTGATTGGTGTGCAGGGGAAGGGGTAGGTATTTAGTTTAGAGTTATGAGTTTAGGATTATGAGTTTTTTGCCTTTGCAGATGTTCTTCCCCTGCAAACACAACATATAGTAGATGCCGTTGGCAAAGAACACAAAAAGCGGCAGTAAAGTCACCCAACTTTGGAGAAAGGTTGGCCGACAAAGGAACAGGTGCACCTATACAACATTACAAATAGTTAGGATCATAATTTAACGCAAGAAACAATAAACTGTACGAGTAAGAAAACTATTTAAAAACAGGTGATAGGATATTTTGGATTTTGTATAGTTTTGGAAATTATTGTTTTAGCGGCAAGCTTTTCTAAACGTTTTTGAACTCAAACAGCCAATATGAGTAAGTTTAACTTCATCAATATGCTATACTTCTGTTTTTGGTACTTGTTTGTTAATTTTCAACAGCTCCATCTTGACAATTTTCGGGGAGCGAGTAAAAATTTCAATTTGCTGCTGTCAATTTTCGTTTTTTTAGGTTGGCTTACAGGTTTTGTGTTCTTAATCTATTATGGCTATAAAGTTGCTTGGTGGACACCCATCATTCTTTTTCTAATAGCTCCTATCTTTATGCCATTAAAAACGTTAGTGAAAAACGAGACAACTCTAGTAATATTAAGCATGTTGGGCTTTGTGATGTCGCCAATATTTGCTTACTTAATGTTCACAACAATTCCGAGCAAATAAAAGAACAATGAAGTTACTTTATCAAATCCTTGGGCTAATTTTTATAATAATGGGTTATTACGTTCTAAAAGCAGCGGCAAAATATAAGTTTAAAGAACTTGGTTTGACCTTCGGAGGTTTATCTTATCTACTTGGTGGAATATTAGCATTGCTAACGGTGAGTTGGATACCACTTGTTTCGGGTTTTATACTTGCCCTTGTTTTTAGAACATTGTTTGGAGACCCAACGACGAAATATTAATTACGCAAATATTAATAACTCTTTCATGAAACTAAAAGAAAAACTACTCTACCGATACGACTATTTACACGACCGACTAAGAGATTTGCCGAGCCTTTCAGATAATGGTATAATATCTTTAGCGGATGAAATAGACAGTTTATATTGGGAAGTTGCTAAACATTCACCCAAAGATGATGGAAAACAACCTCGGGAGTTGGACAAAACGTTAACGGACATGAAGAATATTACATCAATTAAAAGAAGGTCTCAACTTTCTACTCATAAAAGCCAATGGAAAGAGGATTTGTCAATTGACATGCCGATTATTAAACGAATGATTGACATGCTTGTTGATAACAGTTTGGATGACGAAATTTGACGAAAGAGAATTTGCAACTTCTAAGCTATATTTTACATTTTGTGGAAACCAAGCTTGCCGCTAACAATTGGTTTGGCGTTATGGTGGCGGAAGGAACAGAGGATCAGCTTTTATTTGGCTATTTAGCATTGGTTTTAGCCTAAAGGAGTTCTATTAAGCAGCAGAATATGTTTCGTACTTTAGTTCTTTATTTGGCTTTAGTTGTGGGCAGAAGGAACTCTGAATACCACCACAACGCCAAGCCTTTTTTGTTAGCTGCCACCAATAACATAAATCACGCTTTCGAATGGATAATGAAAAAGAACTCGTAGACAACATTCTCAAAGCTTTTGTCGAAAAAGACTTACGCAGAGCCTCACCTGCAGAAATTCTTGATACCCATTTAGAAAAATTCTATGAAGCAAGCAAAAACCTAAAAACACTATCTCTAAATAGTTTCAATTATGGATTGGTATTACAAGATGAAATTCTAATTCTGAATAAATTAGTCAAAGACCACTACATTGAAAAAGTAGACGCCTTACATTACTCAATCACTTTTGAGGGTAAATATTTTATGTCAGAAAGCATTGGATATAGAGGTAAAAAAAGAAATGAGGAAAAAACAAAGATTTTTGAAAAGATAAAAATCATTGCGATTGTACTTAATGCCGTATTCGTATTAGCTCTTGGCTTCTTAAGTTGGAAATCATCTGACAAGGCTAATACCGATAGTGATAGAGTGAAAGTACTTGAAGGAACTATTGACAGCCTTGTTAAAGTGGAAAATAACCTTCAACACCAACTTGAAATTAAAACAAAAACCCAAAAAAAATGAAAAGATTTATCCCCGAATCTCTTTTTATCGTAAAGGTCTTAATCAGCATTGTTCTCATTTGGTTGTTTGCTCGGTGTGCAGATAATAATCCATATAGTTTTTATGAGTTGCTGCGTTCTGCTGTTACCGTTGGGTTTGTCGCCTTGATAGTTATTGACCTAAAATTGAAGTACTATCTTGGATTGATTTTGTATTTAGCGGGCTTAGCTTATTTCAACCCTATTTCAAAAATTACATTAGCACGACAAGAGTGGCTAAAAATTGATAGTTGGTTTAAGGTCTTGCTTATTGTTCTTATTGTTTTGGACATACTCATTTTTGTTTTCAAGAAATATAAACTAAATGACACAAAGAATAAATAAGGTCAGTTTAGCATTAATAATTTTCTCATTATTGTTGAGCTGCGACAGCAATAAAAAAGATAAAGAGAAAGAAATAAAAAGAGAGGCTGACTTTTCTATGTACTATAAAAACGGAACTCTCTTTTGCACACAAAAAGGAGTAATTACCATCAAAGGGAAAGACACTTCCTTAAATCGTCTTGGTGAAATCAAGACATACTTTCCAAATGGAGTTGAGTGGGTAACAGTAAGTAGTTTAAATAATTATACCGACAGCATGACAATTCACCGTGAAAATGGTGAATTAGAAAAGACGGTCACAATGGTTGAGGATACCACACGAACCACTATATACGAACATGGACAAATATCTTTAGTATCATCAATGCTTGGAACTGCGAACGAAGAGTGGTTTTATAAGTCGCCTGTTCTTAAACAAATAATTCTTTCAGGTAGTTCTCCTTCTTTTCTTGTTCTACACGACAGTACAGGCAGCGAGTTGATTAAATGCGAGTATAACACACGTACAAGACTTTTTGAAAAGACAAATTCTGTGTATTTAGATGAACCTGAATATCCTGAAATGGATGTGCCTTATGAAGGGGATAATGACCAGTATTAAAATGCAATTACTTTTGCCCCCTGCTGGTGTAAGTGTTCGTTGTGCTAGTTGAAGTTTGGCAAAGCTAACTTCAATTTCCTATAAAACGCAGGACTGTGTCCGGTAGGGAATCAGGTTGTATGCTATCTTTGAACACGCTAAAAATTTGCCGGTAGCAGAGTTACACCCATTTTGAATTTCAGTGTACATGGGAACAGGTAAACAAGAGGGGGATACAAAAACGATTACCTTTACTATAAAAATTACAATGAGTTATACCGATCGACATATCGTTGAAACTTATTCTGGCTTATTTGAGGGACTTAGTACTTTGAGTAAAATTGAGTTAATAGAAAGTCTTTCAAAGTCATTGAAAAACGAAAAAACAACAAAAGACAGTAAGTTTTACAAATCTTTTGGAGCGTTTTCTTCTGAAAAATCAGCAGAAGAAATAATAGCTGATATTAAATCAAGTAGAAAATTCAGAAATAAGGAAATAAATTTCTAATTAATATTTACTTGACACTCGCAGGTATTCTTCACCTGCAAACACAACAAACGGGATGCTGTTGGTGAAGAACACCAACAGCGGCATTCAAAAGTATTTGTAGCCGTTCGTAGAACTTTAAGCAACCCATAACTTCACTCTAAAATAAAACACCAGCAATGTTACTTTTGTAACCAACTGCATGGTGCATAACCCGCACCTTTGCTACAGATTAAAAAGATATCATGCAAATTATTGGCTTTGCCCTGGCGGCGTTGGTGGGCATTTCGTTGGGGTTGATTGGTGGCGGGGGGTCAATACTGACCGTGCCAATACTGGTTTATGTAATGGGCGTAAGTCCAACATTGGCTACATCGTACTCATTGTTTATTGTAGGGTCAACTTCCTTGGTAGGGGCAATTAATAATTATAGAAAAGGTTTTGTGCAAATAAAAGTGGCGTTGCTGTTTGGCATTTCGTCCATCACAACGGTATTTGCTACAAGAAAGTTTATTGTTCCGGCCATTCCGCAGCACATTGCAAACATTGGTTCATTTGAATTAACAAAAGGTGTTTTGACCATGGTGCTGTTTGCCTTGCTGATGCTTGCTGCATCGATGGCTATGATTAGAAGTGGGAATAAAAAAGAAGTTCCCAAACCTGTAGATAGCAATGCATCACCTTACAATAATTTACCAAAGCTACTGTTGTACGGCATTGGCATTGGACTGGCTACGGGTTTGTTGGGTGCCGGTGGTGGATTTTTATTAATTCCTACCCTGGTACTTTTGCTTGGGCTGCCCATGAAAGAAGCGGTGGGTACTTCGCTGCTTATTATTGCACTCAATTCGCTTATTGGGTTTACCGGCGACCTCGGGCATTTTGCTATGGATTGGGTGTTGCTTGGAAAAATTACTGCCATTGCCATTGCAGGAATTTTTTTAGGTGGCTATATCAGCAAAAGCATAGATGGAGCAAAGTTGAAAAAAGCTTTCGGTTGGTTTGTAATGGTGATGGGGATGTATATTTTAGTAAAAGAAATCTTCCTAAAATAAATAACTAAAACTATGAATAAGGAAACTGAAAATACCAATGGCGGCAATGAAATGTTAGGAGGAACCTATTGGAGCAACCGATACGATACAGCCGATACGGGTTGGGATTTAGGACAGGTTTCGCCACCAATAAAAGCATACATAGACCAGTTAGAGCATAAAAATCTCCAGATACTTATACCCGGATGTGGCAATACCTATGAAGCTGAATACCTTTTACAGCAAGGGTTTACAAACGTATCAGTCATTGATATTGCCCCTACCCTTGTTGCAAGTTTGCAAGAAAAGTTTAAAGGAAATGCGCATATAAAAATTATACTCGGAGATTTTTTTGAACACAAAGGGGAATATGATTTAATACTGGAGCAAACATTTTTTTGCGCCATTGACCCATCATTGCGCTCCGCCTATGTATCAAAAATGAATGAACTGCTGGCAGAAAAAGGGAAAATAGCCGGTGTTTTGTTCGATACGGTATTTGACAAGCAAGGACCTCCTTTTGGCGGCAGCAAAGAAGCATATAGACCAATGTTTGAAAATTTTTTTAAGCTGACAACATTTGACCCATGCTATAACTCATTTGAGAAAAGAAGCGGAACAGAACTTTTTGTAATTCTATGTAAAAGGTAAAATTATTTCAAATACCTCACTATGTTACTAATGTTACCATTAATAGCATTTATTCTTTCGAAACTTGCAATCTAAATAATACAATAATGGAAAATCAATTTATGACAATAATGCCAAAAATAGGTGATAAGGCTCCCGATTTTGAAGCAGTCACAACAATAGGCAACTTGAAATTTTCGGATTACAATAAAGGAAGCTGGGTTATATTCTTTTCGCACCCTGCTGATTTTACTCCAGTGTGTACTACAGAAATGAGCGGCTTTGCACAGGAGAAAGCATTCTTTGCTAAACACAATACCAAACTTATAGGGTTGAGCATTGACAGTATTCATTCTCATATAGCGTGGGTTAATGCTGTACAGGAGAAAACAGGGGTATTGTTTGATTTTCCCATAGTTGCAGACATAAGTATGACGGTAGCAAAGTTGTATGGAATGCTGCAACCTGGCGAAAGTGAAACTGCTGCAGTAAGGGCCGTTTTTATAATAGACCCTGAAGGAAAAGTACGGTTAATCATGTACTACCCGTTGAATGTTGGAAGAAACATGGAGGAAATAAAAAGAACATTATTGGCGCTACAAACATCTGATGACAACAAATGTGCAATGCCCCTTAACTGGCAGCCGGGAGATAAAGTAATTGTACCTGCCCCAAAAACATTAGATGCATTAGCCGAAAGAAAGAACAGCAACCTGGAAATGGTGGATTGGTATTTGGCAAAGAGGGATTTGTAACTTATAAATGTCAATCAATGGTTGAGCCGTCATTACGTGGCTTGCGCAGCTTGACGAAACAATCCGCTAATTAATCTTGAACATTTAAAACCAAAAGAAATATTGATAGCAGATTGCTTCGGCCTTTTCTCGCTTTGCGAGGAAAAAACACTCGCAGTGACGATTAACATTGCCTTTTATTTGAACCCTTGATTAGTATTATAATAAAAATCTAACTGCCATCTCGAAGCAATAAATTGAAATAAAACTATTTGACAAAAAAATTAAAGAATATGAAAGTTGAACAAATTTATACCGGATGTCTTGCACAAGGCGCTTACTACATAACAAGCAATGGCGAGGCTGCAATCGTTGATCCACTAAGAGAAACAAAACCTTATCTTGAAAAATTACAAAAGGACGGCGTTAAATTGAAATATGTTTTTGAAACACACTTTCATGCAGACTTTGTAAGTGGCCATGTGGACTTGAGTAAAGCGACTGGTGCCCCTATTGTTTACGGACCAAACGCAGCTTGTGAATTTGATTGTATTTCAGCAAAAGATGGTGAAGAATTTAAAGTAGGAGATATTACCATAAAAGTATTGCACACACCTGGTCATACTTTGGAAAGCACTACATTTTTGTTGAAAGATGAAAGCGGAAAAGACTACTGCATATTTAGTGGTGATACATTGTTTCTGGGTGATGTTGGCCGTCCCGACCTTGCACAAAAAGCTGCACACATGACACAAGATGAGTTGGCGGGTTTACTTTATGAAAGCCTGATGACTAAGATAATGCCACTGTCTGATGATGTAATTGTATATCCTGCGCATGGTGCCGGTAGCGCCTGCGGCAAAAACATGATGAAGGAAACTGTAGATACTTTGGGTAATCAAAAAAAAGTAAACTATGCACTAAACCAACCCAACAAAGAAGCATTTGTAAAAGCTGTAACAGATGGGCTGCAACCACCTCCGGCATATTTTGGACTTAATGTAGCTATGAATAAACAAGGTTACGAGAGTTTTGATTCGGTGTTAAGTCACGGCATGAAAGCACTGACACCCGATGAATTTGAATCAGCAGCAGACAACACAGATGCATTAATTTTGGATACAAGAGCCGTTGTTGATTTTTATAAAGGATTTATTCCGCAATCAATCAATATTGGACTGGCAGGAGATTTTGCTCCTTGGGTAGGTTCCATGATAATAGATGTAAAGCAACCCTTGCTTTTGGTTACTGATAACGGTAAGGAAGAAGAAGCAGTAACCCGCCTAAGCCGTGTGGGTTTTGACAATGTTGTAGGACATTTAAAAGGTGGCTTTGCAGCATGGTTAAATGCAGGAAAGGAAACTGATGTGGTGGACAGAATTACTGCAGATCAATTTGCTACTGAAGTAGACCTATCCAAAGACAAAATCCTTGACATTAGAAAAGAATCGGAATATTCGGCAGAGCACATAGAAGATGCTTACAACAGGCCATTGGCTGGCATTAATGAATGGATAAAAGATATAAATCCCGATGAGCATTTTTACATACACTGCGCAAGTGGATACCGAAGCATGGTCGCGGCATCTATACTGCAGGCAAGGGGTTACAGAAACTTTACAGAAGTAGCCGGAGGGTATAAAGCAATCAGTGAAACGGAATTGCCCAAAACTGATTTTGTTTGCCAAAGTAAAGTGATGAAAGCATAATGAGAAGTTAGTTTTGATAATCAAACTATGAATACAGCCATTAAACATTCCATTCTATCCATAATATTGGTTTGCCTGCAGTTCATAATAATTTTTGTTTTGCTAGGCGGAACAGTAATAAGTAAAATGAACATATTTGCTTATTCACTTTTTTTTGCGTCAGTTATGTTAATAGGTTGGGCAGTATTCGCCATGCGAAAAAGTAAATTAAGGATTATGCCTGAACCATCCGCCCGGGCAATTCTAATTACTGATGGACCTTATCATTATATCCGTCATCCTATGTACACAGCAGTACTATTATTCAGTGTTGGCCTACTCATTTGCAATTTCAGTGTACTGAGATTAGTGCTTATTATTGCACTAACAATTGTGTTAATCATTAAGCTTACAGTAGAAGAAAAATTATTGCTCCAAAAATTTGAAGGATATCAGGATTATTGCAACAGGACCTCCAAATTGTTACCTTTAATATTTTAATCAAGCAAGATATCTACATGGCCCTTTGTGCTTAGTATATAACAAAAACCGGCTAAAAAACTTGTGTGAAAAGCGCTACCGAAAAATGAAAAAATCTATTTCCATTTTATCTTTACTTGCTTTCATGGCGCTGATTTCTTCGGCTCAAAAGCCGGCCAATTCATTTCCATTTACGGTAAGATTGGAGCAAAAAGCAATAACAAACCTGCCTGCATTACAATCGTTTGCATTTGCCACCTGGCAGGGAAAATGGTTACTTGTAGGAGGTAGAAAAGATGGGCTTCACCGCAGGGAACCATTTGCAAGTTTTGATGAGATTGGACAGAATAAGTTCATTTACGTAATAGACCCCATAAACAAAAAAGTATGGAAACAGCCCGTTAAAAATTTACCGCCATCAATTGCGGAACAATTTCAAAGTACGAATATGGAATTTTGCCAAATGGGCAATAAGCTCATCTTAGCCGGTGGCTATGGCTTTAGCAAATCTTCAGATGAACACATCACTTATCCTAGGTTAACCGTCATTCAGGTTGATCGTTTGATCAATCAAATTGTAAATGGGAAGCCGCCGAAAAATGTAATTGTTCAAATAAAAGATGAGCGAATGGCCGTAACGGGTGGCAGGCTTGCAAAATCTGGAGATACTTTGATATTGGCTGGTGGTCAGCGTTTTGAGGGAAGCTATAATCCAATAAGCCCCGACCACGGCCCCGGCTATGTACAGGAATACACTAACGAAATAAGAAAGTTCAGGATTGAATATGAAGATGAAATTCCTGTCATAAGAGATTATACTGCTGTGAGAGACACCATTAATTTACACCGCCGCGATTACAATCTTGTGCCACAAATATTCAAAAACGAAGTGCCGGCCTTTACGATGTTTTCAGGAGTATTTCAATACAACCAGGATTTGCCATTTACCAACTTTGTGGACATTGTTGATGGCAACTACAAAGTAAACAATGAGTTTAACCAACAATTCAGTCATTACCATTGTGCAGTATTGCCAATCTATGAAAAGGCTACACAGTCAATGTTCAGTATTTTTTTTGGAGGAATAGCACAATCCTATCCAACTGCAAAAGGCAAAATAGTAAATGATAAAGATGTGCCTTTCACAAAAACAATCAGCGTAATAATCCGTAAGGGTGATGCTACCGAAGAAATTATTTTACCCATAAAAATGCCAGGTTATATGGGTGCAGCAGCAGAATTTATTTTTTCACCTTCAACAAAATTATTCAAAGAGAGCATTGCCGATGGAGATGCTTTAGAAAACAAAGAAGTGCTTATTGGGTATATCGTAGGTGGAATAAACAGCAGCGCAAAAAACATATTTTGGGACAATACAGGCAAAGAAAGCAAAGCAAACAATCAGATTATTGGAGTTTATCTAAAAAGAAAAAGTGGTAATGTAAATTAGCCTTTTGCAGATTTACTGATTTGGTCTAAAATATTAGGCTGGAATAGATTGAAGTATCTTTCCGTGTTCTTTAATCAATGTAACCTTTGTTACCAACAAAGAAATTTAGAAGAGATAATTTTACATACTATACTTAGACAACAGAAAATAATATTAATTGAAATTATTGCTGGCTTTGTAAAACACTATAAACACCAAAAAATGAAAGACACTATTTTACATAACTGGAATTTCATGAGGTTTTTAAGACTTGCAGTTGGCATTTTCATCATTGCACAATCAATTATTACAAAAGATTGGACAATGGGAATTTTGGGAAGCCTATTCACAATCATGCCCTTATTTAATATAGGCTGCTGCGGAGTGGGTGGTTGTGCAACTCCAATTTCTAAAACACCTGAAACCAATAAAGACATTATTTATGAAGAAGTGGTTTAAAGATAACGCACTCTACATAGTTGGAGCATTAGTGGGAGGTGTTGCAGGGTATTTATATTATCAACAAATAGGTTGTGCATCGGGCACCTGTATGATTACATCTAAACCTTTGAATAGTACACTTTACGGAGCGCTAATGGGTGCGTTGCTATTTGGAATTTTTAAAAAGGAAAATAAAAAGCAACTTTTAAAAAACCCTGAAAAAATTAATCATGACATTTAACGAAATCATACAATCAGATAAACCGGTATTGGTAGATTTTTTTGCTGAATGGTGCGGCCCCTGCAAAATGATGTCACCTATACTCAAAGATGTTAAACAAGAAATGGGAGATTCCGTTACCATCATAAAAGTAGATGTTGATAAAAACCGCCAGGCTGCAAATGAATATCAGGTGCAGGGTGTACCCACATTAATGCTTTTCAAAAACGGCAAGGTACAATGGAGGCAAAGTGGTGTAGTACCTAAAACCGGCCTAACAGGTGTTATCAATAAATTTAAAGCATAAAACATAAACAATGAGCTTTCTTCAACCATTATTTGGCGGCGGTCAAAACGCTGATTTAAAAAAAGTTATAGAGCAGGGTGCTTTCCTTGTAGATGTTAGAGAACCCGGCGAATTTGCAGGAGGTAGTGCAAAGGGTGCTATAAACATTCCATTGGGCAGTGTTCCATCTCAATTAGATTCGTTTAAAGGCAAAGAGCATATCGTAGTATTTTGTCGCAGCGGAAACCGTAGTGGTCAGGCGAAAACAATACTTGAGCAAAATGGCTTAATAAATGTCATTAACGGTGGAACCTGGGAAGATGTGAATCAATTAGTACCTTAATAGTATTCTATGCTGTCTACCTGATTTATTCCATTTATATTTAGAAACCATTCACCTTTTTGATTCAATAAAATGCTATCTAAAAAACTTTAGACTACAAATAGCATTTTCAATTAGTAAACTATTATGGACATTATTCAATGGCTCAAACAACCATGGCCGTGGTACGTTGCGGGTCCTATGATTGGGTTAACAGTACCCGTATTACTGATTATAGGCAACAAGTCTTTTGGCATAAGTTCATCGTTACGCCATGTTTGTGCAGCATGTTTACCAGCTAACATTCCATTCTTTAAATACGACTGGAAAAAAGAAATATGGAACCTGTTTTTTGTTACAGGTATTTTTTTGGGTGGCATGATTGCCGCGAATTTATTAGCTAATCCTGAACCTATACACATAAGTACAAAGCTATCCAATGAACTTGCAACCTATGGCATTACCAATTATAACGGACTTGTTCCCAATCAACTGTTTAACTGGCCTGCACTACTTACACTAAAAGGTTTTATACTCATAGTAATTGGGGGCTTTACTGTAGGCTTTGGTACAAGATACGCAGGTGGCTGTACAAGTGGACATGCCATCATGGGTTTATCAACCTTACAATGGCCATCACTTATTGCCACATGTTGCTTTATGGCAGGAGGTTTTATTATGGCTAATTTAATTCTTACATTTATCCTTTCACTCTAACTATTATTTAATGCAAACTATAGATACTAATACCGATTTTGAAGTACGTTCCTTAGATGCCATTTGTGTAAACGAAAGTCATCTCACACACAAATGGTATTACAACATCAAGTACCTTATCGTTGGTTTACTGTTCGGAGTAGTGTTTGTTAAAGCAGAAATAATCAGTTGGTTTCGCATTCAGGAAATGTTCAGGCTTCAGTCCTTTCACATGTATGGGGTTATAGGTAGTGCAGTAGTTGTTGGCATCCTATCTGTTTGGATAATTAAACAATTCAACATAAAAACATTTTACGGAGAAAAGATAGAATTTCACAACAAAACATTTAACAAAGGGCAGGTGTATGGAGGACTATTATTTGGATTAGGATGGGCTATTACAGGTGCATGCCCCGGGCCACTATTTGCACAAATAGGCACAGGTGCAACAGTAATTATAGTAACTTTATTCAGCGCCATTGCAGGTACATGGGTATATGGCTATTTTAGAGAAAAACTACCCCATTAATTTTTATAGAATTGCAGCTAATGCTTAAAATGTAAATAAAGAACCTTAAAACGCCTTTCATAAACTCAAAATCAGATGCTGTTAATGGGAGCTTTTATTTTTGCGCTACTCTCAATTTTATTTATCCTCTACCCCTACAACGTTTTTCACATTCCGGCCCCGTGACCGAAATGATGGGTTTGACGGTGGTAATACCTTTATTGAAAAAGTCAGTTATTCCATCACCAAAGCGAACATCAGGACCTCATTTGCAGCAGGTTACTATTAACTTCTTAATGTAAAAAAAGTTGCCTTCAACAAATACGGCATGCCCTAGTACGCACAAATAAATGCCGATATTAGGATTACCTTTACGAATACATTTAAAGGCCTCGAAGCACAGTTGTTGGTTGTAGGAAAAATAAATAACGGTGAAACCTACAACAACTACAGGTATGTTTTCAACAAGGTAAATATGGAACAGTACAATTTTATTTTGAACTATAATTTCTAAATCCAAATGATTACAAAACCTTCTTTTGATTCCACATTCGAACCTGCTTTAATTAAAGAAATTCAGCAGTTTGGTGAAACCAAATATTTCAAAGAAGGCGACATCATTATGGATTATGGCAAATACATTCGTATGATGCCATTAATTGTAAAAGGTACTATTAAAGTGTTGCGGTTGGATGAAAGTGGTAAAGAAATATTGTTGTATTATCTGTCAAGCAATGAGAGTTGCTCCATGGCTTACAGCTGTTGTATGGAAGCCAAAAAAAGCGAAGTAAAAGCAATAGCTGAAGACGATGTGGAATTGATAGCGATACCACACATTAAACTGGATGAGTGGCTTTGCAAATATCCCGGATGGAAAAACTATATTATGCGCAGCTTCAACGAACGCTTTTTGGAACTGTTGAAATCTATAGAAAGCATTGCCTTTCACAAACTGGATGAGCGCCTTGTTGCCTACCTCAAAGAAAAGCAACGTCTTTCTGGTTCAAGTGTTATCAAAGCATCACACTACCTCATAGCAGACGAACTGGCAACAAGCCGGGTGGTCATTTCCCGTTTATTGAAGCAATTGGAAAATGATGGAAAAATAATATTGTACAGGAATGAGATTAAACTGATGAAAGAATTTGGTTGATCTAAAAACTTTGCTTGCATATAAGATTAAGGCTTTATGTTACAAATCAATTACAATTAAATTTATTCAATTTAAGTAAAGGGAAAGTTTCCACTTAAACACAAAAACTACCATTGCTAATCTTCACTATTCATCTCTAAGGAATCTAGTTTAAATTGTAGCACTAAATCATAAAAACTATGAAACAATTTGGTGAAACTGTAGCAGGTTATAGCATTCCGGTTATGAATGAACGTGAAATAAGAGGAGCCGCAGGCATTTTATTTCTGGGCACCATTATTTCATTTTTAAATATCATTTTCAACGGTGATTTTATTTTATTTAAATATTTCATTTTCTATTTCATGATGGATATGGGTATCCGCATTTTTATTCATCCAAAGTATTCGCCAACGCTAACCTTGGCGAGGTTTATGGTGCGGAAACAAACACCGCTTTATGTGGGTGCTGCGCAGAAACGTTTCGCCTGGATTATTGGGTTTACACTTTCATCCATCATGTTTTTGCATATTGTAATAATAAACGCATTTGGTCCTGTAAGTGGCCTTACCTGTTTAGTATGTATGATTTTCTTATTTGCAGAACTTGCATTTAACATCTGTATAGGATGTAAAATTTACGGATGGTTCAACAAAGGCAAAGTATTGCATTGCCCCGGTGAGGTATGTGAGATAAAAGACCGACAGCCCATACAAAAAACACATGTTGCACAATGGGCAGTTTTAGTAGTTATGATTCTTTCATTAGTTGCTACAGGTTTTTTGTTTCATAACAGAATCAAGGAAAAGCCTCAACCCTTGGAAAAAAGATTGCACAGCCTGTTTAAATAAAATCAGGATACCCAAGGCATAAAACCTGCATCTTCATTACACAATATTGTAAATTTCCCTTGATCCTGTAACGTATAGTTCAGTATAACCTTTCATTAGCTCCTTCATTTTTTTTACTTCCTCGCTATCAGAAAGATATTTATCAAAACTCATTTCAAACCCAGTCAAATTTTCGTACTTATTTACCATTATAACACGGTTAAACTGCCCGGTTAAGTCGGTCATAACATGAACAAAATCATCATTACCTGAAAGAGCTTCCTTAAATATTTTTGCCAGTTTGGATGCATTACCCGGTTTGCAAACAAAAATGTTATGTACATGTATCATAAAAAATTGTTTAGAAAAATGAAAAAAAGCAACTAATAAAGTTACGATTTCCTTGGTAAAACAGGTAAGTGGTCTATTATTTATTTGCAGGAAAACTGGAAATATTTAACCCTGAAAAAACATTAATTTTTTCAGGGTTATGAAAGGTAAAAAATAAAGAAAGTAATAAAAAAAGGATTTTATTAATCAGATTCACTTTAAAAAAGACATTTAAAAAGTTGTCTTCAACTCCAGATATCTTAAGAACTCATTTTTCTTTTCTTCTTGCTTAAAAGCTCCGCCATAAAAAGCAGTTACCGTACTTGAAGTATCATCTTCTACCCCACGGCTTGCAACACACAAATGTTTGGCATCAATTACCACTGCTACATCCTGTGTACCCAATACCATTTGTAGTTCTTTCCCTATCTGCATGGTAAGGCGCTCCTGTACCTGCGGACGTTTGGCAAAATACTCCACAAGTCGGTTAAGTTTACTAAGGCCTATAACCATACCGTTGCTGATATATGCAATGTGGGCTTTACCCATGATAGGCACAAAGTGATGTTCGCAATTGCTGTAGAATGAAATATTTTTTTCTACCAACATCTCATTGTACTTGTACTTGTTTTCAAACAATGCAATTTTGGGTTTGTTTGCAGGATTTAATCCCTGAAATATTTCATTGATGTACATTTTGGCTACACGATGTGGGGTACCACTAAGGCTATCATCTGTAAGGTCGAGGCCCATAATGTCCATTATTGCTGCAAAATGTTCTTCAATAGCACTGATTTTTTCTTTGTCGCTTAAGTCAAAAGCACCGTTACGCATAGGTGTATCTGCACTGGTGCTAACATGATTGTCGCCCATTTCATCTATTAAAATGTCAAGCGTTTCTAACGTTTCATGGCCATTTATTCTGATTTTAGAGATAGTTTCAATCGGGTTCATATATAAATCTGTTTATTTTTTAGGGAGAATGGATTTGTAAGATTATAAACAAGGAGAAATGGATTTTGTTTAAAAAAGAGAATGTAAGTGTTAAACATTAACGGGTCTTTTGTACGAATTGCTTAAAAAAAGTAGAAATTTTAGTCTATAAATTTCTCTACAGAAATGAAATAGAGTTGATAAAGCAGTTTGGGTGATTAACGGCATTTATACCATTTTGTAAAATAAATGGCCCAATCTGGTTTTGGTATAATGCCCAGGTGATAGCCGTTTAGGCCAATGCAATTGGACTATGACGGATATCCATCGGTATTACAAAAGGATTAAACCCAAATTTTGCAGTAGAGCTATCCTGTAAGACTTAATGGCAGTTTTGTATTTTCAATAAATGAGAAAAGGCTGTCGTACCACTTCCTCCTTTT
>JAYTDC010000148.1:0-2564 GCA_043736115.1 Segetibacter sp. | reverse complement strand
CGATGTACCTTTGCAGTAAATTTCAGAATATCCAAGCGATTTTAAAATCAAAAATCCTAATTGAATATTCGTAACATCCCCACTAAAAATTAAATCATTCGCTTTTTCTAGCATAATTTATTTGTTTTACAAAAATACGACATTTTTACAAGGTAGGCAAATAAAAAAGCAGTAGGTTTTTAGGCTACTGCTTTTTGTTTTTTTTCGGGGTTTTAGAATAATGATGTTTGCTTTGCTTTTTCCATTAAAGCAGCCATATTTTTACTTCCAATGTCAAAGTAAGATTCTTTTAACTCAATCCCTATTGCTTTGCGTTCCATCTTTACAGCTTGGTAAAGCTCGCTCGCTATACCTGCAAAAGGTGTAAATATAGTTTCACCTTTGTTACTCCAAAGGGCTATACAACGCTCGATAATGTCGAGCTGCAAAGGGCAAATATGCTTTTCGTCTTTTTGCGTAGATGCTAACTTGTAATTATTAAGCACATTTGTACGCTGAATATCAAACCATGCAGGGTTTGCGTACTTTTTCAATATTGCAGGTGGTAATTGAGTAAGTGCATCTTGAGATAGGAGCGGCAAAATCATTTCAATATCCGATTGAATACCTAACTCTTTTCCATCCACAGCCCAAATAGGACTTGCCCACTTTTGCCATGTAGGTAGGTCAAAATTCTTTTTGGTTTTGTTGTTTACTGGAGTCCATTCTTGTTCATCTCCTTCCCATTTACGGAAAACGGTAATGTATTCAGGCATCCCCATTCCTGTATAGCTCGAATCGCTTGTAAGGGTTTTGTAAAGCAATCTTTGTGTTTTGGTACGCTGCATTTCTAGTACAGGGTCAATCCAAATCGTAATTTTACAATGGTATTTAAAACCAGCAGCTTCCATAGCTCTGTGGTAGTCCCCCGTAAAATCATACATTCCACTATATCCAGAACTGTTTTTGTAACGTGCAAGGTCTTTGCTATGCACGCATACCAACCGCCCGTTTTTCATAATTCGATACAACTCTTTTAACAAAAAGGCTTGCTGCTCGAAAAATTCCTTTTCATCCGCACAATTTCCCATATCCCGAATGTTATCGGAGTAGGTGAAAAGCGTGGAAAACGGAGGCGAAAATATAGAAAAGTCCACAAAATTACTTGGAATGTCTCTAATAACTTCACAGCTATCACCATTTATAAGGTGGTAGTCGTTCGTTTTCACCTCTCTTCTATTATATGCGTTTTTCATAGTAAATGATTTTGAATTAACCGATTCGACAATTTGTTTCATCATGTAATTAAATTGAGATTGCTTATTTTTGATAATTTCCATTACGTTGGTCATCGTATCGGTTGTTATCAAATAAACGTTTACTTCTTGTTTTTGCCCAAAACGATAAGAGCGGCGTATGGCTTGGTACAAACCTTCAAAAGAGAAATCCATACTTGCAAAAATTTGGTTTCTGCAATGTTGGTAGTTCAAACCAAATTGAGCTATTTTCTTTTTGGTTACTAATACTCGAAACTCACCTCTTGCAAATCCTAAAAGTAAAGCTTCTTTTTTTGCTGGATTATCGGAACCTCGCACTGCCTTAGCATCTTTAACCAGCTTGCAAATAAGCTCCTCTTCTGTATTTTGGTTTACCCAAATTATAAACGGCTCATCCGATTCGTTTACGATTTTGGCAGCGTCTTCCAAACGAGCTAAAGCAGTTAATCGCAGTTCCTTGTTAAATGACGTGGCATTTACGGACGTATCATTAAAAAGTTTTCCGTTATTGTCCTTTGGAACGCAAATGATATTCTCGAAGTAATTCAACTTAGGCAATTCATAGCCTTTTGCCTTAAACCCTATATCTTGTGGGGTTCTAAGTACAGATGACCACATGCCAATCCATCCGTAAAACTCAACTTCGGCATGTCCCTTTAATCGGTAATTATTCATACCTTCATCACGGACAAACCAACGCATACGCATATCGTTTGCATCCATCACGTCCAAAAACTCGGCATGGTTGCCTATTTCGTTTAGGTCGTTTGGCGCAGGTGTGGCAGTACAAGCTAGCTTATAAGGCGTTCTTGCAAAGGTGTTTATAATTAGATTTTTATAAACCCCTGTAAAGTTTTTTAATATCGAACTTTCATCCAAAACAACACCTGCGTATTGTTCTATGTTTTCGATATTCTCTATTTGCTCATAGTTGGTAATGTGTATATGGCAGTAGCCTTTTTCTAATTGACTGCTATTGATAGCGGTATCAATTTTGACAATAGGAATGCCAAATCTTTCGCCCTCTTTAATAGTTTGCCCCGAAACCGCCAAAGGAGCTAAAATTAAAACAGGCTTGTTGGTATAGCGTGAAACCATATCAGCCCAACAGAGCTGCATTAAGGTTTTACCAAGCCCGCAGTCGGCAAATATAGCGTATTTGCCAGCCTTTAAAGCTCGATGCACTATAAATGCCTGAAAGTCAAACAAGGCAGGGTTTAAGTCGCTAAGACTTACGTCAAAGCCACTTGTTTGCAAGGTCTTAACCTTACTTAAAATAAAATCATCATATTCTTTTTTCATAGTAGT
>JAYTDC010000147.1:0-2119 GCA_043736115.1 Segetibacter sp. | reverse complement strand
CGATGTACCTTTGCAGTAAATTTCAGAATATCCAAGCGATTTTAAAATCAAAAATCCTAATTGAATATTCGTAACATCCCCACTAAAAATTAAATCATTTGCTTTTTCTAGCATAGGTTATTTGTTTTACAAAAATACGACATTTTTACAAGGTAGGCAAATAAAAAAGCAGTAGGTTTTTAGGCTACTGCTTTTTGTTGTTTTTATTTATTATTCATACTCAAAATTCAAAACAGCTTGTTTTTTATTCTGCATCAAAGATGCCATGTTTTTAGCTGCTATTTCAAAATAAGATTCTTTTAGCTCAAATCCTATTCCTTTTCGATTCATTTTAACAGCTTGGAAAACCTCGCTTGCGATACCCATAAAAGGCGTTAAAACCGTATCGCCTTCATTGGAATAAAGAACGATTAAACGCTCGATTGTTTCCAACTGCAAAGGACAAATATGCTTTTCGTCTTGGTCAGCTCTTGCATCACGCATCCCTTGTAGGGTTTTTCCGTAATTTATATCCATCCATACAGGGCTTGCATATTTTTGCCATGTATCGACATTGATAGTGCATTTTACAGGATTTTCACGTACCCCATCTTTACGGAAAATAAGCACGTAATCAGGAATGCCTACTCTGGACATAGTGCTATCTTTTTTCACTTGTTTGTGCAACAACCCTAATGCTTTCGTTCGTTGCATTTCCACTACGGGGTCTTTAAAAATAGTAACACGTGAATGATAAATAAAACCTGCTTGCTCGAAGGCTTTCAGGATTAAGCCGCTAAAATCACGCAATCCAATATACCCATGTTTGCCTTTTTGAATAGGCAAATCCATACAATGGACTGCCACATTTCTACCGCTCATTATAACTCGGTACAGTTCATTTATAAGGTATTGGAACTGCTCTAAAAATTGTTTATAATCAGTGCAATTACCCATGTCCTCAACTGAATTTGAGTATGTGTAAAGGTCAGCAAAAGGAGGCGAAAATACACTAAGCCCTACCGATTCACTAGGTATGTCTTTTATCAAACGAACACAATCCCCACGTTTAATGGTATAGCATTCGTTTGAAACTTCTTGGGTATCGTAAGTAGATACCATTTTCGTTTCATTATTCATATTGGCATTTACTGCCGTCCCTAATTCCTTTTGCATGACTTCAAACTTTTTTTGTTTGTTATCAATGGACTGCTTTACATTTTGCATTGTATCAGTCGTTATTAAATAAATGTTCACTTCGTTCTTTTGCCCAAACCGATAAGAACGGCGGATGCTTTGATAAAGACCCTCAAATGAAAAATCCAATGCCGCAAATATTTGGTTTCGGCAGTTTTGATAGTTCATTCCAAATTGCGCTATCTTGGTTTTAGTTATCAAAACCCTGAATTTATTTTGAGCAAAACCAAGCAGCATTTCAGATTTATATTCGCTGCTATCACTTCCCTTTACTTCTACCGCTCCTTTGATAGCTTTTCTAAGCATTTCGCCTTCGTCATTATGCTTAATCCAAACTATAAAATTTTCCTCGCTGCTATTTACTATTTTAACAACTTTTTCTATTCTCAATTCCTTTGTGAGCCTAAGCTCTGAATTGAAATTAGTAGCAGAAATTAAAGCACTATTGAAAAGTTCTCCATTATCCCTTTGGGGAACTTTGACCTCGCATTCGATTAGGTTTAATTTTGGCAGGTCGTAACCAATCGCAGTAAACCCTATATCTTGGGGCTTTGCAAGCATCACAGACCATGTGCCTACAAATTGGTAGAACATCTTTTCTGCATGACCTTTTAGCCGCCATTTAGCCGTTTCGCCACCGTCATGCACAAAGTACATTGATAGCATTTCGTTGCGCCCCATCACATCTAAAAATTCGGCATGGTTGCCCAATTCCATAGGGTCGTTGGGGCTTGGGGTTGCTGTACAAGCCAATTTGTAAGGGGTATTAGAAAAAATATCTAAGATGCTTTTTTTGATAGCACCTTCATAGTTTTTCAATATCGAACTTTCATCTAACACCACTCCCGAAAAAATAGAAGCGTTTATATTTTCTACTTGTTCGTAGTTGGTAATCTGTACCATACTGCCGTTTCCGTAAAAACCGACATTGATACCAAATTTA
>JAYTDC010000146.1:0-10370 GCA_043736115.1 Segetibacter sp. | reverse complement strand
ATAAACCGCAAATACAAACTCAAACAACTCAACCCTAAAGACCTTTTCCCATTACCAAAAAATCGTAACGGACGGCAAAGGTAAGTGCCTGTAACTTAAGGACAAAATAAATAGAAGGAAAAATAAAAAAAAATTTCAATTGAGTGGCATGACAATTAGATAATCAGGCAATAAAATTTAAATTGGTTAGCAATATCCTTGCCTGCTTTGACTTGTAAGGTAATTACCCAATACAGAAATTTTTGGGAATTCCTTTTTAAATAAAAAAATACAAATGACTAAAAAAAGAATATAAGAAAAAATGTCTTGTTAATATAAATAATGAAAATACCAGGGGAAAGGATAAATGAAGCTAAAAAAGATGAAATGTGCGACCCCGCAAAATTGACGGGGCTGGCTGCCAATGCAGCTGCAAAAAAAACAAATGCTGGTATACCCAAAAAATACAAAAGTCTAAGGCAAGGGACTTAGCAATTCGCACGGCTTGAGGCCTGTATGTTTTTTAAATGCAGTGGAAAAGTGAGAAATGGAAGAATAACCCAAAAGAAACGATACATCTGTCACAGTTAGTCCTTTGTTATAAAACAGATACTTGGCATGTTCCATACGCTGTTGTTGATAAAACTCAAAAATAGTAGTTCCAAATATTTCTTTAAACCCTTTTTTTAAATAACACTCGTTGATGGCAACTTTACGGCTTAGCTCTTTAATTGTAATGGGGTTGCCAATGTGTAGCAACAATATTTCACGTGCCTTGATAATTTTTTCTCTGTCAGATTGATTATCGAGAAATTTACAAGAGAACCCCTCTTCTTTTTCATTTTCTAAACAATCTAATGTATACAATAGCAACTCCTGAATTTTTGCATTTACAAAAATATTTTCGAGGCTCCCGGTGAAATTATGATTGAATAACCCATCTAATGCCTGGCGTTTACGATTACAAATAGGAAAAGTACGGGTGAATGAAATTGGGTACTTAAATGCAAGGATTTCATCTTTTTGATCTTGCAATTTTAGGTTTTGAGTGAACTGGGACAAAAAAGTAGCATTGATGCGAAATTTGAAAACATCTATGGCCTGATGCTGATTAAGGCAATTTTTAGATTGGTCTTTTTCAAATTCATGACAATTATTTTGAGAACAATAACGGTTACTTATAATGCAAAATCGTAGTTCCAGAAAATTGTTTGGAGAATTAATGTGTTCATAATGATACATCATTACTGCAGATTCATCTATTTGTATAGAATGAGTTGTCTGGTAACGTGTATAGGAATAATTAATGGAACATGGTATATCCTGACTCCTAGCATCTACTAAATTAAGGAGATGCTCAAACTGATTTATACATGAGTCAAATAAACTAATGGAATTTTTCATTTAGATATGCAAAATTAAATGTTAGTAGTACACAACAAAGCCCCTTTTTGTCTTTCAGTTGTAAAAAAATAATACATTTTAATTAATAATATCTTAATAAAATATTTTAATGTTTTGGAAAATTTTATCTTTGAGGCAATAATAATAAATATTATTTTTTATTAAATTTAATAAAATAATGAACTTAACTATAAAAAAGTCACTCCCTTTTATCGGCCTTATAGCAATTGCTATTTTTTCTGTTTTCATGCCAAATCTTCCAAATTATTTAGATCACCATTCTTATAATACTGCTGATATTGCATGGATGTTAGTGGCTACAGCATTGGTTTTTCTGATGACTCCAGGATTAGCATTTTTTTATGGAGGAATGGTTCATAGAAAAAATGTGATATCGACAATGATAAAAAGCGTTGTAGCTGCTGGCGTGGTAAGCGTGTTATGGATAACAGTAGGTTATAGTCTTGCCTTTGGTGAAAGCTTTCATGGTTTAATTGGAAATCCACTGACATATTTATTTTTTAAAGGCGTTAATTCAAGTTCACCTTTGTTGATAGGATCAACAACTCCCTTGACAATTCCATTATTATTATTTGCCCTATTTCAACTAATGTTTGCAATAATAACCCCGGGATTAGTAGTAGGTGCAGTAGCTGAAAGGATACGATTTACATCCTATATTGTTTTTATTGTACTTTTTAGTTTACTTGTTTATGCGCCACTAGCACACTGGACATGGAATCCCAACGGCTTTTTATTTAAAATGGGTGTACTGGATTTTGCAGGTGGTACAGTGGTACATATATCTGCAGGTTGTGCTGCCTTAGCGGGTGCACTTGTGCTTAAAAGAAGAATTGTACACATGGAGCAAAAAGAAATACCGCCGGCTAATATTCCTTATGTATTAATTGGAACAGGATTACTTTGGTTTGGATGGTTTGGGTTTAATGGTGGATCTGCACTTGGTGCAAATGCTTTAGCTGTTTCTGCATTTGCAACTACAAATACAGCAGCTGCCTCTGGGGGCTTATCATGGATGTTTTTTGACGCAATGAAAGGTAAAAAGCCTTCCGTACTGGGATTTTGTATTGGGGCTGTGGTAGGTCTTGTTGCTATAACTCCAGGTGCAGGATTTGTAGGAATTCCTCAAAGCATATTTATTGGGGTGGTAGCAGCCATAATTTCTAACATGGCAGTATATTATAAATCAAAATCTAAGTTGGATGATACATTAGATGTATTTCCATGCCATGGAATAGGTGGTATTTCGGGAATGATTCTAACTGGAATTTTTGCAACTAAAACAATAAACCCTGCGGGTGCCAATGGTTTATTTTACGGGGAAACTGCATTTATGCTCACACAACTAAAGGGACTTATAATTGTGGTTGTATACAGCTTTACTGTATCATTTTTAATATTTAAATTCATCAACATTTTTCAACCAATACGAGTTAGTATTGAAGATGAACAACTTGGCCTTGATGCTAGCCAACATGATGAAAAATACCTACAAGGAACATTGTTAGTAAATGAAAAAGTGAATGGTTTAGTAAAAGAAAGTGAAAGAGTTTTGAACTAATAACCTTCAATTGATAAATTCTTATCTTCCCTTTTTAAAATTAGCAAACTTATATAAGGTCATTAGAAATTTGCTTTTAACAAGACTAAAATTAATATCAGAAATGCAGGTTTTAAAATTTGGAGGGTCATCTGTTGCAAATGCAGATAACATAGAAAAGGTTGCCAAAATTGTTGAATCAAAATCAAAAACAGGCAGCATAGCTTTAATTGTTTCTGCACTTGGTGGCATTACAGATTTACTACTTGATTGCGGTCAATTAGCTGCCGAAGGAAATGAACAATACAAAGAACAGCTTTTAATAATAGAGAAAAGACATTTGGATGCTGTGAGAAGCCTAGTGCCTATTGCGCATCAAAGTGGCACATTAACTTTAGTAAAGGTTTTTTGTAATGAACTGGAGGATATTTGTAAGGGCATTTTTTTACTTAAAGAATTTACACCAATTACAAAGGATCGTATTACAAGCTATGGTGAATTGCTTTCATCAAGTATAATAACTGCAAGGCTTTTGAATAGTGGTGTTGATGCTATTTGGAAAGATGCAAGGGAGCTAATTGTTACAGATAATAACCACACTAATGCAGTCGTTAATTTTAAATTGACCAACGAAATAATTGCACAATTTTTCAATGAAAGCAAAAAAACTGTAACAGTAATTCCAGGATTTATTGGTGCCGATGGCAATGGCAAAACCACTACATTAGGAAGAGGCGGTTCTGACTATACTGCTGCAATTGTAGCAGCTGCAATAGATGCTGATTCTTTAGAGATTTGGACTGATGTAGCGGGCATAATGACTGCGGATCCAAGAATTGTAAAAGCCGCCAAAGCCATACCACATATATCTTATCAGGAAGCAATGGAATTGTCGCATTTTGGTGCAAAAGTTATTTACCCTCCCACTATTCAGCCGGTAATGAAAAAAGAAATACCTGTCTGGATTAAAAATACTTTTTCGCCTGATGAATATGGAACACTAATTAAAAGTTCAACTGGAAATAACGAAAGTAGCATCAGCGGTATAACGAGTATAAATGAAATTGCCTTATTAAGCCTTGAAGGTAATGGTATGATAGGCATTCCTGGATTTTCTAAACGACTATTTGAATCACTTGCGGAGCAAAAAATAAATGTCATACTAATAACTCAAAGCTCGTCGGAACACTCAATATGTGTAGGTATTGATCAAAGAAATGCCCTATTGGCAAAAGCCGCTATTGATAACATGTTTGCTTACGAAATTGAGACAGGAAAAGTTGACCCCCTCATTGTAGAAAATGAACTTTCTATTGTTGCTCTTGTAGGCGATAATATGAAAAATCACACAGGAATAAGTGGTAAAATGTTTAGTGCTTTGGGTAGAAATGGAATTAACATAAGAGCAATTGCACAAGGTTCGTCGGAACGAAACATTTCTGCAGTAGTCTTTAAAAAGGATGTAAAAAAAGCAGTCAATGTTTTACACGAAGATTTCTTTGAGACCACCTATAAGCAACTGCACCTTTTCTTAGCAGGAGTGGGAAATGTAGGCAGCAAATTACTTGCACAAATTGAGCAACAACAAGATTACCTAAAAAATCATTTGAGGTTACAATTAAAAGTTGCCGGAATTAGCAACAGCAAAAAAATGATTTTCAATGACGATGGTATTGAACTTTCTAAATGGAAACAAACTATAGCTTCAGGCGAAGCTACATCTATAGATAAGTTTATAGAAACAATTGAATCTAAAAACCTGCCTAATACCATATTTGCCGATGTAACTGCAAATAACGAAATAGCAAGTGTCTACGATGTGTTGCTAGAGAGGAGTATATCAGTTGTTGCTTGTAACAAAATTGCCTGTTCCTCTTCATATGAATACTACAACAAATTAAAACAGCTTGCAAGAGAATTTAATGCCTCGTTTCTATTTGAAACGAATGTAGGTGCAGGATTACCGATAATAGGCACCTTAAATGATTTAATGCGAAGTGGTGATAAAGTAAATAAAATACAAGCTGTACTAAGTGGTACACTCAATTTTGTATTTAATAATTACAATGGTTCAAAAACATTTACGGAAGTAGTAAAAGATGCACAGAATGAAGGATATACAGAACCTGACCCAAGGTTAGATTTAAGTGGAAGTGATGTAATGCGCAAAATTCTTATTCTTGCAAGAGAAACAGGCGAACTGTTTGAGTTTGACAACATTAGCAATTCTTCCTTTCTTCCTGCATCATGTATGGAAGGCAGTGTAGAAGATTTCTATATAGAACTTGCTAAGCATGAAACTCATTTTTTGAAATTGTATAACGATGCAAAAAATGCAGGTTGCAAATTAAAATTTGTAGCAACTTATGATAATGGAAAAGCTTCAACGGGATTGCAACAAATACCACCCAATCACGACTTATTTCATTTGAACGGGAAGGACAATGTTGTCCTTTTTTACACAAACCGATATACAGACCAACCTTTGGTAATAAAAGGCGCAGGTGCAGGGGCAGAGGTTACAGCATCAGGTGTATTTGCTGATATCATTAGGGCTGGCAGTTAATAAAATAAACGTTTATTGTAAAAAGTCTTCCGGCTTATGAATTTAACATCTCTTAATTTCAATAATGTTGTTCAAGTACATGCACCTGCAACTGTAGCTAATCTTGTATGTGGGTTTGATATTTTAGGTATGTGCCTGCAAGAGCCTTATGATGTAATGCAGGTAAGGCTTTTGAGAGAAAAGAAAGTAGTCATCATTAGTGCAGATGGGTTCCTCTTACCAACTGATCCATCTTTAAATACAGCAGGGGCTCCATTGATAGAGATGCTGAAAACCATTGATCATAATATTGGCTTTGAGGTTACAATAAATAAAAACATAAAACCCGGCAGCGGTATAGGAAGCAGCGCAGCAAGTGCAGCAGGGGCTGTAGTTGCTGCAAATCATTTGCTTGGAAATATTTATTCTCAAAAAGAATTGGTTCAGTTTGCAATGCACGGTGAAAAAGTAGCAAGCGGTGTTATGCATGCAGACAATATTGCACCTTGTATATTTGGGGGCATTACGTTAATACGCTCCAATGAACCGTTGGATATTATTCCCATACCAACCCCTCACCTATTTGTTACAATTGTTCATCCACAAATAGAAGTTAAAACAGCAGATGCAAGAATGATTTTGAAGAAAGAAATTTCTATGCAAAAAGCTATTGCTCAATGGGGCAATGTTGCAGGCCTTCTTGCAGGTTTATATACCAATGATATTGAGTTAATAGGCCGTTCACTTCACGATGAAATTGTAGAACCTGTTAGAAGCATTTTGATTCCCCATTTTCACGAAGTGAAGAAAAAATGCCTTGAAGCAGGAGCTATCGGTGGAGGGATTTCGGGTTCGGGTCCATCTATTTTTATGTTGAGTGCAAATGAAACTATTGCAAGAAATGTAGAACAAGCAATTAAAACAGTTTATGACTTAACCGAATTGGAGTACCATACACACGTTACCACAATAAGCCCAACCGGGGTTAACATTATTTCTTAAATAAAAAACCACAAAATCAAAAAAGTATTAGTAAAAATAAAATCTTTTCATTTTCCAACTACTCATTTTTTAGTGAAATTAAAATTCTATGCACTACTATAGCCTAAACCATCAATCTCCAATAGTAGATTTTAAAACTGCAACTATAAAAGGCCAGGCACCAGATAAAGGGCTTTATTTCCCCGAATATATTCCTAAATTTCCTGTTGGCTTTATAGACAATATTAATACTTACTCCAAAGAAGAAATTGCGTTTACTGCAATTCAGCCTTTTGTTGGAAATACTATTCCAACAAATGTTTTGGAGCACATTATTGCAGAGACAGTAAATTTCAATTTTCCATTGGTTAATGTAACTGACCAGATTTCATCACTTGAATTATTTCATGGGCCAACCCTTGCTTTTAAAGATGTTGGAGCAAGATTTATGAGCCGTTGTCTCGGCTATTTCGTTCAGGGTAACAATAAACCAATTACCGTTTTAGTAGCAACCAGTGGAGATACAGGTGGTGCAGTTGCAAGCGGGTTTTACGATGTAGAAGGTGTAAATGTGGTTATTCTTTACCCTTCGGGAAAAGTGAGCAGCGTTCAGGAATTGCAATTGACTACCTTAGGAAAAAACATAAAAGCAATAGAAGTAGAAGGCAATTTTGATGATTGCCAAAATATGGTTAAGCAGGCATTTGCAGATGAAACTTTAAACCAAAAAAGGTTTCTTACTTCTGCCAATTCTATTAATGTAGCCCGTTGGCTTCCGCAACAATTCTATTACTTGTATGCCTACCAACAATGGGAGAGCAAAACCAATCCGCCTGTTATATGTGTACCTAGTGGCAATTTTGGGAATATCTGTGCAGGATTGGTTGCTCACCTGCAAGGGCTGCCTGTAAAACACTTTATAGCCGCGGTAAATGCCAATGATTCTGTAGCAAAATATATTGCTAACGGCCTCTATGAAAGTCAACAAGCAGTAGCAACTATTTCCAATGCAATGGATGTGGGCAACCCCAGCAATTTTATACGCATTCTTGAACTCTTTGGCAGCGAATACCCTGTCATCAAAAATATTATGAGCAGTTACAGCATTTCTGATGATGAGACAAAAGCCACATTGAAAAGAGTTTACGAAACTACAGGTTACTTAACAGATCCACATGGTGCAGTTGCATTTGCTGCATTGGAGAAATACCTGCATAATCATTCTTTCGAAAAAGGCCTTTTCCTTGAAACTGCTCATCCCGTAAAATTTTACGATGTTGTAGAACCAATTATCGGACAAAAAGTCGAAGTTCCTATTTCTATAAAAGAAATATTGGAAAAAGAGAAAATCAGTGTAAAAATGAAAGCAGAATATGGTTTGTTGAAGGAGTATTTGATAGAAGAAAACAAATAGGCTAAATATTTATTAATTTCCATACATAAATTATTCATATTAATGAACATTTTCTTCAAATTCAACTTTAATATTCAGCATTTATATAGTCAAAATTTTATTTTTCCAATTAAGATTCACAACATTTCCCCAAACAGATGAAAGAGTGAAAATTTGTTCGATTTTCAACTTGAAAAACCCTTAAATTATCGTACTTTCGCCCACCTCCTGCAATAGTATAAAAAGCAGGATTATCAGGCAGTTATGGCAGATGAAATTTTGAATGATGCCGCCGCACAAAATAAAGATTACGGCGCAGACAGTATACAGGTTCTCGAAGGTTTAGAAGCAGTTAGAAAAAGACCCGCCATGTATATCGGCGATATTGGCGTAAAAGGCCTACATCACCTGGTGTATGAGGTGGTGGATAACAGCATAGACGAGGCATTGGCAGGATGGTGCAAAAACATAAACGTAACCATTCACGAAGACAATTCCATCACTGTTAGTGACGATGGACGGGGCATTCCTACTGGAATAAATACCAAGGAAGGCCGCAGTGCATTGGAAGTAGTAATGACGGTACTTCATGCCGGCGGTAAATTTGATAAGAATACATATAAGGTTAGTGGTGGTCTGCACGGTGTGGGTGTAAGTTGCGTAAACGCATTGAGCCGTGTATTACAAGTAACAGTTCATAGAGAAGGAAAAATATTTGAACAGGAATATCGTATCGGCATTCCTCAATACCCGGTTAGAGAAATAGGAACTTCAGATATAACTGGCACTACTGTCAGGTTTTGGCCTGACGATACTATTTTTCAGGAAACAATTTATAAAAGAGACATTCTTGAAAGCAGATTAAGAGAACTATCGTATCTCAACCGCCGCATCACAATTAATATGACCGATTTACGGGAATTGGAAGATGATGGCAAACCCTACTTCAAAAGTTTTTATAGTGAAGGCGGAATAGTTGAGTTTGTAGAAATGCTGGACAAAAACGGTCATCGAACAGCATTAATCCCTTTTCCCCTGTTTGTAGAGGGACACGATGAGGCAAGCAATGTAGCAGTAGAGGTTGCAATGACCTACAATGACGACTTTAAAGAACATATTTTTTCCTACGTTAACAATATCAATACAATCGAAGGTGGTACCCACGTAACCGGTTTTAGGCAAGCGCTAACCCGGGTTTTTAAAACCTACGGGGATAAAAACGGATTGTTTGAAAAAGCTAAAGTTGTAGTAGAAGGTGATGATTTTAGAGAGGGTTTAAGTGCTATCATCAGTGTAAAGGTTCCCGAGCCACAGTTTGAAGGACAAACCAAAACCAAACTGGGCAACAGTGAGGTGAGCGGCATAGTTCAAACTACGGTAGCCCGTGCATTAGAAGCATATTTGGAAGAAAATCCACGTGATGCTAAAAATGTAATCAGCAAGATTGTATTGGCTGCACAAGCCCGTGTAGCTGCCAAAAAAGCCCGTGAGATGGTACAGCGCAAAACTGTACTTAGCGGCGGCGGATTACCTGGTAAACTGGCCGATTGTAGTGAAAGAGATCCGGAAAAAACTGAACTATACCTTGTGGAGGGAGATTCTGCTGGTGGTACAGCCAAGCAAGGCCGTGAAAGAAGTTTTCAGGCCATTCTGCCATTGAGGGGTAAAATCCTCAACGTAGAAAAAGCAATGGAACATAAGATTTATGAAAACGAGGAAATCAGGAATATGTACACCGCATTAGGAGTTACAGTAGGTACGCCTGAAGATCCCAAACAGCTTAATCTAACCAAGCTTCGTTATCACAAACTCATCATTATGACCGATGCCGATGTGGATGGCAGTCACATTGCTACACTTATACTTACATTCATATTCCGCTACATGAGAGAATTGGTTGAGGCAGGTTATGTATATATTGCCCAACCCCCACTCTACCTTGTAAAGCGAGGCAAAGAACAGGAATATGCCTATAGCGAAGAACAACGCAAGTTTTTGGTAGAAAAACTATCGAACGGCAAAGAAGATAGTGTTACTATACAGCGTTACAAAGGTTTAGGAGAAATGAACTCCGAGCAACTTTGGGAAACAACTATGGATCCTGCACGCCGTACACTAAAACGAGTAACAATTGAAAGTTTAGCTACTGCCGATGAAATATTCAGTATGCTCATGGGAGACGAAGTTCCTCCACGTCGTGCTTTTATTGAAAGCCACGCAAAGTATGCTAAGATAGATGTGTAAATAAAAGAATCTAAAATTATAAGCCCACAAAAATTTTGTGGGCTTTATTTTTTAGGTCATCTATATTTCTTGGCATAATAGCCAAAAATGGTTGGTAAAATCCTTTGAAATAGAGTATAGATAAGGGTTGTAGCAAAGTTTACTGAAAACGGTTTCAGTAAACTTTTTTTGCTTTATGGAAAACACAAAAAAAACGCTGTTGGGCTTGCGGATTTCTAACAGTAATCAGGTGGGGAAACCGTTTAGGTAAACAACGGTTTAAA
>JAYTDC010000145.1:0-2751 GCA_043736115.1 Segetibacter sp. | reverse complement strand
TAAGCAATAAGCAGAGTAAACGACCAGTGAATAAAAATACCGATGCCTGCGATGCTTCCGAGTTTAAAGGATCCTTTCATAATTATAATTCTGCTTTAGCTAATGTTTCTACTAAAATATATTAAGCCGAGCCTTGTCAAAAACTTCAACGCTTCTAACTTCCGCATTAATTCAGTTTACCTCATTTTTTGATACTCCATGATGTTCCCATTCATCCAAATGAGCAATAGTGATTTCAGCAATTCCACTCAATGCTTCATTAGTTAAAAATGCCTGATGACTTGTTATTAAAACATTTTTGAATGTCATTAATCGGGCAATCATATCATCTTGCAATATTTCTTCCGAACGATCCTCGAAAAACAAACCACTTTCTTCTTCGTAGACATCAATTCCTAAATACCCAATTTGCCCTGTTTTAAGCGATTCTATTACTTCCTTGGTATTAATTAACGCTCCCCGACTGGTATTAATCAGCATTACGCCTTTTTTCATTTTTGAAATACAATTTTTGTTAATCAAATACTTGGTTTCAGTGGTTAAAGGAACATGAAGAGTTATAATATCTGATTCCTTAAGAAGAGTTTCATAATCTGTATAAACCACATTGTATTTATTTTTCAATTCATTATCTACAATTTTATCATACACAAGGATTCGGCAACCAAATCCATTCATTATTTTGGTGACCACGCTTCCTATTTTTCCTGTACCTATAATGCCTACGGTTTTTCCGTTCATATCAAAACCAACTAATCCATCCAATGAAAAGTTCTGTTCCATTACTCTGTTGTGAGCGCGTATTAGTTTTCGATTTAATGCAAGCATAAGGGCAACTGTATGTTCGGCCACAGCATAAGGAGAATATTCGGGAACACGGGCTACTTTTATATTGAGCTTTTTCGCCTCTGCAAGATCCACATGATTATAACCTGCGGAACGCAACACAAGAAATTTAACACCAATTTTGCTCAAAATTTGAAGCACAGGTGCAGATGCGTTATCACTCACGAATATAGAAACAGCTTCATGTTCCTGAGCAAGAGAAACGGTTTCAAGAGAAAGTGAGCTATTGATATAGCTAACTTCATGCTTTTTATTGAAGGCTTTCTCCAGGTATTCTTTTTCAAATTTGTGTGTACTATATACTGCTACTTTCATTAATGACCTATTTTCCAAATCGTTTAATTATTTCTTTTTCTAACCATTCCCTATGCAAGGGGTGAGCAATTTTTAGTAAAGCCATTGCGCGTTGCCTTAAATTTTTTCCGAACAAATAAGCTACGCCATATTCTGTTACAACATAATGAACATGCGCCCTTGTGGTAACTACACCTGCTCCTTCCTTTAAATATGGAACTATTTTAGAATTCCCTTCTTTTGTAATTGACTTTAATGCAATAATTGGTTTTCCTCCCTCAGAAAGTGCCGCACCTCTAATAAAATCCATTTGTCCGCCAACACCCGAATATTGATACGTGCCAATAGAATCGGAACATACCTGCCCCGTAATATCAATTTCAACAGCTGAGTTTATTGCGACAACCTTAGGGTTTGCTCTAATTACCGATGTATCATTAACATAACTTATATCTAAAAAAGCTACCTCCGGATTATCATCTACAAAGTCATATATTTTTTTTGTTCCGATTACAAAACCTGTTACTATTTTCCCGCGATGCTTTACCTTGTATTTGTTATTGATAATTCCTTTTTCTACCAACGAAATAACACTATCAGAAAACATTTCGGTATGCACTCCCAAATCTTTATGATTATGTAAGCACGTAAGCACTGAATCGGGTATTGCACCAATTCCCATTTGCAATGTGGAACCATCTTCAATTAATTCGGCACAATATTTTCCAATAGTGAGTGATGCTTCATCTGCCTTTTTTTGATAGCTAACTTCTGGCAATGGTTCGTCTACTTCAATGGCCGTATTAATTTCGCTTATATGAATAATTCCATCACCATGCGTTCGAGGCATTTGCTTATTTATTTGAGCAACCACCTGTTTGGCATTTTTAATAGCCGATCGTGTAATATCAACCGATGTTCCTAATGAACAAAAGCCATGCTTATCGGGTGGTGATACATGAATAAATGCAAAATCAAGTGGTAAAATACCTTTCTCGAAAAGCAAATGTATTTCACTTAAAAATACAGGTATATAATCTCCCTGTTCTGTATTTACAATATCTCTTACATTTTTGGAAACAAAAAGTGAGTTAATGAAAAAACTATTTCCTAGTTCGGTTTTATTGAAGTTGATGTTGCCTAACGTAGATATGCTTACTAATTCAACATTACTTAATTCATTTTTTCTTTCAAAAAGGGCCCTTAAAAGTACTGTAGGCGTAGCGGCACTACCTTGTATAAAAATACGACTTCCGCCTTGCACTATTTTTACGGCATCTTCGGCAGATAAAATATAATTATTCATTGAAGTGTATTATTTTTTGGCTAAAGCCAATTTATTTTTTTGCCAATACAGGTTGTCTCAACTTATATCGTACTCTAAACCGGCTTTAGCCGAAAACGCTTAACTTTGGAAAGTGTACTATAAGTGTAAGCTTTCCCCACCTGCATCCAACAAGTACGTTGATTTAGGTGATGTTAGTAGTTTCATTTTATTATTGATTTAAAGATTAATTATGTACTAATTCTATTGATAAATTATTTTTTCTGAACTATCGCATTTTCATGTGATAATATATAAGGATTTATGAAACATTGTTTTTTATAACA
>JAYTDC010000144.1:0-1636 GCA_043736115.1 Segetibacter sp. | reverse complement strand
GTCCAGTCGGGTTTAACCTTTTCTGCCCCTTTGCCACTATGTTCAAGATTATTTAACACCTCTTGTATTCTTCGTAAACTTTCGCTTCCAACAACACCGTTAACACTATGTCCCATTGAACAATGTCCGTGGTTTTCATTTGCTACAACTTGGGCTAATTTTTCCCAAACACCACCAAATGGTGTTACAAATCGCCTTTCAAAATGTGAACCCTTAAATATTTCGTCAGGAACTAATGCAGAGTATAGCGGTTTGGAGGAATGATGTTTTTCTTTTATAAATGGGTCGTTTACGAGGACATTGTTCATAACCCTGTCCATCATAGTCGAAACTACGTTCTTAATTGCTTCTCCAACTCGTTTTTTCTTACTCATATTTAGTCAAATGTCTGTCTGCGAAGTTACAAAATTTATGGCTACAAATGCCAGTTTTTAGCTCGAATGTGTCGGGTCGGTAGGCTTGCATATAACGGTGTCTCGTCCTGAAAAAAGTTTACACATTTTGGTTAATAATCCTGATACAAGTTTACACATTTTAATTTAATCCTAAAATAGATTTACAATTTTTTTTAAGAATAGACCTCCGGAAAGTTATTCTGAATTTTTTGACCTCATTAAAAAGGTCAAAAAAAATTCGGAAATAACTTTCTTTTTAAATCAATCTTACCTCCTTTTCCTTTTTTAGTTGCCAATAGTTTTTCCATCGCTTTTTGATTGCACCTGTTTTTTGATGTGCTTCTGCTGGTTTATAATTGTTGATGCTTCCATGTGGTCGCAAATAATTGTATGTGCTGCATGCAGTTGCAATTTCCTGTTGTGCTCTTTCGAATGTAGTGAATATTTCTGCTAGCAATTCAGTTTTTAATATGCCGTTTACCCTTTCTGCAATAGCGTTTTCTAAAGGATCTCCATTTTCAGTCATACTGATTTTTATTTTATTATGATTTAATATCTTCACATAAGCATCACAGCAATATTGTACTCCGCGATCGCTATGATGTACTAATCCTTTAATAGTAGGATTTGCCTTTAAAGCCATTTTTAATGCTTTTAATGGCCCTTTTGCTGATAAATCTTTACTCAAGTAAAATCCCACTATTTTGCGGCTGTACGCATCTGTAATCAAACTTAAATATGCAAAACTATTGGGTAATTGAATATAGGTGATATCGCTTACCCAAAGTTGGTTAGGGCCTATGGGGATAAAATCACGAATAATGTTTGGGTATTTCTTAAAACGATGCTTGGAAAGTGTAGTTACACAACCTCGTCTTTTACGTTTAGACACCAACATTCCATGTTCTGATAGTAAATCAAACATAGCATCTCTGCCTATCTGGAATTGATGAACTGATAAAAATTCCTGCATTTCTTCTAACAATTTTCTTGTACCTATACGTTTTTGATGCTTGCGATATCGCAGTACCTCTTCAATAATAATATCAGCCTCATAGGCTTTATGCTGGCTGTACTTTTTGCCTTGATAGTAAGATTGTCTACTATAACCAAGCAGTAAACAAAGCTCGTTTACGCAACGTGGCTCACTTTGTTCTACTGTTTCTACCGCTTGGTGCCAGACTTTTTTCTGATATCAATTTCAAGCTGTTCCTCTGCAATATCAATAATGGCATTAAGCA
>JAYTDC010000143.1:0-117592 GCA_043736115.1 Segetibacter sp. | reverse complement strand
CTGTAGGTACTTATACCGTTACGGCTACTGCTTTTAACGGTTGCAGTGCTACCTCTGCCGGGGTGGTGGTGAATGCCACTCCTTCTACACCTACTATTTTAGCAGGTGGCGCTACTACCTTCTGTACAGGTGGTTCAGTGGTTTTGTCATCCAGTTCTGCCACGGGTAATCAGTGGTATGTTGACGGCAGTCTTATAAGCGGTGCCACCGATCAAACTTATACCGTTACAATAAGCGGTACTTATACTGTGGTGGTTATCATTAGCAATGGTTGTAGTAGTACTATCTCTGCGCCCATCACAGTCACTGTATCAGCCAACAACATAGCCGGTGCAGCATCATCGGCACCTGCTGTATGTCACAATACTTCCATCACCACTATTACCCACACCACCACCGGTGCTACGGGCATTGCAGACGATGGAGTAGATGGTGCAAACGGCTTGCCGGCTGGCGTTTCAGCTACATGGGCAGGCAATACCATTACCATCAGTGGCACACCTACAACAGCAGGCACATTTAACTACAGCATTCCTTTAACGGGCGGTTGCGGCACAGTGTATGCTACGGGAATCATTACGGTCAATGCAGCCCTTTCTACACCCACCATTACCGCCGCAAGTGCGACAACTTTTTGTAAAGGTGGCAGTGTCGTTTTATACACGCAGGAAGCAACCAAATGGACACAGAAAGCTGATTTTGGTGGTGTGGCAAGACAAGTGTCTGTCGCATTTTCCATTGGCAACAAGGGTTATGCAGGCACAGGTGTTGGTTCTAACAAAGATTTTTGGGAATTTAACCCTGCTACCAACACCTGGACTCAAAAAGCTGATTTTGGTGGTACAGGCAGATTTGGTGCAGTGGGCTTCTCCATTGGTAACAAAGGCTATTTGGGAACAGGATATAATGTAGGGGGAATAAATGATTTTTGGGAATACGATCCCACCAGCAATGCCTGGACGCAGAAAGCAAATTTTGGCGGTGATGCCAGATATTTTGCTGTAGGATTTTCTATTGGCAACAAAGGTTACATAGGTACAGGATTGTCTGGAGGCAGTAATTTTAAAAATGATTTCTGGGAATATGACCCCACAACAGATGCCTGGACAAGGAAAGCCGATTTTGGTGGGGCATCAAGATTTTCGGCTGTCGGGTTTTCTATAGCTAACAAGGGCTACATTGGTACTGGAAGTGGTTCTGCTAATTACAAGGATTTCTGGCAATACGACCCTGCAACAGATGCATGGACACAAAAAACAGATTTCGGGGGAATAGCAAGGTCGGGGGCTGTTGGTTTCTCTATTGGCAACAAAGGCTACCTGGGAACAGGGTATTACGGAGCTAAAACTGATGATTTCTGGGAGTATGACCCCGCTTCCAATGCATGGATGCAAAAGGAAAATTTTGCGGGAGGCGGCAGATCAAATGCTGTTGGCTTTGCAATTGGCAGCAAAGGATACATCGCCACAGGATCTGATGCAGGGAACATTAATAAAAGAGATGTATGGGAGTACGATGGGTCTATTACCTATCTGTGGAGCGATGGTTCAACAACACCCGCTACTACTGCAACAACAAGCGGTAGTTACAGCGTTACACTTACCAACGCTGTAACAGGTTGCAGTGCCACTTCTGATCCTATAGTGGTGACCCAAAATGAGCCTACAACTTCTACAACAACCATTGTAGCATGTGATAGTTATACATGGAACGGAGTTACCTATACAGTAAGCGGCAGTTTTGAGGCTACAGGCTTTATCAATGCAGCGGGTTGCGACAGTACAGCAACATTAGACCTTACCATCAACAATGCTACCTCATCTGAAACCTCCGTATCCATCTGTAACAAATACACCTGGAACGGAACGCTTTACAAAGCCTCCGGTGATTATACATGGACGGGTAAGAATGCCGCAAGCTGCGATAGCACAGCTATATTGCACCTAACTATTTTATCAGTTACCAGCACTTATGCCAAGACAGATGTTAATTGTTTCGGCAACAACAATGGTACCATTACCATCAATCCTACTTATGGTGTAAGTCCTTTCACCTACCGCATAGGTACTGTTGGAGCTTA
This sequence comes from Segetibacter sp., assembly GCA_043736115.1. GTDB lineage: Bacteria > Bacteroidota > Bacteroidia > Chitinophagales > Chitinophagaceae > Segetibacter. The sequence continues at coordinate 115,512 of JAYTDC010000143.1, read as the reverse complement.
TGGCAATACCAATTACTTTACCGGTCTTAAACCGGGTAAATACCGTGTGTCCATCCTGGATGCGAATGGTTGTGCAGGCATTTCTGACCAGGTTACTATTGTTCAGTCATCTGCTATTGGCCTTAATGTAAACAGGACCAATGTGACCTGCTATCTGAAAGCTAATGGTACCATAACAGCTAATGGAACAGGGGCACAAGGCCTTATCAATACAGGTTTGGCACAGCAGGCACACTAAGTACTGTTAACCGCTGGACTGGACTTGCACCTGGTGTTTACAGCGTATTTGTAATAGATGCCAATGGTTGTACCGCATTTATTAACTTAACTATTACTCAACCTGCAACACCAATAACCGCCTCATATACCAAAACTGATGAGAGTTGCCCCAATGCTAAAAATGGCAGCATTACAATAAATGCTAATGGTGGCACACCACCCTATATGTACAGATTTGGTTCAACAGGAGGATTTTCAACAACCAATACTTTTAATAATTTGAAAGCAGCGCAGTACAGAGTGTTTATAAATGATGCAAATAACTGTACAGGCTATTCTATTGGGGTGCCAATTGTGCAAACAAATCCCACATGCACTGTTTCAACCAGAAGTATGGTAGTAAAACCCGACATCTTTCCTGCAGAGCAAGGGATTATGGTTCAGTTATCACCTAACCCCAGCAATACCTTTTTTACCCTTCGGGTAAAATCCGCTCTTCAAGAAGCTGTTCAGATACGGGTGATTGATGTTAACGGCAGAAGCATGTATACTGCCAAAGGACTACCTGAACAAGCTTTCCGATTTGGTGAGTCATTTGCAGCGGGTGTGTATATGATAGAAGTAAGGCAAGGGGAAGAAGTGAAAAATTTGAAAGCAGTTAAGAATTAAAAATTATGAGTTATGAAAAATTTTCAATGAATTATTGACCATAAAACAAAAAAGCCGCTCAGGCTGAATGTTTGAGCGGTTTTTTTGTTACTTATCCAATGCCATTTAGCCAGTTACTTTCTTCTACGCCCACAAATACCCCTTCCTCTCTTTGCTCTATTTTATACACTTTAAGATAGTAACCTTCGCCACTTATATTTCGGCCGTTTTGCAGGCTAAATTTATAACTATGCAGCGGACAAACAATGTTGCCTAAAGCATCAACAAAACCATTGGCCAATGTACCTCCTGCATGTGGGCATTTGCCGGCACAGGCAGCTAATTCATTTCCTAATCTTATAAGTGTAATTTTTTTGCCTCCGGCCTCTACAACAGCCATGTTATTTTTCTGCCAATCAATAGCTACTATACTATCAGCTACTTTATACCAATTTACTTTTTTTGAAAGCATTTATTAAAAGAAATATTCTGATTTATAAGGGTAGCGTATTTGATAAAGGTCTCTAACCTTGTTGAGAATTGTTTGCCTGAGCAGGTCAATATTTTTACGTTCCAATGCTGAAATAAATACACAATTCCCTTGTGTAAGGTTTTCCCATTTATCTTTAAGATCTTGCAGAATTTCTTTTTTCACATCATCTTCTAACCATTGATCAAAGGTTATTTCTTCATACAAATCCATTTTGTTGAAAATGGTAAGAATAGGTTTGTCAAAAGCTTTTAACTCTTGCAATGTTTTATTAACCACCCCAATCTGATCTTCATATTGTGGATGAGATGTATCAACCACATGCAGCAAAATATCGGCCTCTCTTACTTCATCTAATGTACTTTTAAAACTTTCTACCAAATGGTGTGGAAGTTTTCTTATAAAACCCACTGTATCACTTAATAAAAACGGCGTACTTTCAAATACAACCTTCCTAGTAGTGGTATCTAATGTTGCAAATAATTTATTTTCAGCAAATACTTCGCTTTTACTAAGCAAGTTCATGATGGTGCTTTTACCAACATTTGTATAGCCAACCAGAGCCACCCTAATAAACTCTCCTCTATCCTTTCTTTGAGTACTTGACTGCTTGTCTATTTCTACCAACCTTTTGCGAAGCAAACCAATTTTATCTTTTACTATCCTACGATCGGTTTCTATTTCTGTTTCGCCCGGTCCACGTGAACCTATACCCCCACCCTGACGTTCCAGGTGACTCCACATACCTCTCAATCTGGGTAAAATATATTGATACTGCGCCAACTCCACTTGCACCTTAGCTTGTGAAGTGCGGGCTCTTGCGGCAAAAATGTCTAAAATAAGATCGCTCCTGTCTATAGTTTTTATCTTTAGCTCCTTTTCTATATTAGCTATTTGAGATCCTGTTAACTCATCATCAAAAATAGCAAGCTGAATTTCTTTTTCCCAGACGTAGTCTTTTATTTCCTGCAGTTTTCCTTTTCCAACAAAAGTCTTACTGTCTGCATGGGGTAGTTTTTGGAAAAATATTTTTACGGCCACTGCGCCAGCTGTTTCTGCTAAAAATGCCAGTTCGGCCAAATATTCTTTTACCTGTACCTCTGTTTGATCCTTATGTATTAAACCAACTAATACAGCTCTTTCCTGCTGTACAATTTTACTTTTTTTATCTATCAAAATTTTATTCTTTTGGTATGAAATTACAACATAAATACGAAGGCCACCGCCCTAACAAAAGCGATGGCCTCTTTATTCTTTTTTTAAATTACAGTCCACTTATAGTAAGTCCTATTGAGTAGGGTTTAATGTCGGGTCCCGCTCCATCTTTTAACAAAGAGGTTATTTGATACGCTCCATATAGGCTGAATATCCCGTAGCCAATACGTGCAGTTGCCGCTAATTTAGTACCATTAAAAAACCTTTTACTACTATGCTTTTCAACATATTCGTTTATGGTATTGCCATTTTTATCTTGAAGGGTTTTGGCTTTGGTATATGCTTTAAGCATAGTTCCAATTTTTACACCTAAAGCAACTTTAAACGAACTGGTACTTTGCTCCGGATTACTCGAAAACCTTAATTCTATTGGAGCCTCCAGGTAAATAGTTGTTAGTTTAAATTTCTTAAAATGATTTATGGTATCAACTCGTTGAAAAGGCAACTTGCCCGATAGTGATATTACATTTACATTAGTGTTTTTAAAAAACATATTGCTACTTCCTATACCTGCACCTAAACCCACACTAAACCTGGGATTGTTTTTAAAAGGTTTATCTAACATAATATATGCGTTAAAAAATCTGGAAAAACCCTGTGGAGCTACACTATCATTAGTACCTGTCCAAGTATCTGCACCAAATTGAAGCATAAAGTGATCATCTGATCTGTTACTAAAATTTAACTTAGACCAATCCTTTTTTGCTGAAGTTGCAGAAGAATTTTTATTTTTAAGATTTGAACCGGAAAGAGTGGAGTCAACATTTTGAGAATTGGCAGCAAGAATGTTTACAAAAAGAGCTGCTGACAATAAGTATTTCTTCATAAGTAATTTTATGTTGGAAAATGTGTTTGAAAAAAAGAGATTAGTAATCAAATTAATATTAGCGGCAAAAATAATTGAATTGTAAAGATTTGATAGGTTAAAATAAAGTCAAAACATAATGAGTTAATTTTATTTTTTTCAATTACAATAGAAAACCTGAAATATAATCAAATGTATCATGTACCATCAAATATATTGAGCAGTGAAAATGTGGAAATAAACCTAACAGTGGTACAAGAAATTTGCGATAATGATCCTACCCTATTGAAGAAATTGGCTACAACCTTTATAAAAACATCTTACGACAATATACAAAAGCTTAATGAATATATTATTAATGAAGATCCTGTTCAACTTAAAAATACAGCTCATGCCTGCAGATCTTCCTTATCTATTTTTAAATGCTCTGATCTTTATGATTTAATGTTGAATATCGAATCTATAACTCAACAAAAAGAAAATAGCTCTCTAATAAAAGAAATGATAGGTATTGGTACAGTAAAATTTCAGCTTATGATAAATTTACTAATTATAGAATTTGAGTTAAATGATTAGAAGAATTATTATGCTAAAAAAGTAGGTTGAGGATTACCTTTGAGCAACATAATCATTTTGAAAAGTAATTATCATATGAAAGTTCAAATTGTTGAAGATGATGAGGTGGTTTTACAAGCATTAGAAATTAAATTAACTAAGGAGGGATATACAGTTAAGGGTCACAATAATGTTTCTGATGCTATTAATAGCTTGAATGAGTTTAATCCAGATGTTATAATAACCGACATTCTAATGCCTCATACCTCCGGACTAGAATTAATTAGTATGGTTAAAAACCGCATTGGGAAAAACATTCCTATAATAGTATTATCTAGCATAGGGGAAGAGGATACAGTTATAGAAGCTTTTTATTTGGGAGCAGAAGATTTTATTACAAAACCTTTTAATCCCAATGAACTATCTATTCGAATAAAAAAAATCCTTAATAAAAAAATAAAATAATTTCAAATTGGGATTTTTTCTCAAAATAATATTCCATTACAATAAATAGGGTTTTTTAAAGTTATAGAATAGTAATAAGAATAAGTAAAATTACGGTAACGTTCTATATCCTATAAAACCATATAAATGAAAGTCCTATTCGTTCAAGAACAAACATTTTTAGCCACTGCATTAAGGCTTACATTACTAACAAAGGGCTACGAGTTAGTAGTTTCCCATGAAAATGTTTCTGCATCACGTGCTATTGATTTATACAATCCAAATATTGTGATAGCTGATATATCCCGGGGAAGGGGTTTTAATTATGTAGAAGAAGCTAAGAAAAAAAACTTGCCTGTTATTGTAATTTCTACCAATGCCGATGAGGATGAATTGAATAAGGCCTTCGAGAAAGGTGCCGATGATTATATTATTATGCCTTTATCTTTTACCGAATTCGCTCTAAGAGTAAGTCTATTAACAGAAAAAGGTGCAGTAGCATAATATATTTTATTATTTAATTTTAGTGAATTTTAAACAATGGATTATTCTCTTTACTTCTTGCGTTTTTTTATTAATTCAAAAAATGCTGTGATCTTTAATTTCATATTTGAACATTCTTTTCTGAAAAAGTTTGTTTAAATAATTCAATCAAAAATTGATAATCACTATAATTTGATTTTATAAATTAACTGTTTTTTCAATTTATTTATATTTATATTAAAAAACCCCAATCTAAATGATTGGGGTTTTAAATATTCTAAATTTTAAGTTTTATCTATTGTTTCTCAAATTTGGATGAGGAGCAGGTACTGTATTTGGACCTGTTTCTTTTGTTCCAACTAAGTCAACTGTGTTTGAATCACCTTCTTCACCGTATGTGAAGATAAATCTGTCTTGTGATAAACCCTGCTTTTCAACAAAGTAGCGGATAACAGATTTAACCCTATCCCAACTCATTTGTTGTGCACGTTTGTCACTTGTACCATGACCTATAACCTTTACTCTGCAATCAGGCTGAGATTTTATTTGTGCAGCAGCAGCAGCTAACATATTCATGGCAGATGTGCTTAGCTTAGAAGAACCAGATTTGAATTGGATAGATGGGAGATTATTCAATCCACAATTACCACCATTGTCACCACCACCATTATCGCCACCACCATTATGATGTAAACTATCAAGCTTATTTCTTAATTCTGTACAACAAGCAGCTTCTGGGCAATTTCCTACACCATCAGCATTAACAGGAAAACATTTTGAAGGTGTAAGCAATTCCTTATCCTTATAATCAGGAACACCATCGCCATCTGTATCTTTAGCAACACCACGAACATCTACAGGAGATCCACTTGGAGTGTTTGGTTCCATGTCAAATTGGTCAGTTACACCATCATTATCAGCATCTGGAAGTACTGGAGCTGGTAAAATCATGTGAGAAGGACGATTAAGCTCGTTATACACATAATTATTTGGATTAAGCCACCACAATGGCTCAACTCTTGACGCCGTACTACCAATGTTAAGATTTAGTCTTGCACTAGTAAAACTATAAACATCACTAGAAGAAGCACCACCTCTTCTGGCATCAAGCAAATCATAATTTCCACCCATAAATCTTTGTTCAATTCCAATATTAACTTTCTTATTCAATTTGAATGACATACCCGCACCTACGCTAAGAGCTGGTAAAATAGACCATCCTTTCCTATTGTTGATCTTAGTACCAAACATTGTTTCTGCTCCTGGAAAAAGACCAGAACGTGAGTTAGGAACACCATAACCATAAAAAGTACGATAGTTTTTATCAATATGTCTGGCTCGTCCGCCACCAACATATTCAAACACTTTAGCAGCTACAAGATTAACACCTCCTAAAACATATATATTGGTCTTAGGATTACCCCTGTAAATACTAATTGGATTTAATGAAGCTATAAGATCCATACCCAAACTGTGTGTCCAGTTTTGATAAGATTTCTGACCAATCAAAGTACCATAACCACTTGGATATCCTTGTTGATAACCCCCGAAATAAATACCGCGAAGAGAAAAGGTTGTAGATAACGCTTTCCTTAAAGTTATTGCTCCTCCAACGTCAGGCTTGGATTTAATATCACCCAATATTATACTATTGCCCACTGCAAATCCAAGCTCCCACTGATTACGTGGTTTTGGAGGATATGGGTAAGTATGATTTAAAAAATCATTTTGCTGAGCCTGACTTTTAGCCGAGACTTTTGAAGTATCTTTCCATGTTGGCATCGCATCTCCCTGCGAGTAACCTAATTGCGAGAATAAGCTTATAAAAGCTAAAAGTAAGGCGTACTTTCTGATTTGCATACAGTTAATTTATGTGGGTGTTAACTTTTTAGTTTTTGTTAAAATATTTGTTATTAATTAATGATTCTTAAGTAAATATCTTGCCATTATATTGGCAAAACTAAAAAAAACTGATCAAAAAAACAAAAACTTAATATTTATTCAAGTTTAAAGATAGCTTTTTCTAGAAATTTTGTAATAATTTATATTTGTTTGGACAATAAAATTTAGCTTTTATAGCTAACAAGTTATCCACTTAGACACAATTATTAGATAAAAGGTGGCATGATCGTTAATTTTTTTTAAACTATTCCCAACTTTTTTTTATAGTACTACCTATTTCTGGCTCATTTATTATTTTTAAATTAATATCTACAATGTGTTGCATTTCCCCAATATGAGAAATTACTCCTACAATTCTATTTTCTTTCCTCAATTGCTGTAATGTTTCAAACACAACCATAAGGGCATCTTTATCCAATGACCCAAAACCTTCATCCAAAAAAAAGAAGTTTTCATTAGAAGATGTAAGATGCTGAATATTATCGGCTAAAGCTAAGGCCAAGGACAAGGCGGCTTGAAACATTTGTCCACCTGATAAGGTTTTTATGCTTCTCACTTCACCATTATTTAAAAAATCCCTTACCTGAAATGCATTGTATGTTGTTAATTCCAACAATAACTTCTGACCTGTCATTTTGTAAAATCGCTTATTGGCAGAATTGATTAGGTTTTGGAGATATACCGATGATACATGATTGACGAAACCTCCTGACCTGAACAAGTTGGACAATGTTTTTAAATTTCCGCTTCTCTCGGTTAACAAATCAAACTCTTTTTGCAACTTCTCTCTTAGTTGTAATTGCTCTTTTAACTGAAACAGGTCTCGCTTAAGATTTGTCAATAATTCTGTTTGTTCCCTTAAGTGAATGACCAGGGCTGTTATTTGTACATTTAAGGCTAAATGAATCTGCTCATCGTATTGCTTTTCTGTAACTTTATTTTGTGCTTCACTTTTTTGTAATTGAGCAGTATACAAATCTCTTTTATAAATGGATATACTTTCTTTTTCGGCAATAAGGTTGGGTTTTCTTGAGAGTATGTTTAAGACCGCTTCTTTATCTGCAAACCCATTTTCAATTAATAATAATTGTATGGAATGGACTGTTATTTTAAAATCTGCGTTTTCTATTGCAAGCTGATTTTGAACTTCTTCTATTTTTCCTTTTAATGTTCCCTGTTTTGTAAGGTTATCCTGCAATGATTTTGAAGCATGTTCATAATCGTTCGTTATTTTAGTAAAATCAATCTTGTGCTTTGTAATGCTGTTTTGTAGAACGTCGTTTTCCTTCACCACTTCATCTTGTAATACATGAAGCAACACCTGACTTTCCAATAATCGCAACTCGCCTTCCGATTGAGCCATTTCTCTGCTTATTTTTTCTACCCCGGTTTTATATTCAATAATATTTTTTGAAAGCTTTTCCGCCTCTTCTTGTTTTGTAACTATTTGCTTTCGCAGTTCATTTATGCTACTTCTTTCTTCTTCTAATTGCTTCAATTCATCTTTCAGTCGTTGTTCATCATCAATTGTATAACCGGGAAATGAAAAGCCGGATTTATACATTTCCAAATCCTTTTCAAGCTTTACTAAATTTTCCTTCTTTTTATTTGCACTTTGTTTCTGACTGTTATATTCGGCATACAAGCCTGATAAAAAAATTAATGTCTTTTGAATTGAGGCAATCTCATTTTCAATTCGGCTAATTTTTCCTTTTATAGATTTAATCTCACCGGTAACATTTTCTACTGACAAAATTTTGGGATGATGAAAGGACCCACAAAGAGGACATTCCTCGCCGGGTTTAATATTTTGAACAAATGACTCCAACTTTTGTGAAAGTTCTAAATGAGCTAATTCTTCTTTGAGAATGAGCAGATCTTTGTTGCTTAAAATAATATATTTATCTGTACTTGTCTGTACAATTTCAATGTTTTCTGGTATAGAATTAAAGTTGAGGGTTGATGGAAAATTATTTAACTCACGGCTAATATTTTGCAACGTTTTAGTCAACCCCTCTTGAGCTTCTGAGTTTGATTTTGATTCTTTAATTATTTCATTTTTAAACTGATTCATATTAGCAAACCAACTGCTCAATGCTATCAATGTATTAGTGTCTGGTAGTGATTGCTCTTTTGCTGATACACTTTCCTGCAATAATAAAATAGCGTTTTTCAAATCAACGAAATCCTTTACCTTTTGAACAATCAACTCCTGTCCTTTAGTAACTCTAGTCAAAAAATTTTCTACTGTTGACTTCAGGTTTTTTATTAAAATAATTTTTTCAATTTCGTCAGCTTTCTGTAGTAATAGTTCCTTATTCCTGTAGCTTTCTTCAAGGTGTTTTAATAATAATTCGCTTTCTTTTATTGCATTTCCCAAGGCATCACTTTCACTCTTATGGTTGGTTAAATTTTCTGATTTTTCGTTGATAGATTTTACAAGTTTATCATTGGTTTCAAATAAATTTTTGAAAGTCTTCTCGCATTTTTCGTAATCATTTACTTCTTTTTCCAGTTTAAGGAATGAAGGTTCTTTTTCCTGAAGTTTGTTTAAAAGATTTGTTTTGTTCTGAAGGTCGGCAAACAATTGCTTTAGTGTTTCTAATGTCTTTTCTTCTTGTTGCTTCTTTTGTAATTCAACAGATTGTTCGTCCAACTGCATTTGATGAATGACTATTGCATTTTCTTTTTCCTGCAATGCTTCTCCATCTATAATTGGTAAAGACTGCATTTGTCCTTCGATATGGCTTATTTTTAAATCATTGGCTTTGGTAAGAAGGGCAACTTTAGGTCCAAGCTCATACTTTTCAAGGTTGAAAATCTCTTTGAGCATCTGCACACGTTCAGTTTCTTTCAATTGCAGAAACTCTTGAAATCTGCCTTGCGGAATAATAACTGTTCGCTTAAAATTGTCGTAAGAAAGCCCCAATATTTCATCAGCTGTTTTGATTATTGGTTGCCATTCGTTATTTATCCAATGATATGCTTTGCGTTCAAAGGCAGTTGTTTCTAAGTATCTTTTTTTATTGCGTCTGCTATTGACCGTGAACTTGTATTTTTCTTGTGGAGATCCGCTTGCAAAAACAAAGTCTATAAGCAGTTCATTGCTTTTTAAATTCATCATGTTGTAGCCACGGCTGTCACGACTGTTGAGGCGTTCTGTTTCACCATAAAGTGCAAATGTAATCGCCTCAAGAATAGTTGACTTTCCACTACCTACAGCTCCGAATATGCCAAACAAACCTGCAGCAGTTAATGGGCCGAAATCAATAGTAGTTTCCTGCTGGTATGAATACAATCCTTTTATAGTGAGTGATACAGGTATCATGGCGTTTGTGTGTGATTATACATCTTCTGTTGTTCCCAAAACTTCTTTAAATAATTGCATTAAGTTTTCATCTGGTTGTTGACCTTTTACGTGCTGAAAATATTCGACGAATAATTGTTCTACAGATTTATTCAAATCAATTTTACCGGTCTCATTTAGTGTAAATGCTTTGTTCTTAATCTCGGGAATAATATTAACGATTCCGCCGTGTGCATCGTTTAACCGCTTTCTGTCTTTGACTGCAAGAAATTCATTTGCTACAATAGTTAATTCTACCAGTGTTTCCGGGTTTTGATTGAGCCAAATGATTGCTTCATCTATATCTTCAAATCTTTTGCGAAGCAGTTGTTTTCCTTGGGTCAAAGCTGTTTTGCGAAACTGTAATGGCTCACTCAAACCTGCTTCAATAATCACAACATATTTTTCCTGGCTGGCTTCGGCAAAGCTATATGCCAAAGGGCTGCTACTGTATACAATTGGACAAGGTGCTGTATCAATCACCTGGTAGCGGTGCAGGTGGCCGAGTGCTGCATACTGCATTTGGGAGGGAATATTTTCGGAGTAAATGGCTTGTGCGCCGCCTATATGCAAGATAGGTCTTTCATCATCGGGCTCTTCGGGTGGTGTACTGCCTTTTTTCATAAAGAAAAGATGAGCGCACAAAATATTAATTCCTTTGCTGTCGCAAAATTTATCAGCAAGTTCTTTCCATTTTTGTTGTAGCACCGTCCTCAATTCTTCTTCGGGGTTTTCTGCACCGAGATATGTTTTTAGCCTGAACTCATTGGCATAAGGTGTAACTAAAAGGCGCAACGGTTCTTGGCAGTGTTGCAATTGTATTTCTATAAAGCCGGCTTGGCTTTTGGTGATGCAAAACTCGCTGCCACTGGTGATGGGCACAGTGGTGTTTGGATAACCGATGAACACAATTCCATGTTCACGGGCAAGGTGGTCGGGAGCCTCTATGCGTTCGGGTTGGTCGTGGTTGCCAGCTATGGCTATAACCACTCGTTTGCCATTGTTACCTAATCTTCTTAGCGTTTTATACAAGAGCTCCTGCGACTCTGCTGATGGATTGAATGTATCATACAAATCGCCTGCAACCAACACCGCATCTACGTTTTCTGCTTCGGCTATTTTGCAAATTTCCTGCAAGACATCTTTCTGCTCCTGCAGGCGGGAGAAGTTGTCTAGCCATTTGCCAAGGTGCCAATCGGCGGTGTGGAGAATTTTCATACGAATATGATAATGTGATGATTTACTAATGTGCTAATGCCGGCATATTATTACAAAGAAAATTGGCAAATAGTGTAAAAAGTTGAATAAAGATATGCTGTACAAGTGAGTGACACAACGATGATGAGCAAAGAAATAAATGCTGGTTCCAAAAAAGCCGCATCCCCGGCCCTTCTCCCAAAGGAGAAGGATGACTATTTCTAACATCGAGTTTTCCGCACCGGTTCTGTCTTACTACTTGCTACTAAAATCTTGCTACTCCTTTACAAAATAATATTTTCTTTCAAACTACTCTTTTCCGGATAGTCGGTGTTGAAGTGCAGGCCGCGGCTTTCTTTACGGAAGGTGGCACTTTTGACAATAAGATAACCCACGGAAATAAGGTTGCGTAGTTCACAAAGTTGTGTAGAGACACTGGTATTTCTGTATAGCTCTTCGGTTTCTTCAAAGAGTAAATCAAGCCGCTTCATGGCACGGGCAAGGCGGACATCGGTACGAACAATGCCCACATAATCGCTCATGATTTGCTGCAACTCTTTAAGGCTTTGGGTTATCAAAATTAACTCTTTGGGTTCGCGGGTTCCTTCAGCATTCCAGTCCGGTATGGCAGAAATATCGAAACGCTTTAGTGCATAATCAGCTTCTATTTCAGGTAGTTTTTCTATGGAATGAAGGTAGGCTCTGTGACCAAAAACCATGGCTTCTAACAGGCTATTGCTGGCAAGCCTGTTGGCGCCGTGAAGGCCGGTGCTGGCACACTCGCCACATGCATAAAGATTGCGTATGGAGGTTTGCCCAAACTCGTCGGCCTTTATGCCGCCGCAACTGTAATGTGCTGCCGGGGCCACAGGTATCATATCTTTGGTTACATCAATGCCTATGCTTAGGCACTTTTGGTAAATGTTTGGAAAGTGGTGCCTGAAGTTTTCGATGGGCATGTGTCTGCAATCGAGCCACACAAATTCGTTACCGCCTTTCTTCATTTCGTTGTCTATGGCACGGGCTACAATGTCACGTGGTGCAAGGTCTTTGCGTGGGTCGTAGCGCTCCATGAAGGCTTCTCCGTTTTTATTGCGGAGTATGCCCCCGTCTCCACGGACTGCCTCGGTAATAAGGAACGAGGGAGATACACCGGGCTGGTACAAAGCCGTTGGGTGAAACTGTATAAACTCCATGTTTTCTATGCGGCCTTTGGCACGATAGACCATAGCAACTCCATCGCCGGTTGCTATGATAGGGTTGGTGGTGGTGCGGTATGCCTGGCCGTTTCCACCTGTTGCCAGCACCGTTACTTTTGATAGAATTTTCTCGGTTTCGTTGGTATCGTGATTGAGGACATACACACCAAAACACTCAATGTCTAAAGTGGACTTGGTAACCAAGTAGCCGAGGTGGTGCTGGGTAATAATATCTATTACAAAACAGTGATTAATCAGACGAATATTAGGCAGTGCCTTGATGCGGTTGATGAGTGCCCGTTCCATTTCGGCACCAGTCACATCTTTGTGGTGAAGTATGCGGTTTTCACTGTGGCCGCCTTCTTTGCCCAGTGAGTAATCGCCTTCGGCATCTTTGTCAAAGTTGGCGCCCCACTCAATAATTTCGCGGATGCGCTGCGGACCTTCGGTTACTACTATTTCCACAATCTTAGGATTGCATAGGCCATCGCCGGCTATGAGGGTATCTTCTATGTGCTTGTCGTAACTATCTTTTTCATTGTCCCACACACCGGCAATGCCCCCCTGGGCATACTTAGTATTGGTTTCGTCGGGTTGGGCTTTTGTAATGACTATAACTTGTTTGTCTGGCATTGCTTCGGCCACCTTAAGGGCATAAGTTAGGCCGGCAATGCCACTGCCTATGACGAGAAAATCGGTTTGCATATTTTTGCTTTAGATTATTACAACGGAGGGCAAAGATAGTTTTTGGATAGCGGATGTGGGATGGGTGATTTATGAGGTATGATGGCAAATTTGGGTAACGGGCATTTATTCAATGATTGAACACTTTGGGCGTCGCACATCTAGAGTGTTGTGTTGCTATGGGGCTTTTTATATGTTATGCCAAAAAAAAATTGAGGCACCCTTATAGAAAATAATTATCATTAAATAATTTTATTTACATCACAGGCTCTACCCAGGCATCACTTTCTTTTAGTAAAAGAATGAGTTCTGACACGGCAATGTCGCTGTCCACATTTCGTTTTACAACTTCTTTGCCGCGGTATAAAGTTATTTTACCAACTCCGCTACCTACATAACCAAAGTCTGCATCGGCCATTTCTCCCGGCCCATTTACAATGCAGCCCATTATAGCAATCTTTACTCCTTTCAGGTGGTTGGTTACTGCTCTTATTTTTGCGGTTGTTTCCTGCAGGTCAAACAAAGTACGTCCACACGATGGGCATGATATATATTCTGTTTTGGAAATGCGGGTACGGGTAGCCTGCAAAATCGCAAATGCTGTGTTGTTGATGAATTGCTCCGCAGACTGATTCACCAGGTAGTTTCTTCCGGAAGCATTATTAGTTGACATTCCTTTATAGGCTTCGCTATTCATACCAAGGCAAAGTCCATCGCCAAAACCATCAAGTAGCAGCGCCCCACATTCTGTTGAGTAGTGTATCAGGTGTTCATCAGCTGTTTGCCAATAGCTGTCGCAGATGATGACAACTGGGTTTTTTATTTTGCGAAGCATCAACTCCATAAACATACGGCGTATGGATTGCATGGCGTTTTTGTTGGTACTGCTTAAACAGATAACAACTGTCGGGTCATTGGCTATAATATCTAAATGAGTAAAGTCGTTAATGGATGTATCGTCGCTAAAGCAGTCCATCATTACAAAATTGATGAGTTGGCTTTTTTGTTCGGCTTGTACATATCCGCTTATATCGAAGATGGGCAAAACGCCTCCATCCAGAACTCCTCCAAAAGGGGATGAAAAACAGGTATTAGGATAAGCAATCACCTTCAATGTTCCCGGCAGAGAAAAGTTGATTTGTTGATTTCCTGTAAAAACATAATCTGCTGCTGCATCACTTATGCTCCATTTATCAGTAGCTATGTTATAAGTATAACCTATGCTTTCCAGATCCGTTTCTGTAATGTTTTTTATTTTGCTTAGATCTGCCACTACAACCGGCACATGGTGATACCCAATATTGCCAACAGCAAATGTTTCACGGCGTTTGTAAATGAATGGATCATATGGTAGGTGTAAAATGTCAGGTGTGAAGTGTGAAGTATGTTCTGGTTCTGTCTTGCTACTTACTACTGATGACTTACTACTACGATACCTTTTCACCAAATCTTTACAAACCGGTATTTCCAGTTCAGGGTCTTCAGTCAGGCTTACCCTTATAGTATCTCCAATGCCGTCTTCGAGCAATGTTCCAATACCGGCAGCACTTTTTACCCGGCCATCTTCGCCATCACCAGCTTCTGTTACCCCAAGATGTAGCGGATAACATTCGTTGAACTCCCCCATCATTTGTTGAATGAGTAAACGGTAAGCCTGTACCATTACCTGCGGGTTACTGCTCTTCATGCTCAATACTATATTATGATAGCTTTCGCTACGTGCAATACGCAGGAACTCCATTGCACTTTCTACCATACCCATTGGCGTGTCGCCATATCTGCTCATAATGCGGTCGCTAAGGCTTCCGTGATTGGTACCTATGCGCATTGCAGTTCCATACTCTTTACAAATTTTTACTAATGGGGTAAATCGTTCGGTTATTCTTTCTATTTCTTCAATATAATCTGCATCAGTATAGTCTATAAATTCAAACTTCTTTTTGTCTACATAATTGCCCGGGTTCACCCTTACTTTTTCTACAATTCTTGCGGCTATTTCTGCTGCATTTGGGGTAAAATGTATGTCGGCTATTAACGGAACATAGTAACCCCGCTTGTTCAGCTCATCTTTAATCAATCGTAGATTCTCTGCCTCCTTTTTGCTTGGTGCAGTTATTCGCACTAATTCAGCTCCCGCTTCAATACATCTAATAGTTTGCTCCACTGTTCCAATAGTATCCATGGTATCTGTAGTAGTCATGGTTTGTACACGAATAGGATGTAAATTGCCAAGAAGGAGATCGCCAATTTTTACTTCACGTGTTAGCAGGCGGCTATATTGGGTAAGTGAGTTACAGTATGATTGCATGGTTAATGTTTGTTTCACAGAATGGGACTAGTTTTTTTAATAACAACGTCATTAATGTGAAAGTTTATTTATTGCAAAAGTAACAAACTATAAATTGTATGGTTTAAGAAGAAAAATTGAGGTTTAATTCTTTTAAAGAATGAATATGAGCGTAAATCTATGAAATGGAAAAGTAAATGTTTTGAATTTGTAAAAGCAAGTCGGGTAAAATATTTTATATAATATTCCATTGAATGCTTCTCTCAACCCTGAAATATTCATGAATAAGCAAGTTTCTGAAAGAAATCATCTTATTCCACTCAACCTCGTCATGAAGTTGAATAAATTGATCGGGTAATTGTCTTACGGCCTCTCCAATAATTTCGAAGCCTCTATCAGTCGCAAAGGAAATAATTCTATTTGCAAAAAATTCCTCTTTCGTTAACCCAGAAGTGATTTGAAGAAGAAATTTGATGTTATCTAGTATGTCTTCAAGAATTACTTTCTCATCTCTCTTAGGCATAAATTAAATCGTCTTTTATAAACTTCCAATAATTTTCCTGAATAGCTCCTTTTGAAACAACATCTACTTTTTCTTCCGGAAATAACGCCTGAATTTCATAGCACAAATCAAAATAATTCCAGTCCATTTCTCCATTTAATTCAACCAAAATATCAATGTCACTTTTACTTTTTTGTTCTCCCCGTGCATGTGAGCCAAATAGTGCAATGCTTTGAACAGGGTATTTTTGTTTCAACACCGGTAGGGCATTAGAAAGCATTGATTTTATATATTGTGTGTTCTTCATTTGGGAATTAAAACTATTTAAAACAAATATATGACTCTACTTACCAATCCTTCGCATTATTGCTACCCTGATTATTTTTCTTCTGTACATTTTGCTGAAGCCTTTTCTCCTCCTGCCGCAGTGAATTGAGCATTTGTTCTACCTGCTGCTTGTTAAGCTTACTATTGTTTTGTTCGGGTTTGGGTTTGTCCTCATTTTGAGGTTGCTTTTTATCGTCCGGCTTTTTAGGATCTTCTTTTGGCTTTTGCTGCTCTTGTTGCTTTTTTAGTTCGTTCAGTGCCATCTGAAGGTTTTCCCTAGCCTGTTGGTCATTGGGGTTTAATCGAAGGGTTTGTTTGTATGTAATTATACTTTCTTCCAGTTTTTTCTGACGTGTTAGTGCTACGCCTTTGTTATACAATGCTTTTGATTTCTGTAAAGGAGCTTTTGTTTTTTCGGCTGCGCCGGAAAATGCTTTTTCAGCTTCTTCTTTTTTACCACTTTTATATAAAGAGTTTCCCAGGTTGTAAAATGCGTTGGTATTTTGTTGGTTTAGTTTGGTAGCTTTTTGATATTGCTCTGTTGCTTTTTCAAACTCACCTTTTTTATATAGTTCATTACCTTTTACGATCACACCTTGCTCTTGCTGTGCATTGAGCGAAGCTATACTAAAACAACCCAATATTAATACTATTGCTTTGACCATGAAAACCATTTCATTTTTCTTTCAGGAATAACAATTTCTAGTAGTAGCAAGATAAATGCAACCAATAAAAACCATTGAAAATACGAGTTATATACTTTAATGCCCGAGCCGCCAATATGTTTCTTTTCCATATTATCCAGCATTTTGTATAGTTTGGTAGATACATCTTCCGCATTGGTATACAATTGATATTGTCCGCCGGTTTTTTCAGCAATATCTTTCAGGTCTTTTTCATTCAATTTAGAAACTACGGTTACACCTGTTTCATCTTTTTTAAAATCTTTGGTTGCCGCATCAAAAATTGGGGCGCCATCGGGTGAACCAATACCTACTGTATATACTATTACACCATTTTGTTGCAATGCTTCTACCGCTTTAGCAGCCGTTTCATCCTGATCTTCACCATCAGAAATAAGAATGACCGCCTTGTATTTTTTCTCTTTATTGTCTAACGATGTATTGCATAACCTTAGTGCATCCCCAATTACGGTACCCTGATTTGGAACCGCATCTGTACTTGCGTTTGATACATACATATGTGCCGCTGCAAGATCGCCGGTAAGTGGCATTTGCAAAAAAGCCTGACCGGCAAATAATACAAGACCCATACGGTTGTTGCCCATTTTATCTATGAGTTTATTGATAACCTGCCGTGCCCTTTCCAGTCGGTTGGGTTTAATATCCTGTGCAAGCATGCTATTACTTACATCAAGTGCTACCATTACATCTATGCCGGTCCTATCGCCTGTACTGCCTTGTTTGGGAGAGCGTAAATTTGCTGAACCAACTATACAAAGTGCCAATGCAATAATGATTAAGATAAATTTCCAGTTATAATTTCTATGGGAGTAACCTGCAGTTAAGGAGGTTACCAATTCTACATCCCCGATTTTTTTTCGCACATTTTTTTTCCATTTCAATACCAACACAAACAAAACCGTAAGGGGTATTATAAGTGCAAGTGCATAAAGAAATTCTATGTGTTGAAAAGTCATTTTTAGTATTGAGTACTTAGTATTTATAAATCGGGTTAGCAGAAAGGTTCAAAAACAAATATCCCTAAATCAGACATTATAAATTCAGACCTTTTACATTTTCCCTTTCAGATAACCTAGCTGTGTCAGAATACCTTTTAAAACATTCATTCTTACAGTTGGCATATCTGTGTTTGCCGGGCCTTCTATATTTAAGGCAAAAATATGTGGGTGCCGGTTTTCTTCTACCCAACCTACAACCCAACCAATTGAATTTCCGTTTGGCAATTGTCCCCATCCGGTTTTATAAGACAACGAGTAATTTGAATTTTTTTCCATCACCATCACTTCTTTTACCACCCGCATACTTCTTTTTTGAAAGGGCAACTGATCAAAATACAATCGCTTTACAAGACCTAGTTGTTCATCGGCAGTAATTTTAAGTGTATTGTCTAACCAAAAAGTATCAATTTTTGCAATTTTAAATTTGCCATAACGCTGTCCATAGCCCAAACTATCGAGCCATAATTGCATGGTGTCCTTTCCTATACGGCGGGCAACTTCCTGAAAGTATGGAACAGCAGAAACCTTAAAAGCCGAATCCATAGTTAAATCACGGTTCCATTCAGAAATCATACGTTCAACCCCATCCCATTTAATGACCATTTTTTCGTTACTTATTTTACCCGTTTCAAGTCCAATAAGTGAATTGACTATTTTAAAAGTTGATGCCGGCAAATATGCACTGTCTTTGAACTGTGTAAGGTTATATATAGTGAAATGGTCTGTTCCATTGTTGTAGATTCCAAAAGTGCCCCGTACATTGTTGTCATCAAAATACTTTTTCAGACTATCTTCTTTAGTAACATTATTTGGACTACAGGAAGCAAAAATTACTGCTATGAATAAAAATGTAATGAATTTCATCTAAAAAAATTTTAAGCAAAGGACGGAAAGTTTTTGCGGAGAAAATCAATCCTATTTGATTCATGCAAGTTTTTAACGGTTCCCAACATATACACAGATTCTTTTGAGTATCCTCTACATGGATTCATTTTTGCATTTATAAAAGTGGATTTAAACAAAATCTGTTGCTATAGCTTTTATTTTTTACATTTAGTGATAAAACCTGCTTTTTGATCCAACGCTCTACAATACAGTTACTTCGGTTTCCTTTTTCGTATTTTTTAATGCCTGTTTATTGGTTTGCATTAAGTTTTGTTGAAGAGATAAATGTAGGTAGAGCAATTCTTGTATTCAGCATTTTGCATCTGTTTGTTTATCCATCCAGCAATGGCTATAACAGTTATATGGACAGAGATGAAGGTAGCATAGGCGGCATTAAGAATCCAATGCAACCAACTAAGCAATTGTTTGTTGTTTCAATTATAATGGATGCAATAGCAATTGTTTTGTCTTTGATAATTTCGCCATTGTTTGCAGGTTGTATTGGCATTTACATTTTGTTTTCAAGGTTGTATAGTTATAGACCAATACGCTTAAAGCAATATCCATTGGCGGGTTATTTAACGGTCATCCTTAACCAGGGTTCGCTAACTTTTTTTGCTGTTTATTATGGCTGCAATCAAAATTTAGATATCCATGTGTCGTGGCTAGGCTTGGTTGCTGCAGCATTTTTAATAGGTGGCTTTTACCCTGTCACACAGATTTATCAACACGAATCTGATGCGGATGATAATGTAACAACCATCAGTATGATGCTGGGAAAAAGAGGGACTTTTATTTTTTGCGCTGCCATGTACACTATTGCCATTGGCATACTATGGTTATATTACAGCGGCCATCAACAATACAAGCTCTTTGTAATGTTACTAATCTTTTTTCTTCCTGTTGTCGTATATTTTTCAAAATGGTTTTTGCAGGTTTTGAAAAATGAACATGCCGCAGACTTTCAGCACACCATGACTATTAATTGGCTGGCAAGCACATGCACCAGTCTTGCTTTTATCACCATTATTTTCATTCAACATTTTGGCTAATATTATTTCTATAGGAACAGCAGTACCACAGTATCGCCATAGGCAGAGCGATATTTTGCATTTTATGCAAAGGGCTTATAAACTGGATGAAAGTGATTCCAGAAAACTGGCTTTTTTATACCGCCAAAGCGAAATAGAAGATCGCTATTCAGTGTTGCCGGATTTTTCGCTTTCGCAAAATGAATGGGCTT
The DNA here is from genome assembly GCA_043736115.1 of Segetibacter sp. Classification (GTDB taxonomy): domain Bacteria; phylum Bacteroidota; class Bacteroidia; order Chitinophagales; family Chitinophagaceae; genus Segetibacter. Next base: position 95,379 of record JAYTDC010000143.1, on the reverse strand, counting down.
TTATTTCACCCGATGCCAAAAACCGTTCGTTGGATTGCAGAATGAAATTGTTTGACCAATATGCGCCGGGGCTTGCTATTGAGAGCATTCACAATTGCATTGACGGGTTTATTCAACCCAAACAAATTACTCACCTTATTACGGTGAGTTGCACAGGTATGAGTGCGCCGGGTCTGGATTTGCAAATAGCTGAATTGCTTCAACTACCTGCTGATGTGTTTAGAACATCGGTCAATTTCATGGGGTGCTATGCTGCCATTCACGCTCTCAAGATTGCAAAAATGATTTGTGACAGTGAACCAAAAGCCAACGTGGTGGTGGTTTGTACAGAACTTTGTACGTTGCATTTTCAGCAAAATTATTCGCTGGATAATGCAGCAAGCAGCTTGCTATTTGGCGATGGTAGTGCCGCATTGTTGGTGTCTAACAATATTGTTTCAGAAAATGCGCTTCGCTTAAAAAGTTTCTATTCGGAAATAGCTACTAAAGGCAAAGAAGATATGAGTTGGCAATTAAGCACCGAGGGCTTTTTGATGAAATTGAGTTCTTATATTCCACAGTTGATAGAAGAAGATATTGCCGGTTTGGTTGACAGAGCTTTGCAAAAAGGAAACAATACCATCAATGAAATCAGTCATTGGTGCATTCATCCCGGAGGTAAAAAGATTGTCGATGTTATACAGTCAAAACTGGGGCTTTCTCCCGATGATTTATCTACCTCCAGAAAGGTGTTGGCTGCAAACGGAAATATGTCTTCGCCAACTATCCTGTTTGTTTTAAAAGAAATAATGAAACCGCTTGCCAATACTAAGGCAAATGTTTTTGGAGTGGCTTTTGGCCCAGGGTTAACAATGGAAACTTTTATTGCTGAAAAGGTATGACATTTACCTACAGGTCATACCAAAAAGAACTGCTTGACCGGGATGATATTCCTTTTGAGGATATACGGCAAAATATGAAGGAACTAGACTTCATCAACACATGGTTGGGTGGTCACAAAATAACTATTGATGGGTTTAAAAAACTTGCTAAGGACAAACAATCAATAACCGTTTGTGAAATAGGGTGCGGTGGTGGCGATAATCTTTTAGCTGTAGATAAATGGTGCAACGAGAACAACATTAATGTCTCATTGATCGGTATAGACATGAAGCCTGAATGCATCACATTTGCCGAAGGCAGAAAGGAATTTATTGGCTCCGTAAAATGGATAACAAGTGATTATGCGAAAGTTGATTTCCCGTCAAATCCGGATATAATTTTCTCTAGTTTATTTTGCCATCACTTTACCGATGAGGATTTAGTCTTTCAATTCAATTGGATGAAAGAAAACAGTGCTATTGGGTTTTTTATAAATGACTTGCAGAGGCATCCTTTGGCTTATTATTCCATCAACATATTAACGGCAATTTTTTCCAAATCCTATCTTGTTAAGAACGATGCGCCGTTGAGTGTTAGAAGGGGTTTTACAAATAAGGAATTGAAGGCACTTCTAAGTAAAGCAGGTATTACCAATTTTGATTTGAAGTGGAGGTGGGCTTTCAGGTTTTTGGTGGTGGTTGACAATTAAAATAGTGAACTACGAAGACACAGAGGCACAAAGAAACACAAAGGGTTTTGAAAAAAAATGAATAACAGCAAAATATATGATGTAGCCATTATTGGTGGTGGATTGGCTGGTCTTTCCATGGCCATTCAATGCGCTGCTAAGGGCATTTCGGTGGTGCTTTTTGAGAAAGAAAGTTATCCGTTTCACAAAGTGTGCGGTGAATATATCAGCCTGGAGAGTAAGCCATTTTTAGAGTCCCTTGGGTTGCCTTTTGATGAATTGAATCTTCCCGTTATCAGGCAGTTGAAACTTTCGGATGCGAAGGGCAAAACGTATTCTTTTCCGCTGCCTTTAGGTGGTTTTGGTATTAGCCGCTATAGCTTGGATGATGCATTGTTTAACATTGCAATTAGCAAAGGTGCGACCATATTGACCAATACAAAAGTGTCCAATGTTTCTTTTGAAAATAATGAATTTACAGTTGAGTCATCTGCTGGTTTGGTAAAGGCAAGAGTGGTTGTTTCAGCTTTCGGTAAAAGAAGCAATCTGGACATAAAATGGAACCGGCCATTTACGAATCAAAATGCAAACAACCTTAATAATTATGTTGGCATAAAATACCACATCGTACATAACCATCCTGCAGATGAGATTGTATTGCACAACTTTGCTGATGGCTACTGTGGCATGTCAAAAATTGAGGGAAATAAAAGCTGCCTTTGTTATCTTACAACTGCGGAAAATCTAAAAAAAAGCAACAACTCTATTGCTCAAATGGAGCAGGATATTTTATCTAAAAATCCGCAACTAAAAGAGATTTTTTCCAATGCTTCTTTTCTCTACAAAGAGCCGCTTGCGATTTCTCAAATTAGTTTTAACAAAAAGTCACAAGTAGAAAACCATGTGCTGATGCTGGGAGACTCGGCAGGGTTGATTACACCGCTTTGCGGCAATGGAATGAGTATGGCTTTGCACTCTTCCAAACTTGCTTTTGAAATAATTGAATCCTATCTGTCGAAAAAAATTACCCGGCTACAAATGGAGAAATTGTATACTAAAAATTGGAAAGATAATTTTGGTACAAGGCTAATGATTGGACGTATTGTGCAACTAGCATTTGGGGGCGAATTTTCAACTTCACTCTTTCTTAAAACCATGTATCATTTTCCTAAAATTGCAGGTAGGTTAATACGATTAACACATGGTAGAAGTTTTTAAAAAATAATTTCTACTTCAAAAATTTGTCAATCTGATTTATGGATATTGGTTTTTCAATAACATGAAAATGGTCATTTATTAAATCATATTGTACATTACTTTTATTAGCACTAATTAAAAACAAATTGGTTTGAGGTGAATTGCGAAGTATGTTATGAGCTTCTGACCATCCTAAGCCATCGGGTAAATTGTTATCTAAAATAATTATATCGGGATGTTTATTGGCTACCATTCCCAATCCCTCTTTTAAAGTATGCGAAATGCTTACATCGCAATTTTTTTTGGAGAGATAGTATTTCATCAACAAACAAAAATCCACTTCATCGTCTATTATTAAAACTTTCCTTTTCATTTTCACTTATTAAATGGTAAAAACGTTGCCAATGAAATAAGCCCCTAAATATTGGTTTTAAATCAGGTGTTGTAGAAAGATTTGCTCAATACTGTAATCTCTGGTCAAATTAGTTAGAAAAATTGATCAAATTATTTTCGAAAATAAAAATATGGGATTTATTGGTATAATTTTTTAAGTATAACTGGTTATAGTGTAGCATCACTAGTTAGTATGCCACATATTTTTGAAACAAAAATTAAATTATGAAAAAAGGGGTTTTTATTATTGCAGTTGTATTTGCAAGTTGCAGTTTTGTAGGCGCACAAAGTAAGTTTTCGTTAGGTCCTACAGCCGGTGTAGGATTTTCTTCACTTTCAAATGTTGAAAATTCAAAATCTAAATTATCGGGCAGTGCAGGGTTATCAATGGTTTATAGTGCAGTTGAGCATTTTGGTATTGGTGTTGATGTTAAATATTCTTTTGAAGGAACAACAGTAGAGTTTAATGGATTAAAAAGTAGTTTAGACTTAGATTATGTTCGTATTCCCATTAAGGCTACGTATTTCTTTAACAAATATGGCAACAAACTTAGGCCTAAGATTTTTGCAGGTCCATCACTAGGTTTTCTTACTAAGGCAAAAGAAGATGGAGTTCAAAATAAAACTGATTATAACAGTTTTGACCTTGGATTACTATTAGGCATTGGCTTAAATTATAGGTTAGTAAACAAAACCTGGTTCAATGCAGATTTTACATCTACCAGTGGCTTAAGCGATGTAACTAAAAATACTACATTTAATAATGACAAAAATGCTAATCGCAACTTTCAATTAAATGTTGGAGTGAATTTCGGACTTTAAAATAACCTAAAATAATATTATGAAAATTTACAAACTACCCTTTTATACATTTCTATTTGCAATCGGGGGTATGATGACCTCGGGTTGTAGCAATATGAATAAAGCACAAAAAGGTGCTATAATTGGTACTGCAGGTGGTGCAGTAGTAGGAGCAGCCGTGGGTACTGCTGCAAAAAACACTGTGCTTGGTACTATTTTAGGCGCTACAGTTGGCGGCGCTACCGGTGTAATTATAGGTCACCAAATGGATAAACAAGCCAAAGAAATTTCCAATATTCCAGGTGCTGAAGTTATAAGAGTCGGCGAAGGTATAAATGTTACTTTTGAGTCAGGGGTTTTGTTTGGTGTAGATCAATCTGATTTAAGTGTAGATGCCCAATCTAAGATTAAAAACTTAGCCGCTATCTTTACTAAATATCCTGACTCATATATATTAATAGAAGGCCATACAGACGCTTCGGGTTCGGGTGCACATAATATGGATTTGTCAGAAAGAAGATCAAAATCGGTTGCTGCATACCTACAGAATCAAAATGTATCTTCAGAAAGAATAAAAACTGCTTGGTATGGCGAAAATCAACCAAAAGTTCCAAACACTTCAGAAGCCAATAAATCACAAAACAGAAGGGTGGAATTTGCAATTTATGCAAACGAAGCTTTGATTGAAAAAGCTAAAAAGGAAGGGGCAGGTTCTTAATTTATTATCTGTTTTCATAAAAGTGAATATAAAGCTGCTTTAGGGCAGCTTTTTTATTTGTAAAAAATTTTAATTTATAATCAATTAATTACTTGATTTACTATTTAGTTGGGTAATAATTTCCCCGCATATTTCTTGGGTACAATTATATAATTCATACACACAAATTAACTATAATTCATAATAAGCTCATTATAAGCATTTTAACTTATTTTAAGTGACACATGAAATTTGGAGCTTTATTGGATTTATTTAATCAAATAATTAGAAACCAAAAAGTCTAAATGTATGATTAGTCAGATTCAAACCCAGAAACACCAAATTAAGATTTTACCTCAGCAAATTCAAATGCTGAACATTTTTCATTTGAATGTACTAGAACTAGATCAGCGGATTCAGGAAGAATTGGAAGAAAATCCTATGTTGGAAATGAATGAAGAGGAAGATACAACTACAATAGACAAATTTGCAAAAGAGGATGTTCAGGATTATGAAGATTGGGAAGAACATGGTTATGATGATGTACCCGATTATAAATTAGAATATGAAAATTATTTTAATAATGAGGCTACCCCAAATGTACCTATCAGAGCATACAATGATTATCGGCAGGGGTTAAAAGAACAAATTCGCTTTTATGGGCTTACGGATAAACAATTGAAATTTGCTGATTACCTGATCGACTGTCTTAATGGCAATGGTTTTCTACAGCAGGAACTTGAGGATATGGCTGATGATTTGTCCTTTAAGCACGGTGTTTTAGTAGAAGAATTTGAACTTAAGGAGGTTTTAAATTTCATTCAAAAGCTTGATCCTATTGGCGTGGGGGCTAAAGATAGCCGGGAGTGTTTGTTACTTCAACTTCATGATATTAAGAAAAAAGGACCCGATGTAAAAAAGGCAATCTTACTATTAGAAAATCATTACTCAGATCTTTCTCACCGCAATATGGAGCGAATAATGGCTGCGCTAAGTATAGATGAAGATGAGCTTAAAATCCTGCTTCGCTTACTTTCCTCCCTCAAAATGATACCAATCATAGAAGAAACGGAAGGCTTGTCTGTAAACAATAATATTATTCCGGACTTTATAATAACTGTTGATGATAGCGGTGAAGTAGAAGTTAATTTGTTCAGATCAAGATCTTCTTCTTTATATATAAATCAATCACTTATGGAAACTGTCCATGTTGCAGCTTCCAAAAAAGATAAAGCTACCACGCAGTATCTTAAGAGCAAACTAAACTCTGCACAATGGTTTGTAAACGCAATTAAACAACGCGAAGGAACTATGATGCAGATTATGAGAGCCATGGTTTCCATGCAATTAGAATACTTCAGAAACGGTGATGTAAGTTTATTAAAACCCATGATTCTTAAAAATATTGCAGATAAGGTGGGAGTTGATATTTCAACGGTTAGCCGTGTAACATCAAATAAATATGTAGATACCCCCTTTGGTATTATCCTCTTAAAAAACTTATTTACAGAAGGTATAGTAAACAAAGAAGGTGAGGTAGTAAGCAATAGGGTAATACAATCCGCCATAGAAGGAGTTATAGAACAGGAAAATAAAACTAATCCATACACAGATCAACAACTTGTGAGTATACTGGGTGATAAGGGTATAAATGTTGCCCGCAGAACTATAGCAAAATATAGGGAGCAAATGCAAATACCGGTTGCCCAATTAAGAAGAATGTGGGCATAAACATTTAATTTTCTAACTTTAATTTTCTTAATAAACTAACAATGAGTAAAATATTGGTTATTGATGATGATGTTGACATGTGTATATTACTAAAACGATTTCTTATAAAAAATGGTTATGATGTAGTGTTAACACACAGTGGCAAAAAAGCCCTTGAAGAACTTGAAAATACTGAGCCTGATTTGGTATTATGTGATTTTAGATTAGAGGATTTTAATGGCAAAGAATTATTAATAAAAATAAAAGAAAAATACCCGAATACTGCAGTTATAATAGTAACAGGCTATAGTGATATTAAAGTGGCTGTAGATGTTATGAAATTGGGTGCATTTGATTATGTTACCAAGCCATTGTTCCCGGATGAAATACTTCTAAGTATTAAAAAGGCTCTGCAAAATGCTGGAACAACAACTGAAATAGTTAAATCCAGCCCCTTTAAAGAAGTTACTAAAAGCACTCCAAAATCAAACATAATTACCTCGGGTAATTATATTTTTAGCGATAGTCCGGAATTTGTTCATATTCTAAAACAAATAGACCTTGTTTCACCTACAAATTATAGCATAATTATTTATGGAGAAAGTGGAAGTGGTAAAGAAGCAATAGCGCAAGAAATACACAAACGTAGTAAGCGAAAAAATATGCCTTTTGTTGCTATAGATTGTGGTGCATTATCCAAAGAATTGGCAGGAAGCGAAATGTTTGGCCACGAAAAAGGTTCGTTCACCGGTGCACTCAATCTAAAAATAGGTAGTTTTGAAATAGCGAATGGTGGTACCATTTTTTTGGATGAAGTTGCTAACCTTTCTTATGATGTTCAGGTAGCATTACTGCGGGTTGTTCAGGAGAGAAAAATGCGCAGAATCGGGGGTAATAAAGATATTGACCTTGATGTAAGGATTATTATAGCAAGCAATGAAAGACTGTTGGACTCGGCTAAAAAAGGTAAATTCAGAGAAGATCTCTATCACAGGTTTAATGAATTTAGTATAGAGGTTCCTCCACTAAGAGAAAGAAAGTACGACATTATGATTTTTGCCAGGCACTTCTTAAAAATTACCAATGACGAACTTGGCAAAAACATCAAAGGGTTTTCTCCTGAAGTTGAAAGCATTTTTAATACCTATGTTTGGCCTGGTAATCTTAGAGAACTTAAGAATGTAGTAAAAAGAGCTACACTACTTGCTGATACAGAATATATTAATGCACTGGTGCTGCCTTTTGAGATAAGTAATTTTACCAAACTACAATTTGGTGAAACTAATGAAGAGCTTTCATCTACTATACAATTACATTCAAAAGATGAGGTTTTTGAACACCCGGCAGAAAAAAATTATCCCAAAAGTTATTCAACAACAGATGCATCTACCATAAACCGAACGGTAGAGCTAAATGAGCACAGTCTGAAAGGAGCAAGTATAGATGCTGAATACGAACTTATTGTGGAAGCGTTAAGAAAAGCAAATTTTAATAAAAGCAAAGCTGCAAAAATTTTGAATGTTGATAGAAAGACCCTTTACAATAAAATGAAACAATACAAACAATTCAATAGCGAAACATAACCTTATTAGAAGTTTATTCAAAAGAAAAAAAATCTATTTTTTCATTTTAATTTTATAACTACGCCATAAAGCAGCCGGGGTAATATATAATACTACTGAATATTAAAAATGATACAGGAAAATACAACCCGGCATATTCTTATTGTGGATGATGATGAGGATGACTTTTTTATTACATCAGAATATATATCATCTATTCCGGGTTTTTCATTTGTTATAGATTGGTCTTACAATTATAACGATGCATTAAAAAAAATGCTCTCGCAAACTTATGACATTTATTTTGTTGACTATCGATTAGGAATAAAAACGGGAATGGACTTATTGCATGACGCTATAAGGAAAGGCTGTGAAGCACCTATTGTATTATTAACCGGTAAGGGTACCCAGGAAATTGATATAAAAGCCATGGAAGGTGGCGCCTATGATTATCTTGTAAAGTCTGAACTTAATACTGAAAAATTAGAACGGTGTATACGCTACTCCCTTGAAAGGGCGTCCTCAATAAAGGCACTTAAAGCTAATGAAAAAAGATACAGAAGCATCTTTGAAAAGTCAAAAGATGTTGTATTTATTTGTTCTTCTGCGTTTAAAATACTGGACATAAACTATGCAGCTACAGAATTGCTGGATTATGAATTAGAGGAATTTCAGGGTAGTGATTTATTTTCTCTCTTTAATGGTGAAAATGATCGAATTTATTTTACAGATGTGTTAAATGAAATAGGAGAATTCTTTGATTATGAAGCAGATATGGTTGCAAAAAGTGGCGAAATAAAAAATTGTCTTATTTCTGCTTCCATAGAAATTAATTATTATGGTGAGCGATATATACAAGGTATAATTCATGATAATACTAATAGAAAAAAAGCAGAGAAAACTGCACGTCAGGCAGAGAAAATGGCTGCCACAAGCAGATTGGTTCGCACATTGGCGCATGAAGTAAGAAATCCACTAAACAACATTAACCTGTCTTTAGAATATCTGATGCAGGAACCCATAAAAAAAGAGGATAAATTATATTTAGATATTGTACAGCGCAACAGTAAACGAATTGGTGACTTGATTACTGAATTGTTGGACTCTTCACGAATCTCCACTCAAATGAATCTGCAAAGGCATTCATTGACTTCTATTTTAGATCGGGCAATTGGATCTGCTTTAGATCGCATTACATTAAAGCATATCAATCTAGAAGTTTCTTATCCTCAAAAAGAATGTTATGCACTTTTAGATTCTGATAAAATACAATTGGCATTTTTAAATATTTTGATTAATGCTGTAGAGGCAACGCAACCACATGGTCAGCTAAGAATTGCTGTAAAATGCTTTACCGATGAACATTTTATAGAGATTTCAGACAACGGTAGCGGAATAAGCGAAGAACATATACACAGACTTTTTGAACCTTATTTCACCTCCAAAAGAAACGGAATGGGTCTAGGTTTAGCAAATACGCTTACTATTATACAATCGCATAATGCACACATAGATGTAAAATCACAAGTGGGGGTGGGTACTACTTTTATTATTGGCTTAAAAAAAGTAGAATAAAATTTCAGGTGAAATTTTATTCTACTTTTTATATTTGTGCTACCTCAAGGCTTTTTTGAACATTACATACTCCTTCTATACTGTCCACCAACCTGGTAAAGTGCATTGGTTATTTGTCCAAGTGAGCAATGTTTTACTGTTTCCATCAATTCTTCAAAAAGGTTCCCATTATTTATGGCAACAATCTTTAGTCTTTCCAGCATTGCGTTAGCAGTGGCTTCGTTTCTTTTTTGAAAAGCGGCAAGATTTAGAATTTGTTGCTCCTTTTCGGCGGTAGTGCTTCTGATTACTTCGCCAGGCAAAATTGTTGGGCTCCCTTTTTTATTTAGAAATGTATTAACGCCAATCAAGGGTAGTTCTCCGGTATGTTTCTGATGTTCATAAAAGAGGCTTTCTTCCTGTATTTTGTTTCTTTGATACATACGTTCCATAGCTCCCAATACACCACCACGGTCATTAATACGGTCAAATTCTGACAATACCGCTTCCTCCACCAAATCAGTTAACTCTTCTATTAAAAAACTTCCTTGATTAGGGTTTTCATTTTTAGCGGTTCCTAACTCACGGTTTATGATTAATTGTATAGCCATAGCTCGTCTTACACTTTCTTCAGTTGGTGTAGTAATAGCCTCATCATAGGCATTTGTATGAAGACTATTACAGTTGTCATAAATGGCATATAATGCCTGAAGTGTTGTACGTATGTCATTGAAATCAATCTCCTGCGCATGTAGCGATCTGCCAGATGTTTGTATGTGGTATTTCAACATTTGGCTACGCTTGTTAGCCTTGTATTTATACTTCATAGACTTTGCCCATATTCTTCTTGCCACCCTACCTATTACACTATATTCAGGATCCATTCCGTTGCTGAAAAAGAAAGATAAATTGGGCGCAAAATCATCTATGTTCATACCCCTGCTCAAATAATATTCAACATAAGTAAACCCATTTGAAAGAGTAAATGCAAGTTGGGATATCGGATTTGCTCCCGCCTCTGCAATATGATAACCACTTATACTTACACTATAAAAGTTTCGTACTTTCTTATCTATAAAATACTGCTGCACATCACCCATCAATTTAAGTGCAAACTCCGTACTGAATATACAGGTGTTTTGTGCCTGATCTTCTTTTAGAATGTCAGCCTGTACAGTACCTCTTACCTGACTTAGTGCTTCGGCTTTTAGTTTTGCATAAACATCAGCAGGCAATACTTCTTCGCCTGAAAGGCCCAGCATCTTAAGTCCTAATCCATTATTTCCTGCCGGCAAACTTTCTAATGAAGATGAGTTGGAGTAAAGCGGTCTTTGTGTTGATTGATATTTAGCTTTGAGTTTGCTTTCAACTAATTCCCATTGCCCATTTTCTTCAATCCATTTTTCACAGAGTTGATCTATAGCCGCATTCATAAAAAAAGCTAACAACATAGGTGCAGGCCCATTAATAGTCATACTTACAGAGGTAAGCGGACTGCAAAGATCAAAACCAGAGTACAATTTTTTTGCATCATCTACTGTGGCAATGCTTACACCACTGTTTCCAATTTTACCATAAATATCCGGCCTTATTGCAGGATCTTCTCCATACAATGTTACACTATCAAAAGCGGTGGATAAGCGCTTGGCGGGTTGCCCCAAAGCAACATAATGAAATCGTTTGTTGGTTCTTTCCGGATCACCTTCTCCAGCAAACATACGGGTAGGATCTTCACCTTCTCTTTTTAGTGGAAATACACCTGCCGTAAATGGAAAATGTCCCGGCGCATTCTCTTGACCCTGCCATGTTAGTAGGTCGCCCCAATCTTTATATTTTGGCAATATTACTTTAGGAATACGTGTGCCACTTAAGCTTGTGGTAAACATTTCCTGACGAATAACTTTGTTTCTAACATTATACTCAAAGTAGTCTTTGCCATACTCTTTAGTTTTTTCAGGCCAGTTGGTTATTAGTTTTTTTGCAACAGGTGTTAATTGTCCGGTGTAAAAATCAATTTGCTTTTGCAATTCATTTATAAGGTTTGCATTTATTTCGGCTTCTGACGATGTGAATGATTGCAGCACACCATGCAGTTGGTACAGTTTGGTAGCAATAGCTGATTGGTCTATTACCAGCTGATCATATTCTCTGATGGAAGTAGTTATTTCACTTAAATACCTCACCCGCGAAGATGGAATTATAGCAGTAGAAACTTTTGCTGTAGCACCAAAGTGGCATTCGCCAAATTGTACACCTGTCTTTTTTTCTACGGCATGTATAATTTTCTCAAACAAATGATTTACCCCTTCATCATTAAACTTGCTGGCAATAGAACCTACAATTGGTAAATCTTCATTTTTTGCAGTAAAAAGTTGGTGGTTGCGCTTGTATTGCTTGCATACATCGTTGTAGGCATCCATAGCACCGGCTTTGTCAAATTTATTAATGCAGATTACGTCAGCATAATCAAGCATATTTATCTTTTCCAATTGTGATGCAGCTCCATATTCAGGGGTCATTACATACATGCTTACATTGCAAAATGTAAGAATGCTTGCATCGCTCTGACCCACACCTGCACTTTCTAAAATGATAAAATCAAAGCCCTTGCTTTGAACAATATCTATAGCTTCCTGCACATGTTTACTAAGAGCCACATCGCTTTCTCGTGTGGCAAGGCTACGCATATATGCACGAGGATTATGAATTGAATTCATTCTTATTCTATCCCCTAGTAGAGCTCCTCCTGTTTTCTTTTTGCTTGGATCTACTGAAATTACTGCAATAGTTTTATCGGTATAAGTATTAAGAAAGCGACGGACGATTTCATCTGTTACAGAAGATTTACCTGCACCACCTGTGCCGGTAATGCCCAGTACAGGACTGTTTTTTGTAACATCCTCATTTGTATTTCCCAGTAAAACCTGATTGAAATCCTGACCCGCTTCTGCCAGCGTAATAGCACGTGCAATTCTTCTTATATCTTTGCTTTCTCCCAACGGTAGTTTACCATTCCATGTTTCAGAGGCTTTCCAAAATGGTAATGTGGTTATTTCTTCCCCATCAACATTTGTTGTGCTGCATTTGTTAATTACATCTTCAATCATACCTTCCAGGCCCATGTGTCTACCATCATCCGGGCTGTAAATTCGGGTAATGCCATACTCCTGCAATTCATTTATTTCCAAAGGAAGAATGGTGCCTCCTCCACCTCCAAATATTTTAATATGGCCACAACCGTTCTCATCCAACAGATCTTTCATGTATTTAAAAAACTCAACATGGCCACCCTGATAGCTTGTTATTGCAATGCCTTGTGCATCTTCTTCTATGGCACACTCCACAATTTCTGCAACACTTCTGTTGTGTCCCAGATGTATAATTTCAGCCCCCTTTGATTGCATAATGCGTCGCATAACGTTTATAGCTGCGTCATGTCCGTCAAAAAGAGAAGCTGCAGTTACAATTCTTACTTTGTAAAATTCAGATTGTTTCATTGCTGTAAGGTGCATTTATAAAGCGATTAGAAAAAGCTTTGCAAAACTTTAGTAGACCTTACCTGTAAATAAGAGGATAATAAAGCATGCAAGCAACTTCCACAAAATTAAGGGCTTTTGCTATGATGAATAATGAAAAGAAAAGGGGAAGACTACAATTGATTTTTGTGTAAGTAAAACGCACTTTAATATTTTTGGAAGCAGAAATCGAATAATTATTTATTAAATACTTGAATTAAATTTCTTTTAAAAAAAAGTAGGCATTTTTTCAACAAAATAAACCAATAGTCTTAAAAGGTTTTTATTAGTCAATGGCTTTAAAACCCTGTTGAAAATAAATTTTTAAAAAGTTGCAAATGTGAAGTTTAAATAATATGATGATGATATTTTATAAATAACGAGTTGTTCACATTAAAAATCCTACATTATTTTATCAAATAGCCAAATAATCAGGCTTTTAAAAGGTTTTCCACAATTGTTCAAACAATTTATTCCCCTATTTTTGCCGTCCACTTAAAAAAGTATAATAATAATATGTCGGTTATTCAAAAAATCAGGGACAAATACGCTGCGGTAGTTATAGCTGTAATTGCCCTTAGCTTAATAGCTTTTATATTAATGGATGCTTTTGTTGGCCGCAACAGAGGCATGTCCAGCCGCGATGGTAGCGTTGGAAAGATTAATGGCCAAAACATTTCAAGAGGTGAATTTGAAAAGAAAATAAGCCTTATGCAATCTATGTATGGTCAGCAGGCACCTCCCCGCGAACAATTAACTGCGAATGTATGGGAGCAAAATATTAATGAAGTCCTGATGCAACAGGAATATGATAAACTTGGCTTGCAGGTTAGTAATAAAGAATTGAACGATCTTTTATTTGGTGACAATCCCCCACAGTGGCTTAGCCAACAGTTCAAAGATCCGCAAACAGGCGAGTTTAAGGTAAACGAAGCAAAAGATTATTTCAAGCAAATAAAAAAGCAAAAAAATAATCCAAACCTTGAGATGTTTGAACAAGGTTATCTTATGCCAACCATAAATCAGGCATTGCAATCTAAGTATATGGCTTTAATTAGCAGTAGTACTTATGTTCCAAAATGGATGGCTGAAAAATCCTTTGCTGATCAAAACAGCATTGCCAGGATATCCTATGTAACCATACCATATAGCAGCATTACTGATACCACTATAAAGGCAACAGACGATGACATAAAAGCCTACATGAACAAACACAAAGAAATGTTTAAGCAAGATGATGCTGTTCGTTCAGTTTCTTATGTTGCATTTAGTGCTTCACCCTCATCTTCAGATACTGCAAAAGCTTTGGAAACAGTAAATAATCTAAGAAATGATTTTGCTACTGCCACCGATCCGGAAGTATATCTTGGAAGGGTTGGTTCTGAATTGCCTTACTTAAACGGATATACATTAGATTCTAAAATACAGGTGCCTTATGCTGACAGCATTAAAAGACTTTCTGACGGCCAAATTTATGGACCATACATAGACGGACCAAACTACTCATATGCTAAAATGATTGGTCGCCGTATGATGCCCGATAGTGTTAAGGTTCGCCACATACTAGTTAAAATGGGGGATAATGGTCAGGTTACCTTTCCTGATAGTCTTGCCAAAGCAAGAATTGATAGCATTGAATTTGCTATAAAAAGCGGTGCAGATTTCAATACGTTGGTGCTTAAATCATCAGATGATCAGGGTAGTAAAAACACTAAAGGTGAATACACTTTCGCCTCTCAACAATTTGCAAACCTTAGTAAGGAATTTGCTGAAGTTGCATTTTATGGAGCAACCGGGGATAAGAAAATTGTAAAAGTAGAAAACTCAAAATACAGTGGCTATCACTATATTGAAGTTTTAGAACAAAAGAAAGTAGAGATGGCATATAAAATTGCTTACCTCGCTAAAGCTATAGATGCAAGCCAGGAAACAATAACAAATGCAAACAATCAGGCTTCTCAATTTGCAGCTTCTAGCCGCAACAAAAAAAGCTTTGATGAAAATGCTGGAAAGCAAAAATTACAAATTCAAACTATTCCTGAGGTAAAACAAAACGACTATCAGATGCAGGGAGTTGGCGAAAACCGCTCTTTTGTAAGATGGGCTTACGAAGGTAAAATGGGTGATGTAAGTGAACCATTTGAAGTAGGTGATAAATATGTTGTTGGTGTAATTACGGCTATTACAGAGAAAGGACTTATGAGTGTAACCAAAGCTCGTCCAACTGCAGAACAGGGAATAATTAACGAAAAGAAAGCACAACGAATTATAGAATCTAAGTTTAAAGGTGGGGCATCTCTTGAAGCAGTTGCCACCACAGCAGGAGTTTTGGTAATGACAGCTGATAGCATCAGTTTTGCACAACCATTTATACCTAATGTAGGAAATGAACCAAAGGTAACAGGAGCTGCTTTTAATAAAGGCTTACAGGGTAAAGTAAGTGAACCAATAGCCGGTAACACTGGTGTTTTTGTTGTAAAGGGTGAATCAATTTCAGCTAATGCAAATACAGCAATGACCGCCGCTGACCTTCGCAAACAAATGGAAAGCCAACAAAAGCAAATGGGTGGGTACAGAAGTATTGAAGCCTTGAAAAAGGCGGCTGATATTAATGACAACCGTTTTGAATTTTATTGATAAAAAATATCTTAATTCATTAAATCCCTGCATAATTGCAGGGATTTTTTTTATTTTCAACTTTGCCATTTTACAGTCAAAATAATCAAAGAAATATTGCATTGTTTTGTAACAATGTATCTTTGAGAAAGCATCAATTATGGAAAATAAAATCATAAATAAAGTAACAGAAAGCCTGCTTACTACTGTGGATTTGGAGGAATATGCCCCAAAAGGAGAATTAGCAGTTTTTGATCTGAAAGAGCATTTGTTTATGGGGCTTATATTAAAAGAAAAGGATTTTCGCGAAGCATTAAAAATACTGGACTGGGAAAAATACAAAAATAAAATGGTAGCCCTAACTTGCTCGGTTGATGCCATAATACCCATGTGGGCTTATATGTTGGTGGCCACAAACCTTCAACCTGTAGCTAAAGATGTTGTATTTGGACAGGAAAAAGATATACTCCCAAACATTTGGATTAAAAACTTATCGGCGATTAATGGCGCAGATTTTTTAGATAAAAGAGTTGTTGTAAAAGGTTGTGGTGAACATCCAATACCCGAAGTAGCCTATGTTGAAATTACCAATAAGCTTCGACCATTTGTAAAAAGCATTATGTATGGCGAACCTTGCAGTACTGTACCGATATTTAAACGCAAGTAGTTATGGATATAGAACAATTGCGGCACTATTGTATTAATAAACCCGGTAGCGAAGAAAGTTTTCCTTTCGGAAATGATACTCTTGTTTTTAAGTTACATAACAAACTTTTTTTACTCGCTTCACTAGATGTTCAACCTCTTCGGTTTAATGTAAAGTGTGATCCTGAAAAAGCTGTTGCATTGAGAGAAAATTATCCTAAATCTGTTTTACCAGGTTATCACATGAATAAAAAACATTGGAATACAATTATCATCGATGGGTTAATTTCCTCAAAACAACTCTGTGAATTTATTGACGAGTCTTATGAACTCGTTTCGAAGAAAAAGAAATAGATTATTTGTAGAGCAAATGCAAATTGAATCACCCATACTTTTCATTCTTCAACCCTCCATAAGTGATTTTACCATACTTACCTTACCAATGTTTGACTGATATTTAAAGCCCATTTTTTGTAGAAAATGCTCATGGTTTTTATTGCAAACAGTAGCATAAAAAATATTTTTAATGCCCTTGTTAGTAAGGTATTTTTTTTCATTTTCAAAAATATATTTACCCACCTTATAATCCCTATACTTAGGTACAGTATAGTTTATATTAACAATTGCTGTTCCATCTGTTTGCAATGCTGCTTCAAAAATATTAGCAATCACCATATCTCTTAACACTACAAATCTTATGTCTTGTAAAAGAGAGGGTTGCTTATTTTCGGGGAAATATTGAAGAATATCTTTACTATAGAAACTTAAAAACTTATTGATTATCTTATCCCCAGGCTGATATTCTAAAATATCAAAATCCTCTTCTGTTCTGTATATTTTAATGAGATAAAAAGAATTAATGCAGAAGAGAGCTGAATTGGTAAAAATTATCGGCCATGCATTTAGCAATAGGCCGTAGACAATAAAAATGAAGCACCCAACTGTATTTATCCATCTAAATTTTAGTTCGTTGTTGACCAAAAGTGATATGCCAAGAAAGATAGAAGCCAAATAGCCGACTATAGAAATCATGAATAATAATTTGATTGAGCAATTAACACAAAGATATTTCCAACAATCCCTTTGCTCACTAAATTTATTTTTTGCTAAGGTTATTGATCTTAGACCTTTCAATACTATAAAGCGTAGATTTTACTTCTTTTGTTTCCTCACAACTAAAGTAAACTTTATTGTCTTTACTAAAAGTAATTCCCTCAATTTGCCAGTCCCATGGCTTGTCCGCTAATTCTATTCTTTCCATTTGACCGCTAAAGAAATTGTTTCCGGTGAAATTTTTGAACAGTAGTATAAATGGAAACTTATGACCTTTATTATAGCCACAAAGTGCTAATTCATTGTTTTGAGTATTAACTGCTGCATCAGTAACTAAACCATGAGTATCAAAAACGCCCAATGAACGTGCAATATAGTTACCCGCAGTTTTGGGCAATACAAATAATTCAGTCCTGTGATCTTCTCTACGCTTAGTAAAAAGATATAGTGAATCCCCCATACTCAACAGCGACTCACAATCAAAATTGTTTTTCTTTTTACTTTCTGTATTTTGTTCATCAGCAAAACGAAATGTAATTACCTGCCCATCAACTTCTACTTCTTTTTCAGTTCCGGATTGTGTTTTTGAAAATTTAATAATTTGGCGTTCATCTCTGCCGCCATCATTATCCCCTACATCGCCAATGTAAACATTTGCACTATCGCTAGTAACAGCTTCCACATCTATTGCCTGAATATTTTTGACTGTTACTTCCTGAATTGCTTCTCCCTTAAAATTTAGTTTGTAGGCTACTGCATTTGGTTTATCGGTTATGGCCCAAAGGTTATTTTCATCGGCATTTATTCCAGATATTTCGGTCAGCGGTTTATTTAATACAACCTTAAGATCCAATTCAGATTTGGTAGGCTTTTCACCACATGAGATTATAATAACTATTGTCAGTAAGATTGTATGAGATTTCATTTTTGCTTTTAAAGAAAGATAATACTATTGTGCCAGCTAAACTTTTATAACTATCACATTAAACCTTATCCTCAATCATAATATTATGTTGAAATAATTTCATTACAAGAAAATAAAATGTGATTATTAATTTTATTTTACCAATTCCTCCCAGTATTCAGCAGCCCTTCGGGTATGTGGTATTACAATAGTTCCACCAACAATATTTGCAACAGCAAAAATTTCATAAACCTGTCCGGTTGTAACCCCTAGTTCATGACATTTTCCCAAATGATATTTTATGCAATCGTCACAACGTAATACCATACTTGCTACCAGTCCCAGCATTTCTTTGGTTTGTTTATTTATTTCTCCCTCCTCGTATGTATTGGTATCCAGGTTCCAAAGCCGTTTCATAACAAGGTTGTTTTTGCTTAGTATAACCTCGTTCATACGGGTACGGTAATCGTTGAATTCGTTTATTATTTCGCTCATAAGGAAATTTTTTTAAGGGCTCACGGAAATGACGGAAGTAACGGAAAAATTTACTTAATGATGCTATAGCATTATTAAGTAAAAAATTTTACAATGCATATTTTCCTTCTGCTATTAACTTATCTGCAATTGCTCTTCTTGCAGTTTTAGTATTAAAGGGTTCTACTTTGGTAAACCGCTTAATACCGAGCAACATCATTCTTTGCTCGTCGCCTTCGGCAAATGAATTGACAGCATCTCTGCCCGCTTTATTTATTTTATCAGCTGCATCATTTAGATAAACACGCATCATATTATATTCATTTTGCGAGGCTTCTGTTCCATTTAAATTGGTAATTTTCATTAAACGGAGCAATGCGCTTTCTGTTAAAAATGTTTCTATGGCCATATCCGCAATATTCATCAGTATTTCCTGTTCGGATTCCAGTTTCATCATTAGCTTTTGAACGGCGGCACCCGCAGTCATCAATATAGCTTTTTTAAAATTTTGAATAGCCTTTTTCTCTTTTTCAAAGGGTTGTTCATCACCACTACCAAAATCGGGTATACTCATTAGTTCTTTTTGTACCGCCATTGCAGGTCCCATAATATTCAAACGACCTTTCATTGCTCTTTTAAGCACCATATCTACTGTAAGCAAACGATTAATTTCATTTGTTCCCTCATAAATGCGGTTTATACGGCTATCCCGGTAAGCCCGGGATATAATATATTCATCACTATATCCATTTCCACCATGTATTTGAACACCTTCGTCCACAACGTAATCCAAAACCTCGCTGCCCACAATTTTTAAAATAGCACATTCTATAGCAAACTCTTCGGCGGCGCCTAGTAGTGCTTCATTAAATGGTTTTCCACTTTCTAATAATTCAATTTCTTTATCGTCAATCCATTTGGCTGTTCTATATAAAGCACTTTCACACACCCAATTTCTGATAGCCATTTCAGCAAGTTTATGCTTAATTGCTCCAAAATTGCTGATTGATTGCTTAAATTGTTCACGTACGATTGCATATTCAAGCGATGTGTTTAATGCCCGTTTTGATCCACCTAAAGCTGCAGCACACAACTTTAGTCTTCCAATATTTAAAATGTTGAATGCAATGATGTGGCCTTTTCCAATTTCGCCCAACAAGTTTTCTACCGGAACCTTACAGTCCTGAAAAAACAATTGTACAGTCGAAGAACCTTTAATGCCCATTTTATGTTCTTCCTCCCCTTGCGTAAACCCTTCGTAACATCTTTCTACTATAAAGCAGGAAAATTTATCGCCATCTATTTTGGCAAAAACGGTGTAAACATCTGCAAAGCCGCCATTAGTAATCCAGCATTTTTGCCCATTCAGCAGATAATGTTTACCGTCGGGGCTTAATGTAGCTGTGGTTTTTGCCCCCAATGCGTCGCTGCCACTATTGGGTTCGGTAAGCCCATAGGCACCTTTCCATTCACCACTTGCTAATTTGGGTACATACTTTTTCTTTTGTTCTTCTGTTCCAAAATATAAAATTGGCAAGGTACCAATACCTGTATGTGCAGCAATAGCTACCGAAAAACTAAAACCACCACCAAGTCCTTCGTTAACTAAAGTTGAGGTTATAAAATCTTTACCCAAACCGCCCAATTCCTCTGGTACAGAAACTCCTAATAAGCCAAGTTCTCCGGCTTTTACCATTAACGTAGGCATTAGGCCCTTTTCCATAGCGTCAATCCTTAGTATGTTTGGAATAACTTCTGTGTCCAGAAAATCCCTGCACATATCTTTAACCATGACTTGCTCCTCATTAAAGTTTTCGGGGGTAAAGGTTTCTTCAGTTGTTGATTCCTTTACTAGCCACTCAGACCCCTTTACTGCTGGTAGCAGGTTTTTAGTTTGCATATTAATGATTTTAGAATTATGATACAACGCGGTTAATACCTTTATTTATTATTATAATTTATTAGGTTACCTTATTATTACAATAAAAGATTGTCATACACATTCTGTAAAACAGTTTTACAGGTTTCAATATCTGCATTTGCCACACCAACAAGTGCTTCATTTAAGGTTTGGTCTGCTAAATTGATCGTTTGAAGTTGCAAATTTTTTCCGGCTTCAGTAAGCATGATCAGGTTAATACGACGATCATTTTTACTGGGCACTCTCTTAACCAATTTTAGCTTTTCTAAGTTGTCTAACAATCTTGTTATACTTGGCTTGTCTCTAAAACTCCTGATGCTAAGTTCCTGTTGACTTAACGCATCTTCTTTCCATAAATGATACAGAATACTCCACTGTTCTATAGTAATATCTATACCGGATTGTTTAAAATTTTTTAGCAACCTCCGGGCTAGGGCTGTTGAAGCCATGCCCGTAATAAAGCTGTATAATTCTCCTTTTTTAAAATGGTTGTTTGGCATATAGTTGTTTATGCAACTAAGTAAAGTTAATGATATTATTTCTCAATTAAAAAAAGTTTTTCTAAATATATTTTTTGGGGGCTAATTGGCTCAATAATAATTAATAGTACGTTCTATTTTAGGCATTCAGCTCTTACACTTTAAAACATAGCTATAAATGGCTAAATCTTGTTTTCTTTGCCATAGATGGTTTTAGCTTTATTCATCTTTACTGCGCTGCTATTGTTAGCCCATGCAATCCTTATTGAGAAATATAGGTATTGGTTTATGAAATTAAAGCCACTTGTTAACAAGGCAGCAGATATTCCAACAACACAATTCTCAATCATTATTCCAGCACGAAACGAGTCAGCAAATATTGAAATTTGTCTCAATTCTGTTTTTGCACAGAAATATCCTAAAAATATTTATGAGGTTATTGTTGTAGATGACTATTCTTCTGATACTACTGCAGATATTGTAAAAAAAATTCAAAAGCAATATAGTAATTTACATTTAATACAGTTAGACAAATTGCTACATGAAAAACAATTGAATAGTTATAAAAAAAAGGCTATTGAGATTGCTATTCATCAATCCGTTGGAGAGTTTATTGTTACTACAGATGCTGATTGCATTTTGCCTCCAAATTGGCTTTATAATTTTGATACTTATATAAGAGAAAATAATTCAGTTTTTGTTGCAGGTCCGGTACGTTTTCAAGATAATGGTTCGTTTGTATCAAAGTTTCAGTGCCTCGATTTTATGAGTTTACAAGGCATCACAGCTGCGGCCGTTGGCGCAGGTTTTCATAGCATGTGTAATGGTGCAAACCTCGCTTATAGTAAAAAAGTATTTATGGAAGTTGGTGGTTTTAAAGGTATTGATGATATAGCAAGCGGGGATGATATGATGTTGATGCACAAAATATATAAGCAACATAAAAGACGGATTGGTTTTCTTTTTTCAAAAGATGCTGTTGCTTTAACTAAACCAATGCCCACATGGAGAGATTTTTTTAACCAACGTATCCGCTGGGCAAGCAAAGCAGATAAATTTGATGATAAAAGAATTATTATTGTATTAGCCTTAATTTATTTGTTGAACGTAAGTTTTATTGCTTTGCCTATAATTGCATTTTGGTATGGGCAAGTTTGGTATTGGTGGGGAATTATGTTACTGGTAAAAGTACTGATTGAACTTAGGTTTATGTTGCCTGTTTCAAAATTTTTCAATCAGCAAATATTACTTTTATGGTTTCCTGTAATGCAGCCCTTTCATATAGTATATACTGTTATGGCAGGTTGGTTAGGAAAGTTTGGAAAATACAAATGGAAAGGTAGAACAGTTAAATAACTTCACTTTTAAATTCTGCATTATTTTTAATGGTGAAAAAAATTTCTTAATGGTTTGTTACCACTACATTTCTATTAAAGCTTTCCTGAAGAGAAATAAAAGTTTCGGTTCTTTCTATACCCTTTATCTTTTGTAACTCATCGTGTAATACAAATCTTAATTGGTTTATATCCTTGCATACAATCTCTGCAAACATGCTATAGTTGCCTGTTGTATAATTTAGGCGTACAATTTCCGGTACCTTTCTTAGCTCGTTTTCAACAGCATCGTATAGAGAACTTTTTTCGAGGTAAATACCAATAAATGCAATAACATCATAACCTAATGCTTTGAGATCTACATTTAATCTTGTACCTTTAACAATGCCCATTTCCTGAAGTTTCTTTATTCTTACATGTATGGTGCCACCCGAAACAAATAGTTTTTTACCAAGGTCTGCATATGAAACCTCTGCGGTTTCCATCATTTCGTATATGATCTGATAATCTAGTTTGTCAAGATTTAATTTATTAGCCATGACAGTAATTTTTTTTGATGAATTTTTAATTAATTTATCAAATATCAATATAATTTCTAAATTTTAAAAAAAAATGTTCGATAATTTGTAATAAAAGTTAGCTTTACTATAATATTGCAATGTAAAGCATTTCAATATTACACTGTGGGGTGATGAAATTTTTGGCAGACATGCCCTCTTGTCTCGGGGGTGAGGATAACAGGACAAACTTAGCATAGAGCCACTTAAGTAGCAATATTTTAGTGACCAGGGTCGACCACTGAACTTTGTGCTTCTGCTAACTGCCTCGTGGAGGTTCGATCCCTCCCCCTACAGCATTAAAAAGCCTTTGTATTAAAATACAGAGGCTTTTTGTTTTAATGAAATATATATTTTTCTAGCTGATTAGGTAATATATTAACTCGCTAAACTGCAATAAGATTAAAGAATTAGTAATTTACAATAACCTACTTCTTACATAATTTATTCCAATTGTACATTAAACTCATAATTAACTATGGTGTTATGGTAAATATCTAATGAAATTTGTAGATTAATAAAAGGTAAATAAAATTTTTATTTTATTAAATTAATGACTAAATAGTATAGGGAGGTCACTAAAATGTTCCAAAATTAATATGAAATAAACTTAAAATTGCTATGGTTGTATGCCCTTAATTGTTAAAAAGAATGTGGAAAACGAATAAAAACCCTTATTAAACGTAGAGTTTGATATGTGTTATTATATATATTTGAGTTAATAATTCCACTTATACAAGATTAGGTGCTATTTACTCCTTTTTATTTCTACACATTTATTTGTTGAAAACAGGTGAAAGAGGATAATAACTATAGTTTTTGAAAAACTATATGTGGGAAAATATGTAATAAATACCTGGACTTATTACTAAAATGGTATGAAGTCTAAATTTCGACACCAATTGTCCGCCATCAATTCACACTTATTTTAAAAAAATGAGTCAATTTTATTTCCACTGTTCCTATTATACCCACGGTGTTAATAATAAGCCTGAATGCTTAATTTTATTGAAGAAATCTACCTTTATAAATTGTTAGTAAAGGTTAACAAAAAAGTAATTTTAATTTTACAAATAATTAATAAAGAAGTTTTCCCGCTATTCACACCCGTAATAGTAGTAGGTTTATTTAATAATAAAGTATTATAGTAATTATTACAATAGTTATGAACACAGAAATAGAAAGAGCTCAAAAAGAGATTAACGCTAAAGGATATTTGGATATTGTGTTAGATCCGGAAATTAATTTGTTTGATGAAATACAAAAGCTAAAGAGCGAAAAGAATGCCATAGTTTTAGCCCACTACTATCAGGAAGCAGAAATTCAGGATGTTGCTGATTTTTTGGGCGATAGTTTGGGTTTGGCACAAAAGGCTCAATCAACCAATGCAGATATTATTGTTTTTGCAGGAGTTCATTTTATGGCAGAAACAGCAAAAATTTTAAATCCAACAAGAAAAGTTGTCCTGCCTGATTTAAAAGCAGGTTGTTCATTGGCTGATAGTGCACCCCCTGCTTTATTCAAGGCCTTTAAAGAAAAACATCCTGACCATCTTGTAATCACCTACATAAATTGCACTGCAGATATTAAAGCTTTAAGCGATATTATTTGTACCAGCAGCAATGCTGAAGCAATTTTAAATAGTTTACCAAAAGATCAGAAAATAATATTTGCACCTGATAAAAACCTTGGCGCTTTTCTAAATAAAAAAACAGGCAGAAACATGTTGCTTTGGAACGGTGCCTGTATGGTGCACGAAATTTTTAGCCTTGAAAAACTTGTAAGGCTAAAGGTTAGGCATCCCAATGCAAAGGTGATTGCTCATCCTGAATGTGAGGAACCTGTATTGAGAGAGGCAGATTTTGTTGGCAGCACTACACAATTGCTGAAATATGCTGTAACCAACGAGTCAAACGAGTTTATTGTTGTCACCGAATCGGGTATACTTCACCAAATGCAAAAGGAAGCCCCTCACAAGACTTTTATACCTGCACCGCCCACCGCTAACTGTGCATGTAATGATTGCCCCTACATGAAGCTTAATACACTTGAGAAGCTGTATTTATGTTTGAAGTATGAAGCCCCTGAAATAATTATGGAAGAAAATTTACGGCTTGCAGCAAAAAAACCAATAGACAGAATGATGGAAATCAGCAGGGCTGCCGGTTTATTGGGATAGGTTTATATACTGTTATTAAGTCTATATTAATGTTAATTTGTTGAGTTATTCTGTTAATAGTGAAGTAGAAAATTTGTTATTAACTATTACTTTCTCTGTGGCATGCCTTTTACAGTTGTAATGCAAAATAATATTTTATGCAACAATCAACAGATCCAAAAGAGAAAAAAGATTTACCTCAAAAGATTACGAATGATCCGGATGAAGCCATGAGTACACCGGAAAAAGTTGAGGAATCAAATGATAATAAAGTAGATGAAGACTTTCCGGGTTACCCGCATTATCCGGCTAAAGATGATATTCTTAATCCTGAAAATAAACTGGAACGGGTAGATATGGATGTTGATAATATTTCCCTTTCCAATAACACTTTAAATAATGCCTCTGGTATTTCCAAAAATATCACTGGTGTGGATAATGAATCACTTGAAGAAGATATTTTAGCTAACGCAGAAATAAATAAAAGACCCAATGATTCAGATATTACTGAAGAGGATTTGATCGTCTTAGGTAGCAAAGATGATGACATGGATAATGGTGAAGATGAAACCTTAAAAAGCCATGGTTGGCTTCCATCGACTGGCGAAGATATAGACTTACCCATTGATGAAAATGCAAAAGAAAAGCCTGGAATGGAAGATGAAGAAAATGATTATTACAGCTTACGTGGTGATGATAAGTCGGGCCTTGAAGAAAACGATGAACAACACAATTTGTAATTATTATTCATCATTTCCTTTAATAAACATTCGCCGGTCCATTTTAATTCCTGCCTTAAAATAGTTGTAAGCCTCTACTATAAATTGCCCAAATTCCAGCTCATTCATTTGTTGTACCATTAATAAAGTTGGCCTGAACTCAACCATATAACTATCTAATAAAGGTGATTGCAGGCCGGTCAGTTTTTTAATGAGGCCTTTGCTAAATCTATGAGAAATGTAACTTTCCTGTTCTTCACTCAACAACCTTTTTTGAAAAGATAACATTCGTCTGTTCTTACCAAATTGAAACATTCTGATGAATTCATCTAAATCCAAACCTACCGCCATTCCGGGATTAACAGTTATGCCAACACCCGGTTTTTTGTAATTGAATATTTTATTGTATTCTTCTCGGTTGCGAAGGGAATCTAATTTAAAATTACGTTGTTTAATAGTAACGCCGGGTAGTTCACCTATTTTTTTCTGAATAGAAATATTGAAATTATCCGGATGCTGAATATTTTTTACAGCATATTTTCCTGTTGGTTTATTGAGAAAAGAAAAATAAATAGAGTCACTTTCTCTTACTGTAAGTTCGTAGTGACCAACAGAATCTGTTGTTGTACCCTGACCCCTTGTGCTTATAACACTTACAAATTCTACAGGAGTCTTTTTAGTAATGTCGAATACAGTACCGGATATAGTTATCCATTGACCCGTTCCATAGAAAGGCGCAAGTAAAGAAATAAGTAAAACTGATATCAGTGAAAATTTTGAATGCAATAGAAAGAAAGTTTTTAATTACATTCAATATTACAATACAAGCTTTTTATAAAGAATTATTTAACGGTTAGTTAGGAAGGAAAGTTTTTACTATAGATGAATATCTCCAAAATTTCTTTTCACTTCCGCCACATATTCTTTAATCTCCTGTTCCTTATCTTTTTTACAAATTAGCAAGACATCTTTTGTATCTACTACTATAAAATCGTAGAGGCCCTGTAATACTAAAAGTTTATCGTGTGGTGCAGAAATCATGCTTTGAGTGCAGTCTATAACCAATACTTTATCTCCTGCAATAGCGTTTCCCAGGTAATCTTTTTCAAGGTTATCATACGCACTTGCCCATGTACCTAAATCGCTCCATCCAAAACTGCTGGGTATTACATATACATTGTCAGCCTTTTCCATAACAGCATAGTCAATAGATATACTGCTACATAATGGATAAATTCTTTCAATGGCTTCTTTTTCTTCAGCGGTATTTAGTTTATCAATTTCCGGAGCAAAAATTTCATACAATTCAGGTGTATGCTGCTCAAAACTTTTAATAATAGTTTCCACTTTCCAAATAAAAATACCTGCATTCCATAAAAAGTCTCCACTTTCAAGAAAGGCTTTTGCCAGTTCCAGGTTAGGTTTTTCTGTAAATGTTCTTACTTTATATAGATTATCTTCGGTTGGTTCTGCCTCATGCTGTATATATCCATAACCCGTGTTTGCATAGGTAGGGGTTATGCCAAGTGTTACTAAAGCATTATTTTTATCAACAAAGTCAATTGCTTTGTGACACATTTTTTCAAAAGTACTACCGTCTAATATGAGATGGTCTGCAGGGGCAACTATTAATGTTGCTGCAGGGTTTTCTTTTTTTATTTTCAATGAAATATATGCTATGCAGGGAGCAGTATTTTTTCTGCTTGGTTCGCAGACAATATTTTCATCTTTAATACCGGTTAATTGCTCTTTAACAATTTGTTGATATTCATTAGAAGTAACAATGAATATATTTTCTTCGGGAACAAATTGTTTAAACCTTTCGTAAGTGTATTGAATGAGTGTTTTACCGGTATTTAATATATCCAGAAACTGTTTAGGGTAACCCACCCTGCTTTTTGGCCAAAACCGGCTTCCTATTCCACCTGCTATAATTGCTACGTAATGGTTTTTGTTCATCTTGGATTGTTGTTCTGGGTAAAATTAGTTACAATTTTATAGTTTATACAATTCCTTCTCTTACTATATCATGAAGATGTATTATACCCAGGTATTTATTATTAGGAGTGATAACGCACAGTTGACTAATATCATTGCTTCTAAGAATTTCTAATGCATTAACAGCCAATTCTTCTGAAAAAACGGTTTTGGGTTTCAAGTGCATAAGGTTTGCTGCAGTAATTGTATTTAATTTTTCAGGTGTTTCCAACATTCTGCGTAGATCACCATCAGTAATAATGCCAGCCAGATTTTCATTTTCTACAACAGCCGTAGCCCCGAGCCTACTTTTGGTAATTTCCAAAATGATTTCTTTTAGTCCGGCATTAGGTGTAACCATGGGCCTTGAATTAAAGGTGTATAAATCCTTAACCCTTAGATACAATCGCTTACCCAAATTACCGCCGGGGTGAAATTTTGCAAAATCGTTGCCTGTAAAACCTTTCATCTCCATGAGACAGATTGCAAGTGCATCGCCCATCACCATTTGTGCAGTTGTACTGGTGGTTGGTGCCAGATTATTAGGGCAGGCCTCTTGGCTTACGGTAGTATTAATAAAATAATCACACAGTTTTACCAGATAAGAATCTGCATTTCCACCCATGCCTATAAGTATATTGCCAAAGTTTTTTATCAAAGGGATGATAACTTTTATTTCAGGGCTTTCTCCACTTTTGCTTATCAACATCACAATATCTTCTTTTTGTATCATACCTAAATCTCCATGTATTGCATCTGCTGCATGCATAAATAGACTCGGGGTACCCGTACTATTTAAAGTTGCAACAATTTTTTGTGCAACTATGGCGCTTTTACCTACACCGCTTATTACTAATCTTCCACGGCATTTTGAAATAGCTTCAATTATGTTTTCAAAGTCCGAATTAATATAGCTGCTTAATTGGGCAATAGAAGATGCCTGAAGCTCTATTGTTTTTATTGCAGTTTGGAGCAAATGATTGTTCATGTAATGCAAAAATACTTTTTAAGACACTAAACTCGTTTGAATCATTATTAAAATACTTTGCTTATGATAACCTTCAATTTTAACAGATAACCTTTTTTATTACAAATTTCGTTGCACTATCTTCGTTACACTCCGATAGTATTCTCATGCTTCGCAAAAATTAATTCTTATCGGTTCATAATATTTGTTATCTTAATGGTTCATTCTAAGGAAAGAAGAAACATGAAAAAAGGAAATTACTTGAAAAATGGCTACTACAACAACTAAAAAGCCTGCTAAAAAAGCAGCAGCATCTAAAACTTCTGTAAAAAAATCACAAGAGATAATTTCAGATCCTGGTCATGAGTATGACATACATAAAGGATTGTTTGATTTTTTTGGTTTTGATAAATTTAAAGGAACCCAGGAATTAGCAATAAATACCCTTTTAAGCGGTAAGGATACCTTTGTAATAATGCCCACAGGGGGTGGCAAAAGTCTTTGTTATCAGTTACCTGCTTTGTTAATGGAAGGTTGTGCTATAATTGTTAGCCCTTTGATTGCCCTTATGAAAAATCAGGTAGATTTGATAAGGGGTTATAGTGAAAAGGATCATGTTGCACATTTTCTTAATTCATCACTAACAAAAGCGCAGCAAAGAGAAGTAAAAAGCGATCTTGTGAGTGGTAATACTAAATTACTTTATGTAGCCCCTGAAACCCTCACTAAGCAAGAGAATCTGGATTTTTTTGGAGATTTAAAAATTTCTTTTTTTGCGGTAGATGAAGCACACTGTATATCAGAGTGGGGACACGACTTTAGACCAGAATATCGTAGGTTAAAGGATATGATGTCTATAATAAATCCTGATGTTTCTATCATTGCATTAACCGCTACAGCTACGCCCAAAGTTCAAAGTGATATTTTAAAAAATCTGGGTTTACGCGATCCTGCAGTTTATATTTCCTCCTTTAACAGAGAGAATTTATATTACGAAATTCAGCCTAAGGTTAAAAAAGATCAGACAATAAAAAATATAGTACGATTCATTTCACAAAATCCCGGAAAGAGTGGAATAATTTACACTCTTAACAGAAGAACAACAGAAGAACTTGCTGAAATATTAGTTGCTAATAAAATAAAGGCTGTTGCTTATCATGCTGGGTTAGATCCAAAGCTTAGAGCAGAACGACAAGATAAATTCTTAAAGGAGGATACTCAGGTTATTGTTGCCACCATAGCATTTGGAATGGGAATAGACAAACCGGATATTCGTTTTGTTATACATTATAATATACCAAAGAGTATAGAAAACTATTACCAGGAAACTGGCCGGGCCGGTCGCGATGGGCTTGAAGGAAAATGTATTCTTTACTACTCCCATAAAGATGTTTCTAAACTGGAACATTTGATGCGTGACAAACCACTTAGCGAAAGAGAAGTTGGTGCACAATTGATAAATGAAACTGTAAGCTTTGCTGAAAGCAGTGTGTGCAGGCGAAAAATATTACTTCATTATTTTGGAGAAGACTGGGATACTAATGGCTGTGCAGCAACAGGCGGTTGCGACAATTGCAATCCCAAAGAAATGATTGAGGCCAAAGAAAATGTAGTTAAGGTACTGAAAGTAGTAAAAGCACTGGAGCAAAGACATACTATAGATTATGTAGTAGCTGCAATTATGGGCAGGCAGACACCTCAAATATTAATGTACAGACACAATGTTTTACCCGTATTTGGTCTAGGCAAAGACGAAGACTTCCATTATTGGAATAGTTTGATTCGTCAGATGCTTTTATCTAATTTATTGGTCAAAGATATTGAGGAATATGGTCTATTAAAATTTACGCCGACCTCTGAAGCGTTTTTGAAAAAGCCATACAGCTACAAAATAGTTTTGAACAATAAGTTTGAAGATGCAAATGCAGAGGATGATGAAGAAGAAACTCAAGTAGCTAATGCAGTTGGAACAGCTGCGGACAGCAGGCTTTTTGAAATGCTAAAAGATGTAAGACAGCGAGAGGCCAAGAAAAAGGGATTGCCACCATTTGTTTTATTTCTCGAAAACTCACTTCAGGATATGGCAACCATGTATCCGACAACATTGAAGGAATTAGAAAAGTGTCAGGGAGTAAGCGTTGGAAAGGCTATAAAATATGGTAAACCGTTTGTTGAACTTATAGCACAGTATGTAGAGGAGAATGACATTGAAAAACCCGATGATTTTATTATGAAAAGTGTTGCCAACAAAAGCAGCAATAAAATTTTCATTATTCAAAACGTTGACAAAAAAATCCCTCTTGAAACTATTGCAAAGACTAAAGATTTAAAACTTGATACATTGTTGGAAGAAATGGAAACAATAGTAGCAAGTGGTACCAAACTTAATTTAGGTTATGCTATAGATGATATGTTGGATGAAGAAGAGCAAGATGAGATTATTGAATATTTCCGCACCTGTGAAACTTCTTCTCTTCAGGTTGCACAAGAAGAGTTAGCTGATGGTGGTTACGATTGGGAACAACTTAAAATTATGCGTATTAAATTCTTAAGCGAGTACGGGAATTAAAATATTTATTGAAATAAAATGGGGCATATTTCATGGAAAATATGCCCCATTTTATTTTAGGCGATATTGCTGTAACCATTTTTATTAAAATTATTTTATCATAAACATAATAATGTTTCTTTTTACACGTTAACTGGAATTGTATATCAAATGTTTATAAAAATAAACCTTTTATTAAACATTTATAATCGTGAATTTCTTTACGCGGGGTATATTTTTTGCATTGTGGATATAATATTATTTACCAATAAACTTTATGACAATGGAGGCATCATTTAATGAAACCTACGGCTATTTAAATATCGTTGCCAATAACATTGGTAAATTAACTCTGAAAATATTTGATACAAATGGACGTATTGCTAAAAAAATATGTAAAGAACTTATATCCGGGGTTCAGGAACTTGATCTGAATTTTGGGGAATGGGCAAAAGGAACTTATATCTTAAATGCATTTGTTGGTGATAATTTCTATAAATCATTTAAAGTGGTCAAAGAATAGTACAATTATTTATTTTATATAACCGCATTCATTTGCGGTTTTTTTATGCCCATTTGTTACAGTTGTCCGTTTATTTTTTCATATTTGCCAGAACTATTGATTATATTCCATTTACCTTTTAAATCATTTTATAAGTATGTCTATCCCTGTTGTTGATTTGGCTGAATTTGTAAATGGCAACTCTGATTCTAAAGCTGCCTTTGTGCAACAATTGGGTAAAGCCTATGAAGAGGTGGGATTTGTAGCTGTAAAAAATCACGGTGTTCCGGATGAGCTAATCAAGAATATTTATGAATATGTACAGCAGTTTTTTTCACTCCCTTTAGAAAAAAAGTTAACTTATGAAATACCCGGATTAGCTGGTCAGCGTGGTTATACCAGTTTTGGAAGAGAACATGCCAAAGGAAGTGAAGCACCAGATTTGAAAGAATTTTTTCAATATGGTCAAAATGTTGAGGATAACGATCCTATAAAAGCAGAATATCCTGATAATATTCAGGTAAAAGATATTGGTCAGTTTAACGAAACACTTTATGAAGCTTTCAAAAATTTTGAGAAAAGTGGTAAGGCTTTGTTACAGGCAATTGCACTATATTTAAAACTAGATGAAAATTATTTTGATCCATTTATTCACAACGGAAACAGTATTTTACGTTGTATCCATTATCCTCCCATTACTGTTGAACCGAGTAGTGCTATTCGGGCAGAACAACATGAAGATATTAATTTGATTACGCTTTTGGTAGGTGCAAGCGCAGATGGATTGGAGATATTGACCAAACAAAATGATTGGGTGGGTGTCACCTCTTTACCCGAACAAATTGTAGTAAATGTGGGAGATATGCTTCAAAGGTTGACTAACAATAGATTACGTAGTACAACTCATCGTGTTATAAATCCCAAGAGGGAGCATTGGCATACTTCAAGGTTTTCCATGCCATTTTTTCTACATCCAAAAAGTAATATGAGCCTTGCATGCCTTGAAAGTTGTATAGATGCTAATCATCCAAAAGCTTATCCCGATGCTACTGCAGGTGAATATTTAGATGAAAGACTTAGAGAAATAGGATTGAAACAGTAAAATATTATTATTCAAATTTATATTTGGTATTATTACGGCATATACCATTTTTAAGGGCTGTACTAGTTCACAGTCTTACTGCTTTTGGTGGTCCGCAAATGCATTTTGTAAGAATGCATAAGCTTTTTGTAGATGATCATAGATATATTTCTAAGGAAGAATTACTGGAAATAAATGCTTTTACCCAACTTCTTCCGGGTGCAAGTAGTACACAAATACTTACCTTAATAGGGTATAAAAGAGGAGGACTTAGTCTTGCCCTAATTACTTTAATATTGTGGATTCTTCCTGCATGTATTTTAATGGGCTCATTAAGTTGGATGGTTCCCTATTTCAACCAGGAAAATCTTTCTTACATATTTAGATTTGTTCAACCTATGGCGGTTGGTTATTTGGCTTATTCTGCTTTTCAGAGTTACAAGATTTCCATCAAACATCAGGCGACTTTTTTTATTATGTTAGGAGCCGGGCTAATCACATTTTTAGTCCGTTCTCCATGGGTTTTTCCTTCGCTAATTATTGCAGGCAGTACAGTAAGTAATTTTAGCGATAGGAGAATACCAGAAGAGAAGGGAGAGAAACGTCCTGTAAAGTGGAGAAACATTTGGCTATTTGCATTTATTTTTATTGTTGCCGGTTTATTGAGTGAATACGGCCGCATCCACAATCTGCCGTTTCGTAAGCCAATAAGTTTGTTTGAAAATTTTTATAGGTTTGGAAGTATTGTGTTTGGAGGTGGTAGTGTATTAGTGACTATGATGTTTGAACAATATGTTATTAGAACCAAAACACCCTATATGTCTGCGGGTGATTTTCTTACCGGTGCAGGAATGGTTCAGGCATTTCCCGGACCTATTTTTTCAATTGCTTCTTTTGTTGGAGGAATGGTATTAAAAGATATGGGTCCACAGTTTCAGTTGTTAGGTTGCATTATTGGTTGTGTCGGCATTTTTTTACCCAGCTTATTATTGGTTCTTTTCTTTTATCCCATATGGAATAGTTTAAAAAAATATGTGGTTGTGTTTAGAGCTATGGAAGGAATAAATGCGGTGGTTGTTGGTATAATGGCAGCTGCCACTTTTCTGTTGTTTAACTCTATACCTTCTCCTTTTGAATGGAAGAATGTTACCGCTGTATTAATAACATTCATATTACTTCAGTTTACTAAAATTCCTTCTCCGTTTATTGTTGCGGCTTTTCTATTGTTGGGGTGGCTTTTATAAAATTGTCATTTAGTCAAAGGTCAAACAGTCATTTAGGAATAAAGTAAAAGTAGGGGATTATTTATAGTAGCCCTTTTCGTGTAATTCCTGCAATACATTTTCAACAACTAAATATCGGATTGATTTACCTTCTTTTATTGAGTTTCTAATTGCAGTAGAAGAAATATCTAAAAGCGGTGCATTTAAAACTGTAACATTTATTTCTTCCTTTATTATAGGAAACCCCGGCCTTTCATAAATAAAAAATGAATTTTCTTTTAAGAGCGTTTCATAACTTTTCCATTTATAAATACTAACAAAACTATCTGACCCCATAATAATAGAGAAAGTAAAAGTTGGAAATTTACTTTTTAAAAAAGTAAGTGTATCTATGGTATAGGAGGGGCGTGGTAAATTAAACTCTATATCACAGGTTTCAAACTTGGGATTGTTTTCTATTGCCTTATTTACCAGGTTTAATCTAAGAGACTCTTCTAAAAGTGTGGAAGATTCTTTCAGTGGATTTTGTGGGCTAACAACAAACCAAACTTTATCTACTTCAGTATGATTGGCCACAAAGTCAGCAATTATTAAATGGCCAATATGTATGGGATTAAATGATCCAAAGTATAATCCTATATGCATTGCGGATATGTTTGTAAATAATTAAAGCTCCTCTACAATAATTTTTTCTGCTTCGTTTAGTCTTAGACTTAGACTATAACCGGAAACAGAAATAGAAATTGGATCGCCTAATGGTGCTACCTGATCTACCCGTATCTTTTCTCCGGGAATGCAGCCCATCTCCATCAGCTTAATAAAAATATCGTCTTTTTCAAACGAGTGAATTACAACAGTTGCTCCTATTTTAATTTCTGATAATTTTTTCATTCAACTGCAAAAGTAAAACCTAAATTCGGCTATTACTTACGAATTTTGGAAGTAATTATTTATTTATGAATGTTGTAAGATTCAATTATGCCGATGTAAACCCTATTACACTTCCTAATAAGAGGAAGGTTCAGGATTTTATTATGGATATTTTCCAAAGAGAAAAAAAGAAATTAATGCAACTGAATTACATCTTTTGTTCGGATACTTATATTCTTCAGATTAATAATGATTTTCTCCAACACGATTACTATACAGACATCATCACTTTTGATCTTTCTGAAAATGATACAACAATAGGGGAGTTATATATTGGTGTTGAAACGGTGAAAAGCAATTCCATTTTACATTGTGTCCCTTTTCAAGAGGAAATGCTACGGGTGCTTTTTCACGGCGCACTTCACCTTTGTGGCTACGGAGATAAAAAGAAAAGTGAAATAACAATTATGAGAGAAAAAGAGGAGCATTATTTGCAACTTTACTCTAAAACAATCTAGCCCATGTTCCACGTGAAACATTTATTGTTTTCTGCACTATTTCTACCTCTTTTTTCCTTTGCTCAAACAATGGGAAATACCACCTTACCCGATGACGAATTTCCTGCTTTGCCCGCAAGGGACGATAAAGTGGAAACTTACATCGCTTTGTTTCCTGAAATTAAGTCAATGAGTAAACTGAATCGGGAGTGGTTTTATTGGACAAATTACAGTCGGGCTAATCCCCGAAGGTTTTATGATAGTGTTGTTGATCCGCTATTGAAAGCAATGCCCACCCTTAAAACTGCTAATTCCAAAAGTCTTAAGAGCGAATTATATAAATCTGCTGTTCTGCCTTTTCTTAAACCCAATAAGGATTTAGAAATGGTTGCCCAACAATTTGTAGATGAGATGTCCTCTAAGAATGCCTCACCTTCTCACAATTCCCCTTCGGGTGCTACATTTCAATCCCGAATGCAGTCTATAAATATAAAGTATTGTGCCGGTGAGAATATAAGTTGGGGCAAACCTAATACAGTTTTAATGCTTGTTTTGCTTTACATTGATGAAGGGGTTATAGAATTAGGACACAGAAAGTCGTTACTAAATCCCTCTTTCACCGAAATGGGTATTGGTTACAACACTTATCCCGACGGAAAATACATGGTTGTTCAGGATTTTGCCTGTGACCAATCCAAATAATGTTTCACGTGGAACAATTTATTCCCGCCTATACTGTTTCCAAAACCTTATAGGTTTTTGTTTCTACTATACAACGAAAA
This sequence comes from Segetibacter sp., assembly GCA_043736115.1. GTDB lineage: Bacteria > Bacteroidota > Bacteroidia > Chitinophagales > Chitinophagaceae > Segetibacter. The sequence goes on along the minus strand of JAYTDC010000143.1, from coordinate 59,094 downwards.
ATTACCTTTGTGCTATGTTTCAAACGTACGATGTAATAGTAGTGGGTGCCGGACATGCCGGATGTGAAGCTGCTGCCGCTGCCGCCAATCTTGGTAGTAAGGTTCTATTGGTTACTATGAACCTGCAAACAATTGCCCAAATGAGCTGTAACCCCGCAATGGGTGGCATAGCCAAAGGGCAGATTGTAAGAGAAATAGATGCACTTGGTGGTTATAGCGGCATTGTTACAGATGCTACCATGATTCAATTCAGAATGTTGAATAAAAGCAAGGGCCCGGCCATGTGGAGTCCCAGGGCACAAAGTGACAGGATGTTGTTTCATCTGAAGTGGAGGGAAATGCTGGAGAATACTTCCAACGTTGACTTTTACCAGGATACGGTACAATCCATTATTATTAAAAATGGGAAAGCTTGTGGCGTTGTAACGGGGCTTGGGCATGAAATTGCTTCGAAATCTGTGGTGGTTACAAGTGGTACTTTTCTAAACGGAGTTATTCATATTGGCGAAAAAAGGTTTGGGGGAGGGAGAATGGCAGAAAAGGCCTCCATAGGTATAACCGAACAGTTGGTTGAATTGGGCTTTGAAAGTGACCGTCTGAAAACCGGCACACCCCCAAGAATTGATGGACGTAGCCTGGACTATTCCAAAATGGAAGAACAAAAAGGTGATGATGAAATTGTAGGATTCTCCTATACCGATGTTAAAAAGATAACAACACAGGAACAAAGAAGCTGTTTTATTACCTACACCAACCAAACGGTACATGATATTTTAAAGACCGGGTTTGACCGAAGTCCCATGTATCAGGGTAGGATAGAAGGGGTGGGGCCACGTTACTGTCCAAGTATTGAAGATAAAATTAACCGTTTTGCCGACCGCGACAGACATCAACTCTTTGTAGAACCGGAAGGGTTTAATACAGTGGAGATTTATGTAAATGGGTTTTCTACCTCACTACCCGAAGAAGTACAAATGCAGGCATTGAAAATGGTACCCGGTTTTGAAAACTGTAAAATGTTCCGCCCGGGGTATGCGATTGAGTACGATTATTTTCCGCCTAATCAATTGAAGTATTCTCTGGAAACCAAACAAATTGAAAACCTCTTTTTCGCAGGACAAATAAATGGAACTACCGGCTATGAAGAAGCCGCCTGTCAGGGATTAATGGCCGGAATAAATGCACACCAAAAAGCCAATAATCAAGAAGCATTAATCCTGAAAAGGAGCGAGGCATATATAGGTGTACTTATTGATGACCTTATAAGTAAAGGAACCGATGAACCTTACCGCATGTTCACCAGCCGGGCAGAATACCGCACATTGCTACGTCAGGACAATGCTGACTTACGCCTGACAGAAAAAAGTTTTCGTCTTGGACTAGCATCGCAGGAAAGAATGGAAAAAGTATTGGCGAAAAGAGAAGGAGTAGAAAAGTTGAAAGGCCTGATGAAAGAATATGCTGTAGAACCCGAAGAGATAAATGGTTATTTTTACGAAATAGGCTCGGCAGCGTTAGTAACAAAACAAAAATTGTCTCAGTTATTGTTGCGCCCAAATGCCTCGTTATGCGACATGATTGGCGCTTCAGACAAGTTAAAAGAATTAACCAAAGACTTTACAACTGACAGTTTGGAGCAAGCTGAAATACAGGTCAAATACGACACTTATATAAACAAAGAGAGAGAATTAGTGGAAAAAATGAGCCAATTGGAAGAATTGATCATACCCGATGCTTTTGACTACGATAAAATTCATTCACTTTCCAACGAAGCCCGGCAAAAATTCCTGAAAATACGGCCGCAAACTCTGGGGCAGGCAAGCCGGATTAGCGGCGTTAATCCGAGTGATGTGCAGATTTTGATGGTTTATATGGGAAGGTGATATTATTTAAATATTATTTATAATAAATAGAACAACTATTTATTTTTTTAAATAAATAGTAATATCTTCATACTATAAATGCTTTTTTCTGAAATTTTTGGATAGAATAAAATCATGGCAGCTTCTGATCAAATAAAAAGTCTAATTAAATCGTTTGGCGATGCCGATGATGATAGATTTTTCGCCTCCGCAATGCAAATTGCTGCTTCAGAGGCAAGGCAGGGACATACTTCATTTTCTCAGGAATTGAAAATTTTAATTGAGACAGCTAGAAAAAATCGTTCTTCAATTCATTTTGATCAAGGAAAGATTGTTAATATGACAGCTTCAAAGCGTGATATTAATGAATTAATTGAAGTTTTTCAGCCTCGAGTTAATTTGTCAAATATGGTTTTGGATTTCGATGTTCGAAAAAGACTTACTAAATTAGTAAGTGAGCAGAAAAAATGGGAATTGCTAAGGCATCATAACCTTTTTCCAATAAGGAAATTACTACTAATTGGTGCGCCTGGTACAGGTAAAACAATGACAGCGCATGCTATTGCTGGTGAATTAGGAATTCCTGTATTCATTATTCGTTTAGATGGTCTTCTCTCAAAATATATGGGAGAATCTATAGCAAAACTTAGATTAATATTTGATTTAATGCCAAGTCAACGCGCTGTTTACCTATTCGATGAGTTTGATTCAATAGGGTCACATAGGAATCAAGGACAGGATATTGGTGAAATAAAACGGATTTTAAATAGTTTTTTGATTAATATTGAAAAGGATGACAGTAACAGTATAATCATTGCTGCAACAAACCTCCCAGATTCATTGGATACTGCTCTATTTAGAAGGTTTGATGATATTATTAAATATCCATTGCCAACAGAGGGTGAAATAATCAGTGCAATCAAAAAATATACAAATAGTTATTCATTTGACAGTCGCCTTAATTATGCCAATATAGCTAAATCATTTTTAGGTCTAAATTACTCAGATATTGCAAAAGCATGCGAATCAACTATAAAGGAAAAGATATTATCTGATTCCGAGAAACTCCATAAAGAATTTTTACTAAATGCTTTACAATCCAAATTGATTTAATGGCTGGCGATTTACCTCATTTAAAAATTGACCCTTTCTTTATTTCAAAAGAATACGTTTATCCCAAAACTGGATTCTCATCTGATTTCCCAATTGCTGTAAGAAACAGAACTATACATGGTAATAGAATTATTCAACAACTTAATAAGATAAGACAACAATTTGAAATAAATAATGACGAAATCCTTCCTCAGAATATTGTTAGGGATGATGCGGTTTATGTTGAATTTTTTTCTGAATTAAATTTTCCTTTAAAATTTGAAAGCCTAAATCAAGAAAGAGACGAGCCTAATTATCAAATTCTAAATGTAAAAAAGAAATATTAGGACAAGACGGAGTATTTAGATATAGGGTAGTTGTAATGATGAAAGAAGGCGCCATAAGCACTTTTTTGGGAAAGGCTGCTAAATATTTAACTGAAAATACAAAAGATAAAGACGGTAATGATACAGGAATTCCAAGAAATGAACCGCTTATTGCAAATATACAAAGCATTGAACTTGCAACATTGAAATCATTTTGGAGCGATGAGCCGGAAATACCTTTTCCAAATGAAAATGAAAATGTTTGGTGGGAAGTTTGGTTTAGGCGTACGAGTAATGATATAGTAAGAATACCAAGAGTCTTACAAAATTTAGAAGCAAGCGGGGCTCAAATTGGGCAACAAACATTAGAATTTCCCGAACATAAAGTTAAAATTATTAGAGCTTCGGCATTACAATTATCAGGTTCGTTGATTTTGTTAGATAATCTAGCTGAATTAAGAAAACCACAACAACTCAACGATTTTATTACTAGTAGAAGTGTAGATTTTAATGATAAAATTGAGTGGGTTGAAGATTTAGTAAAAAGGACTGAAGGAAACCTAAATGAAAATTCAGTTGTTATCTGTTTGTTGGATAGTGGAGTAAATAATAAACATCCTTTGTTGTCTAACTTTTTACCTGACAATAGGTTATTCACTTACAAAAATGCTTGGGGAACTCAAGACTCTTGGGCTGGAGGAGGTCATTGTACAGGAATGGCGGGTTTAGCACTTTATGGAGACTTGAAAAGTGCTTTAGCTGAAACCGGAAGTATTCAAATATATCATGGGTTAGAATCATACAAAATAATTAACCCTACAGATCCCAACGACCCTGATTTGTATGGTGCAATAACTGAATATGCATGTAGTGCACCAATAGTAGATTTCCCAAATAATGCTAGAATTTATTGTTTATCTATTACGGACAGAAACCTTGCATTTAATGGCAGATCATCCACATGGTCTGCTGCAATTGATAAAATTGTATTTGGTCGCACTCTTAATTCACCACAGTTATTTATTGTTAGTGGCGGAAATGTAAATTATTTATTACCTCAATTAAATTCCACAAACTATCCATCACATAATCAATTGGAATCAGTACACGACCCAAGTCAAAGTTATAATGCTCTTACGGTTGGCACTTATACACGAATGGATAGAATAGATCAAAATGTATGGCCTAATACTGCTCCACTTGCATTAAATGGTGCAATGTCCCCATCTAATTCAACATCGTTAACTTGGGATAATCAATGGCCAATAAAGCCAGATATTGTAATGGAAGGTGGAAATTTGGCAGTACAAGGAACAACTTTAACAGATATTGTCCCAACATTGAAACCATTGTCACTTGATAAGGACTTTACAAACTATATTTTATACCCATTTGGTGATACTAGTTGCGCGGCAGCATTAGCCTCAAAATTAGCGGCAGAATTACAGAGAGCTTATCCACGTTTTTGGCCTGAAACAATAAGGGGTCTAATAGTTCATTCTGCAGAATGGACTGAGCAGATGTTAAACGGCATTGATTTCAATAATGCAAGTGTTGAACAAAAACGTAGTTTATTAAGATGTTTTGGGTATGGTGTTCCAATACCTGAAAAAGCATTTTATTGTGCTAATAATATCCTAACATTAATCGCTGAAAATAGTATACAGCCTTACAAATATGACGGCTCAAAAGTCAAGTCTAATGAATATCATTTATATAGTATACCATGGCCAATGGACGTGTTGCAAAATTATTTAACAGAGCAGGATGTCAAACTTAAATTGACGCTTTCATATTTTATTGACCCCAACCCTGGAAACAAGCGGTACATTAATAATTTCTCATATCATTCTCATTCTTTAGATTTTAAAATGATTAGACCTACAGAGGAAATAGAAGAGTTTAAAAGACGTATTTCTGCCGCTGATGAAAATGTAGATGCTAATTATAATGGGCAGGAAGAGCCATGGGCATTAAAAGAAAAAGTAAGAAATCGCGGTTCTATAAAAAAAGATTTTATTATTTCATCAGGTGCGGATTTGGCAACTAGGAGTATAATAGCAATTTATCCCAAAAATGGATGGTACGGTTCTAGAAAAAAGTTAGAAATGGTTGAGTCGGTGGTTAGATATAGCCTTATAATCAGCATCGAGTCCGATGACGTAAATGTTAATATTTATACTCCTGTTCTTAATCTTATTGAAAATGCTTTGCCTGTCTAATATTGGCTGAGGTCTGAAAATTCAAAAAACTAAAGTACTAATAAAATAGAATTTAAATTTAAATATTTTACATACAAAATTAACAAGGAATTTTTTAAAACTATATACATATTTCAGCCATTTACCCCCCCGCCTTATCCGCAGCCTTCTGCAATGCATTGTCCCTTTCCATGTCAATAATCCAATCTTTGCGGCGGAGTTCAAAGTTGGTACCAAGATACAGGCGGCGTACATGGTCATCGTTAGCCAGTTCTTCAGCAGTACCGTGTTTAAAGATCTTTCCTTCAATTAGCAAATAAGCACGGTCACAAATGGAGAGGGTTTCATTTACATTGTGGTCGGTAATCAGTATGCCTATGTTACGGTATTTCAATTTGGCAACAACAGATTGTATATCTTCTACAGCAATGGGGTCAACACCGGCAAATGGTTCGTCCAGCAAAATAAATTTAGGATCAACAGCAAGTGCACGGGCAATCTCGGTTCTTCTTCTTTCGCCACCGCTTAGGCTGTCGCCGTTGTTTTTTCGTACATGGTGCAGGTTAAATTCTTCAACCAGGTTTTCTAATCTATCTTTTTGTTCCTTCTTTGGTAGTTTTGTCATTTCCAATACAGCCTTTATGTTGTCTTCTACAGATAGTTTTCTAAAAACACTTGCTTCCTGCGGTAGGTAGCCTATGCCCATCTGTGCTCTTTTGTACATGGGCATGTTGGTGATATCCTGTTCGTTTAGGTAAACTTTGCCTTCATCAGGTTTTATAAGTCCTACTACCATGTAAAAAGTAGTGGTTTTGCCTGCACCGTTTGGACCAAGCAGCCCAACTATTTCACCCTGTGTTACCGATACGGATACATGATTTACAACCGTTCTGTTGCGATAACTTTTGATCAGTTCTTCGGTATGAATAATTAAGCTCAATATTGAAAGTTTAAAACAAAAATACAAGAATTAGATCTTGTACTTAGGATATTACAATTTTCAAAACATCTGCATGTGGAGTACATAAAAGGTCAATCATCCTCATTCACATCAATAGCATGATTTTTTTGGTAAGTATAATTTTCAATTATGCCATTTGATAGCATATTGTTGGGAATAATAATTATTCTGTTGTCATCAGTTCTTATAAGTGTAGTAAAAATCTGTATTTCAGTAACAATCCCCTTTTTACCTTGTGTCTCTATTGTATCACCAACTTTAAAGGGCTTTGAAAAGAATCAACAATACGCCTCCTGCAAAATTTGTTAGGGTACCTTGTAAAGCCAGACCCACCGCAAGACCTGCAGCGCCTAATAATGCAATAACAGAAGTGGTTCTAAATCCAGCAAAATTTAAAATTGCAATAATTAAAACCGATTTTAGACCAAAATTGAGCAGGTTGCGGGTAAACTTTTTGTAGGTATTATCGAAACTCCTGACGTGTAAACGATTAATTGCAACCCTAAGCAATCGATTAATTAGCCCAAATCCGATAATCAATAACAGGGTTGCAATAATGAGTTTGATTCCATAAGCAATTCCCAGAGAGATTAGATTTTCCAACTTTATCTGTTGGTATGCTGTTGTCCATTCTTTCATAATAATCTATCCTGCCGAATCTAAAATGCATAACGTATAGCAAATCCACCCCAATTACCAATAAAACCACGATTATCGCCAAATTCGAAAGAGGGCTGCCAATCTAAAGACATATTTAATGGGGCTTTGTTTATTTTATAATCCAGACCCAATACACCATCTATACCGGCGACCGCATTACCATCATAATATTTTTTATTATAAAAGCCAATGTGGGCACCGGGTCCTACATACCATTTTAATCCTGCCGCACCATCAATATTGCCGTGTATTTCATACAGCCCCGTAATTCTTGTACCGTTTTTATAAAAGTAGCCGATGAGCTCCAGAGCATTTTGACTCTGCAAAAATGTTTTAAAGGAAACACCTGCCCCGTCCCAAAACTTTACACCCAGAGCTGTTTTATAGGATCTTCCCATGCTTTGTGCATCAGAAAAATAAAAGGAAACTAAAAAGCCGGTGAGTAGAAGTAGTTTTTTCATGTTTTTAATTTTAAATATTGGGGAAAAAATTGTGCCCCTTATATTAGAGAATAAAACAACAAAAAATAATTGAAAATAAGAAAGATGCCAGTAAATAATTGGGAATCAATACTTATACGGGGAAACAATTTCACACTGCGATTAAGAATCTTGATAAATATAGTGGGTGAAATGTAAATTAAACTGCGAGTTTACCTATGGTCTTATTTTTTATTAATTAAATCAAAATAATATTTAAATAAAATTTTAAAAATCATTATTATGGAAACGAAGGAAGAATTAGTATCAGTACTTAACGATCTTATTCAGATTAATAACGATCGTGTTGTAGGCTATGAAAAAGCAGCAAATGAATCTAAAGATTCAGATATGGATCTAAAAACAACATTTACTGAAATGGCAGACCAAAGCAGAAAATATGCCGCAGAACTTACGCAGGAAGTTGGTCGTTTAGGTGGTGATGCATCTACCGATACCACTATATCTGGTAAAGTTTATCGCGTTTGGATGGATCTAAAAGCAGCTATTACCGGAAAAGACCGCGAAAGTATTTTAGGTTCTTGTGAATATGGCGAAGATGTAGCTCAACGTGCATATGATGCTGCACTGGAAAGTGATGCTTATATGAGTACCGAGATCAGACAGTTGATCTCTAACCAAAAAAGTAATCTTAAAACGTCTCATGATCTCATAAAAAAATACAGAGACATGCATGAAAATGTGAGTTAAGCTGAAGTAAAAGCCTGTAATGCTTTACAGGCTTTTGTCTTTTATTTTATGCTATTGAAAAAAAAGCCAAAATAGCAGATGGCGAAAAAATGATACTATGGAAAATAATTCAACGATAGAAAATAATGAAGACATACCTCACATGAAATCTTTGGCAGCTTGTCTTAACAAAATGGTATTAGATGGTTATGACGATGATTTTAAGATAAATGATAGCGGGTTAAAATCTTTAAAAACCAACAAGATTTTTAAACCTGAAGAGATTCATATTTCCAATTTCTTTCGGTTTGAAGGTCAGTCTGACCCTAATGATAACACCATATTGTATGTTATAGAAACGGAGGGTGGTGTAAAAGGGACCGTTGTAGATGCCTATGGACCTTATGCCGATAGTAAATTGACAGAGTTTTTAAATAAAGTGGAAGATTTTAATAAGAAGATTAAAGCATAGTAGTGTATTATATTTTTTAACGAAGTAACTCTTCAAGGTTATTGTATTAAATTATCAAATGACAAAAAACTAGTTCTATGTTAAATGGTACTATGATTCAATATTTTCACTGGTACACTCCCGAAGAGGGCAAATGGTGGAAGGAGGTAGAAGCTAATGCTCAATATTTGGCAAAAATTGGTATTGCGGCAGTTTGGTTGCCGCCCGCCTATAAAGCTGCTGCAGGAGGCAATAGCGTAGGTTACGATGTTTATGATTTGTATGACCTGGGAGAATTTCATCAAAAAGGAACAATAAGAACCCGCTACGGTACCAAAAAAGAGTATCACAACGCTGTAAAAGCTTTAAAAAATGCAGGATTGCAGGTTATTGCAGACATTGTTTTAAATCACAAAGGTGGAGGTGATGAAACAGAAAAAGTTACAGCAGTAAAACTAAATCCCGAAAACAGAGAGGAAGAGATATCAGAACCTTATGAGATAGAAGCATTCACAAAATTTACTTTTCCCGGACGCAAAGAGAAACATTCTGATTTTATATGGACACACCATTGTTTTAGTGGTGTGGATTATGATAAAGCAAACGGAGAGGTAGGAATTTACAGATTCATTCAGGAGTGGGGAGATAATTGGGAGGAAGTTGTAGATGATGAAAAGGGAAATTATGATTATCTCATGTTTAACGACATTGAGTTTAGAAACCCTGCTGTAAGAGACGAGTTAAATAACTGGGCTCATTGGTATCATGATAATATAGGTTTTGATGGAGTAAGGTTAGATGCTGTAAAACACATTTCTCCAAAATTTTATAATGAATGGCTTCAGAAGCTCCGTGAAAAAACCGGCAGAGAAATTTTTGCCGTAGGCGAATATTGGGCACCCGGACTCCTCCATTTATTATTAAAATATATTGATGCAACAGAGGGAAGAATGAGTTTGTTTGACTCATCATTGCACAACAATTTTCATAACGCCGGTAAACAGGGCCGCTATTATGACCTTTCAAAAATTTTCAACGAGACCTTAGTTCAGGTAATGCCTGAAAAAGCTGTAACTGTTGTGGACAATCATGACACGCAACCGTTGCAATCCCTTGAAGCACCGGTGGAAGCATGGTTTAAGCCATTGGCGTACGCACTTATATTACTAAGACAAGAAGGATACCCTTGTATTTTCTATCCTGATCTTCATGGCGCTGCTTATAAAGACAAGGGCAGAGATGGAAATGACTATGAAATAGTTCTGAATAAAGTAGAAGAATTAGAACTTCTGCTAAAAGCACGTAGAGAAAATGCCTATGGGTTGCAACGTGAGTATTTTGATCATCCAAATTGTGTAGGATTTACCCGTGAAGGAGATGAAGAACACGAGGGTTGTGCAGTATTAATGAGTAATGGAGATGATGGGTTTAAAAATATGGAGATTGGAAAAAAATATGCCGGCAAATTATTTACAGATTTGCTCCAAAAGCATGGCGCTGAAATTATTATTGATGAAAAGGGGTTTGCTGACTTTTATGTAAATGCAGGCTCTGTTAGTGTTTGGATTTTAAAATCTTAGAAATAAAGCAAATTGAAAAAACTACAACTATGGTAGTTTTTTCAATTTGGTTTAAATTGCTAAGCTCGACGCATTACCCCTATTATAATGGATATTAGAGCAAGAACCAGTAAAACATGAATTAACCCACCGACACTTGCAAAAAAGAATCCAAAAATCCAACCAATAACGAGTATGACTGCAATCACGTACAAAATACTTCTCATAATTATAAATTTTATTTTAAAAATTAAAAAACCTTGCCACTAAAGTTTTACCCATATAGTTAGGGAGAATTATCTTTAGGGCTTTAATAAAAAAGACATCAGATTTTCTAAATTCACATTATTGGACTCCGACAAAAAATGAAAGTAATTAAGAAGTATTGGACGGTTATAAAAGGAGCAGGGATTGCATTTAGCAATGATAATTGTATTAAGCTTAGTGCAGCCCTCTCATACTACACAGTATTTTCAATTAGTCCCTTGCTCATCATTGTCATTTCTTTATCCTCCATATTTTTTGGCCGCGAAGCTATACAGGGTAAAATCTTTTTTCAACTTCACAAGTTATTAGGTGATACTGCGGCTGAACAAATACAGGAAATAATAAAAGCAAGTACGCTTGGTGGCAAAGGAGTTGTAGGTACTATTGTTGGTGTAGCTATACTAATAATTGGTGCAACAGGTATTTTTACAGAAATACAGGATTCAATTAATTTTATATGGTCGCTAAAGGCAAAACCCAAACGAGGGATATTAAAATACCTTATAAACAGAGCCTTGTCTTTTTCGCTGATTGTTAGCCTGGGATTTTTGTTAATGGTTTCTTTGGTTTTAAGTGCATTGTTAGATTTATTAAGCGACAGGCTGACTGTTTATTTTCCGCACACCACGGTATATATTTTCTATGCAATAAACTGGGCTATTATCTTCATGATTATAGCATTGTTGTTTGCTATCATTTTCAAAGTTCTTCCAGACGGCAAAATTAAATGGAGAGATGCTTTTACAGGGGCTGCATTTACCTCTATTCTCTTTATTTTGGGAAAAGGTGCAATCAGTTATTACTTAGGCAGAAGTAATCTGGGTGCCACATATGGCGCAGCAGCTTCTGTTATTATCATTCTTACATGGGTCTATTACACTTCAATAATATTATATTTTGGGGCTGAGTTTACCAAAGTATATGCGTTAAATTATGGAGGAGGTATAACTCCTGACGAAACCGCTGTTTTCATTATAAAAAGAGAAGCTAAGGAAATAGAAACACAGCCTGAAAGCCTTGCCGGCAAACATCACGAGGAGTGAAGACTTAAATGCTCATAACCCTTTCAAATCTATTCAAGTTTTCCCCATAGGAAATAAAAAACTCCTGTATGCGTTTTAATATTTCAAACATTTAAGGACAGTAGATTAAAGCATGTTTTTTAAAAAACATGATTAAACAATATTACCCTGGAGTATTTATTTATATTATCATTTACAGTTTATGAAAAATGAAAAGTTGCAAAATTTTATTGCTAAAAAAATTGAAGACTTAAAATATGCCATTTTTTATTGCCATAGTAATGATGATTTTCATATCAATAACTCCATTATTCATTCCTCAACTGTAAATAAGAATGGTACAATAATTTTCTTTATAAACAAGCCCAAACAATTGCTTGCACAATACACGCAGGAATTTCCGGTAGGGTTAAATTATTTCAGAAAAGGAAAAAGCTACTTCATGAATATCTTGGGAAAAGCGAAAGTAATTTATAATAAAGACGAGGCAGCTTCATTAACCGGAAAATCTATAGATGAAATGTCGGACACACTTGCAGATAAAGCATTGGTAGTTGTTACTATTTCTAAAGTTGATTTTTGGGACACCAACTTTGAAAGAAAAAATTTGTTGTTTAAAAAAGTATGGTCATTCTGTTCATCAATGTTTGACTGGGTAGGAAATGTGTCGCGGAGCTATTCTTTTGGTAATCAAACTTCAGCCCCTCAATATGGATTTTAGTAAGAAAGTGAATATTATATAGGTCAACCTAAAACGGTAAGTAAATCTAGCAAATAAAAAACGTCACCAATCGGTGACGTTTTTTATTTGCTTAGGAGCTTTATTATTGGTTAGCAGTACTATCTGCCTGTTGTTTCTTTTTGTCTTTTTTGCGACCAATAATATAGCCACCACCTGCACCTATTAGTCCCCCTACCACAGCGCCAACACCTTTGTTTTTACTTATAACCGCACCAGCTACCGCACCACCGGCTGCCCCTATTGCCGTTCCTTTAGCTGCATTACTCCAACCTTTCTTCTTAGGCTCTTCTGTTTGAGTTGTAGTTTCTGTTCCGGTACCAGAACCATTATTAGCCGTTGAACCTGTACCATTGTTTCCTGATCCTTGATTATTTGTATTATTGTTTGATGAACCATTATTGGTTGAATTTTTTATGGGTAATGGCTTGTTTCTCACCATTTTTCTTGGAGTTTTTGGAACCCTGGCAGGCGGTGCAGCCTGGGTTGTAGGCTCAGCTCCTTGTTTTGCCTTAATATACATTTGTCCGTCACTACCTATAATAGTGTCACTAACACCATTCATCTGTACAGACTGATTTTTATCTGCCTGTGCCCGGTTAATAGAGTCGGTATTGGAAATAGCCGGTATTACAGTAGTTGTTGTTGTTTCCGTTTTGGGATTTGTATTACAAGCTATAAAAATTCCGATTGTTGCAATTGAGAAAAGTACCTTTTTCATATAATTTTTTTTGAAAGTTATTAGCATTAGCAGATTTTTTAATAATGCAATTTTAGGCAATTTGTTAAGGTGTTAAATTTATTGTGCATTATTTTTGTTCCACATTAACATTTTAACAAATAACCAAAGACAATTAATCCAGTTAGTACATTAGAAAAAACATGCCAAACAATAAAAACAGAGTATGAAAAAGGACTAAATGAAATGTTCGGGTACAAATAGAGTATATAATTAAGATTTATTTACCAGTTAATTGATCTGTTGCAATTTCTATTGAAGGATATAAAAATGTAAAACCCGCTTCTTTAATTTTTGAAGCACTCACTGTTGCACTTTTGAGTACTTCAATACTCATTTCGCCCAATATTATTTTTAATGCAAATGAGGGCACATGAAGGGGGATAAAAAATTTCCCTTTTATTTTTTTTGCCAACAGAAGCATTAATACTTTGTTAGAAACCGGCATAGGAGCAACTGCATTATATGCTCCTTTTATTTCTTCATTTTCCAAAGCAAATAAATACATTCTGCACAGATCTTCTATATGCACCCAACTAATTATTTGATGCCCGCTGCCCAAGACTGCAGCTATTCCCATTTTTAATGGTTTCTTAAATTCTACATATGCCCCTCCATTATTAGAAAGTACAATACCTGTCCGCAATGTTACCAACCTGATGCCTAAGGCTGTAACCGGTTCTATACTTGCCTCCCAAAGCCTGCAGGTTTCTCCTAAAAAATCTGAAGCAGCAGGCTTTTCTTCGGTAAAAGGCTTATTGCCCGCAGATTGATTTGCATCCTCACCATACCAACCTGTAGCGGAAGCAGCAATTACAGCCTTTACCTTGTTGGGATTGTTTTTCAGTGCATTTACCAATAATGTACTGCTTTGTACTCTACTTTCTTTTATTTCTTTTTTTCTTTTTTCGGACCAACGCTTATCGGCAACACCGGCACCCGCCAAATGAATAATATAATCTGCTTCAATTATTGCATTTGTATCTATTGTTTGTTTATTAACATCCCATAAAGCATAATTAAGGTTGTTATTAGTTGATTTACGAGGAGAGCGGGATAAAATAATTAAACGATGTCCTTTTTCCAACAGCATTTTTGTTAATGCATTTCCTATCAGCCCTGTTCCACCTGTTATAAGTATTGTAGACATAGTTAAAAAGTTATTTTTATGTTTAGCAAAACGAATTAATACATCAAATGATTAAATTCTTAAAAAGGGGTTATTCTTTTTTTCATAACCAATAGTGGTTTCTTCCCCATGACCGCTATATACTATTACATCCTCGGGCAGTGTCATAAGTTGTTGTTGAATGCTTTCTAATAATGCCGCATGATTACAACCCGGCAAGTCGGTTCTGCCAATACTTTCTCTAAATAATACATCACCGGATATTACAAACTTTTGAGCCTCACAGTATAAACTTATACTACCGGGTGAGTGGCCGGGTGTTTCTAATACTTGTAGCGTATCTGTGTCTAGAGTAACCACATCACTTTTTTTGAAAAAATGTAATGGACCGGCATAATTTTCAAATGGCATTCCCCAGTTTTGTCCTGCCTGTGTAGCAAAATTGAGCACCATTTCTTCATTCTTATGAATATACAATTTAAGTCCATAAGTTTCATGAACCCACTTGTTGCCAAATACGTGGTCAAGGTGGCAATGAGTATTAATCAGTTGAACAGGAGTTAAACCATTTGCAGACATATATGACTGCATTTGGCGCTTCTCTTCGTCAAAGTAGCACCCCGGATCTATAATGATGGCATGTTTTTGTTCATTGTAAATAATATAGGTATTCTCCGCTACCGGATTGAAAACAAAAACCTTTACTGAAAGCATACACTCAATTTTACTATGATTACAATGATTTTACCTTAATTTTAAATCTTCTAAAGATTGGATATGCAAGATAACAGTAAGTGCAAAAGAATGTTGGTTTTCTTAGGGCTATGTTTTATTTCTTTTACAGTATTGGCGCAGGTAAATGCCGTAGAGTTTGGTCGTAACAGAGTTCAACACAAGAAATTTTCATGGAAGTTTTATGAGTCACCAAATTTCTATACCTATTTTACTCAGGGTGGTTTAGAACTAGGCAAATACGCAGCTCAAATTGCAGAAAGCGAATTGCCGGGGATAGAAAACCAAATGGAGTATAGCCTTCAGCGCTCAATAAACATAGTGGTTTATAACAATTACAATGACTTCCGCAGTACCAACATTGGCCTTGGTACCGATATGCTTAACACCACGGGAGGGGGATTAACCAAGTTGGTCAATAATAAAATGCCGGTTTATTTTGACGGAAACCATGCTCATCTTAAGCAACAAATCAGAGAAGGCATTGCAAAAGTTTTACTAGACAATATGTTGTTTGGCGATGACATTGGTGAGTTTGCAAGCAATGCCGCACTGTTAGATTTACCACAATGGCTTACAGATGGTTATGTAAGTTATGTAGCAGAAAGATGGAGTACACAAAAAGATGATGATCTGCGTAACGCAATGTTGAGTGATAGTTATAGAAACTTTTACCAATTTGCTTTTGACAAGCCAATGCTGGCCGGTGCGGCTTTCTGGTATTATATTGATGAGAAATATAAAAAGGAAAACGTTTCTTATTTCATATATCTGGCTCGTATTTATAAAAGCCTCAATGCAGCATCTATTCGTATTACCAAAAAGAAGTTCAAAGATGTACTAACAGAGTTTATGGACTTTCAGCAGGATAAATATTATAAGGATTTAAGGCAACGAAGAAATGTACCCAAAGGAGTAGTATCGGTAACAGAAGAAATTGATAATCGAAAAGACTTTTTCAGATTTCAGGCCAATCCAAATCCTCGTAACCAAAGCTATGTTGTTGTACAGTACAAAAAGGGTATTTATTCTATTGGCTATTATGAAAATTATGAGTTGGAAAAAACATTATTGAAATATGGAGTCAGAAGTGTAAAAACAGAAATCAACCCCACCTACCCAATTATGGCGTGGGATGGTAAAGGAACAAGAGTTGCCGTTGTTTATTGGGAAGACGGAAAAATAAAAATGTTTGTATATGATGTAACTGCCCGATACAAAAATTTTAAACAAGAAATAGAAGGACTCGATCAGATATTGGATATGCAATATTTGCTAGATAAAAATACGCTTTTGCTTACTGCTGTAAAAAATGGTCATACAGATATATTTACCTATAAAATAGACAACAAAAAACTGGAACAGCTTACCAATGATGTATATGATGATGTTGATGCATCGTTTGTAGCGTTTCCAAATAAAACGGGTATTATATTCTCAAGTAACAGACCCGGTCCTGAAGCTCCTGATTCTGATACGGTATTGGCAAGCAAAAGCAGGTTCAATGTTTTCTTGCTTGATTACCTCACCAAAAAACAAATCACACAACTTACCAATTTAAAGTTTGGAAATGCCCGCAGCCCAATGCAATATAATGTAAATCACTTTACTTATGTGAGCGACGAAAATGGAATAGGCAATCGTTGGGCAGGATTTTTTACAACACAAAGAGAAGGATTAGATACATTATTCTATATAGGAGATGAGGTATTGCGAAACCCAACCGATAAGGACCTTGACAGCACACTAATAGCCTGGCAAAAAAACGAACCTGATAGTATCAGCACCTTTCAGGTAACAAAAGATTCCACTTATACTTTTCCATTAACCAACTATCAAAGCAGTTTGCTGGAGACACGAATTGCAGGAGACAGGGGGCAAGTAAGCGAAGTAACCCGCCAATCTGATATGAAATTCCTGTATAAGCTGCGAGTAGATTCTGTAACGCTGCGCAATAGAAATATCAATGCCCGGCCAACAGAATATATGAAAAAGCTGATGAGTGAAAAACGGGCCGAGGAAGGAAAGGTTACTGCTTCAATAAAAGATGAAAAAGCATCTGATAATAAACCGGAATTTCAAAGTGAATTTGAAAATGAGAAAAAAGATTCAACGTTACAGGATTTAAATGAGTCAGAAGTAGCAATATCCCTAATACCACAGTTAAAAACATTTAAACTATTTAATTACAGGTTAAAATTTGCAAGTGATTTTCTTGTAGCCGGAGTATCTAACAACATTCTTATTAATAGGTATCAGCCCTATGCCGGAGGAGGCGGCCCTATACAGCTAAGCAATGGGGCAAATTTGAATTTCACTTTTAATGCAGGAGTTAGTGACTTGCTAGAGGATATAAAATTCAATGGTGCATTTAGACTCGGCACCAACTTATCAGACAATGAATATTTGTTTGGATTTAAAAATTTCCGCCGACGATTTGATTGGGGTGTTTCATATTATAGAGTTGCAAATAGTGGCGCTGCACAAATCATTGGTAACAATTTTCAATTTGTTAGCGATGTAAAACAATTTACAAATTTGTATCAATTTAACGGTAGTTATCCTTTAAATGAAATTAAAAGCATTAGACTTACTGCTGCTTACAGAAGAGATAGAACAGTAATTCGACCATTTACAAGTGCAGGTGTGCCTGATCCTTTGCCACTTTTTTTACCTGATATTTTGCAAACCTTTGTTCTTAGCAGATTAGAATATGTGCATGATAATACTATAAACCCAAGTCAGAATATTTGGCATGGATTAAGGTATAAAGTTTACATGGACGCCAATCTTCCGCTGAACGATGCCAACAATTCTGGCAAGTTTACATTCAATTTTGGATTTGATGCACGTCATTACTATCCTATCTATCGCAATTTTATATGGGCGGTACGTACAGCAGGCGACTTTAGTTGGGGAGCTCAAAAACTAATTTATTATGCAGGCGGTGTAGATGGTTGGTTAAGTCCCAAATTCAATAATCAAAATAGACCTGATCCTGATCAGAATTATGCTTTTCAAAGTTTGGCGGTAAACCTTCGAGGGTTTAATCAAAATGTTGCAAACGGAAATAATGCAATTGTAATTAACAGTGAATTTAGATTGCCCGTTTTCTCTACTTTATTTAATAAGCCAATCAATAATGCTTTTATACGCAACTTTCAGGTGGTGCAGTTTGCCGATCTTGGAACGGCATGGAATGGAAAATATGATAAATTAGAAAGACCAAATTCTGTTTATACAGGTGACGATCCTGCCATAACTTTCAGGACTAAAGCAGGAGGCATTGGCCCATTTGCCGGTGGTTATGGATTTGGCGTAAGAAGTACACTGCTTGGCTATTTTATGAAATTAGATGCTGCCTGGGAAATGAATGGTATATTTAAAGGTAAACCAATTTGGTATTTTGCATTGGGTCTTGACTTTTAGACAATGTGAAAATTTGAAAATGGTTCAATGACTTAATAACCCAATGACTTTACTCTCCGCCCTCGTTTACAAATCAACAGGTAGCTGGTATATTACCAAAACAGCCGAAGGTCAGCTTTATAATGCCCGAATAAAAGGGGTATTAAAAATTGGGGGATCTACAAGTACCAATCCTATAGCAGTAGGCGATGAGGTAGAAATGGAACTGGAAAATGAACTAGAGAAAACAGCAACAATTTATGAAATTAAAGACAGAAAAAATTATATAGCCCGTACCTCTCCTCATAATAAAAATCAGCACCATATTATTGCATCTAACCTGGATCAAAGTCTTTTATTTGCAACGCTTAAAAACCCAAAAACTTCTTCGGGGTTCATAGATAGGTTTCTGGTTTCATGCGAAGCCTATCATCTGCCGGCAATCATCATATTCAACAAAGCAGATGTTTACAGGCAAAAAGAAATGGATCGTTTTGAGCACCTTAAGCAGGTGTATGAACTAATTGGTTATAAAGTACTACTTACCAGTATTGTAAACGGTCTGGGTATAGATGAAGTAAAAGAAATTTTGAAAAATAAAACAACACTATTAAGCGGACACAGCGGGGTAGGTAAATCATCCCTCGTTAACGAAATATTTCCTGAACTGACACTGAGAACAAAAGAAGTAAGTAACTGGAGCGGAAAGGGTATGCACACCACCACCTTTGCCGAAATGTTTGACCTACCCAACGGAGGCAAGGTGATTGACACACCCGGAATTAGAGAGCTGGGTTTGGTGGATATTTCAAAACAAGAACTTTCGCATTATTTTCCAGAAATGCGCAGATTGTTAAGCGATTGTCAGTTTAATAATTGTATGCATATAAATGAACCCGGCTGTGCTATTAAGCAAGGTGTAAATACGGGTACAGTAGATACAGACAGATATGTAAGCTATCTCTCTATTCTTGATACAATGACAGACATAAAATATTAGTAGAATTTTCTTTCCAAAACAGTAGCAATCTCGTTGACTGCCTCGTTGTCTTTACTGTTTTTGTTACAGACCGATACGCCATTGTAAATGTTGTAATGGAGCATTAGGGGATGACCTTTGTAGGTAAAGTGCCAGTCTATGTTATCACTGAAGTCATCTTTAGCAATAAACTTAACTTTACATTCCTGTACCAACAGGTTTGCTATACTATAGAATTTGTTCATGCCGCAGTTGTCATCAATAACAGCTTCAATACTGCCGGAGGCAGAGGTTAAACGGTAGCTCATAGATTGGAATATTGGATTTTATTATAAATCAGTTTTTTGCTCTTCTACTAACAAACAACATTTTTTAATCATCAACTATTTAATATGGAATTTTACCCTGCTTAAATTTGCCGGCTTTTTTTGCTTCTTTTAAAGACTTTTTATCTCCGCTTATCAGTTTTTCTGCACCCATATTTCTTCCACTGCTTGGGCAACCATATTTTGCTTTGCAGCCTGATATAGATAATCCAAATCCAACAACAGCAATGATCAAAATTCCTTTTTTCATAAAAATTTACATTAACTATTCAATAAATTTTTTTTCTATCTTTAGTATCGAAGTTACTGCTTGTTGTCATGGTATCCATTATAACGTTTTATGCTTAGATATTATTTTCCAATACTTCATTATAGTTTTCAAACCAAGAAGCATATTTTATATAATTATTGGCAATTCGGTTTATTTCTCCGGTTATTTTTTCCGGTGAAATTTCTTTTACTTTTTTTGCCGGAACACCGGCATATATGCTGCCGGGTTCTACTATTGTTCCTTCTAAAACGACTGCACCTGCTGCAATAATAGAATTACTGTTAATTATACAACCATCCATTACAATAGAACCCATACCTACCAATACATTGTTGTGTAGAGTACATCCATGAACTATGGCATTGTGCCCAATTGAAACATTATCACCAATAGTTGTGGCATGTTTTTGATAAGTACAGTGTATTATTGCACCGTCCTGTACATTTACTCTGTTGCCCATAGTTATGTTATTTACATCACCACGTACAACTGCATTGAACCAAATACTACATTCTTCACCCATGATAACATCCCCTACAATTGTTGCATTCGGAGCTATAAAACAACCCTTGCCCATAACAGGGGTTTTGCCGTTTACAGTTAATAAAAATGCCATTTAGATATAAAATTGACTAATAAAAGTACGAAGATAACTTTAGGCAATAGCATATTGTATTTATTTACAGTGATTGATTTCCTAAAACAAGGCCAACGGAAATCTTACATCAACCATAAGATTACATAAGTTTAGCAATTCTGCCCTACCAAACAAACAAAAGCAATCCAATTCTGTATTAAATTTGCAATTAAGAAGTTGTGTATGAAAAAGAAACTGTTTTTTTTAATTTTCTTATTTATGATTGGTATTGGTTGTACCAATTCTGTTTGGGCACAATGTTCTATATGTACAAAAACCGCCGGGCAGTTGGGGGAAAAAAAAGCCCAAAGCCTGAACAGCGGAATTGTTTATCTAATGCTTACTCCTTTTGCAATAGCAGGATTTATTGGTTACAGATGGTGGAAAGGTGAGAAAGAATTAGAATCAACTGAAGAATAAACACACCGAGTACTAACTGATGTATTATATTTTATATGGCTTCTTTTATCTGCTATCCCTGATACCCTGGCGTATATTGTATTTCATTAGCGACGGTTTTTATTTCCTCTTTTACTATGTATTTGCTTACAGGAAAGATGTAGTACTTGCTAACCTTGCAATAGCTTTTCCCGAAAAAACCCCGGAGGAAAGAATTCGCATAGCCAAAGAATTTTATAAGAATTTCATTGATACTTTTATTGAAACAATTAAGTTTTTATCCCTAAATGATAAAGGATTTAATAAACGGATGTCGGGTAACTTTGAAGTGCTTAATGAACTGTATAAAACTGGTCAAAATGTACAATTGCATGGCGGACATTTTTTTAATTGGGAGTATATGAATTGGGGCTTTGCCAGAAATAGTAGTTATCCTTTAATAGGTGTTTATGCCCCAATGTCAAATAAAGCAGTAGACCGGCTTTTGTTGAAAATGAGAAGCAGATATAAAACCATTTTAATTAATGCTTATAATTTTAGAAATACATTTCATGAAGTATCAAGGGGAAGATATGCCCTTGCATTGGCTGCAGATCAAAACCCACCAAGTCCGGAAAAAAGTTTTTGGATAAATTTCTTAGGGCAACCAACGGCCTTTTTTATGGGGCCCGAAAAAGGCGCAAGAGCAAGCAATACTGCGGTAGCATTTGTTTTTAATTACAAAGTAAAAAGGGGATATTACAAGTCGGAAATATTATTGGCCACAACAACTCCCAATGATATGCCCTTTGGAAAGCTAACCGCAGATTATGTACAATTTTTAGAAGATTGTATTCGTAGAAAACCTTCCAATTATTTGTGGAGCCACAGAAGATGGAAACATAAATACAATGATAGCTATAGCAAAAATATAATAGGCCCCATCAACCATAATGCTTAGCCAGAAAGGAGTACAAGTTTTGAGCATTACTCTCCTTTATTTCTTTAAAAAGTTTTTCGCGGTTGATACTTTTCATTCGCTGCCGCTGCAAATGGTGATATGCTTTATCTGCCAATAAATAATATTTTCTTTCACTGTTCTGAACCTGTAAAAGACATTTTTGAATGGAGGCATATAATAGATCTATACCTTGTTTTGTATTTGCAATTGTTTTGATCACATCCGGTTCGTTTGTATTGCCTCCGGGGGCAGTATGTATAGTAAGGCGAAGATTACGGGTAAACAAATCTGCATCGGGCCGGTCGGCTTTGTTGACTACGAAAATTTGCCCAATTTCCATTAACCCCGCTTTCATATTTTGAATTTCATCACCCGCTTCGGGAACTAGCACAACTATAGTAACATCTGCAAGTCCGGCTATTTCTATTTCGCTTTGCCCAACACCTACCGTTTCAACTATTACATAGTCAAAACCCGCAGCTTTCATAATATCTGATATCTCAATTATTTTGGGGTGCAAACCACCTAAGCTACCACGTGTAGCCAAAGACCTGATAAATACATTGGGATGATTGTACCATTCGCTCATTCTTATTCGGTCACCTAGCAAAGCCCCAAGATTAAATGGAGAGGAAGGATCAACACAAATAACGCCTACCTTTTTACCACCGGCTACCATCTCACCTATTAAGGCATCGGTTAATGTACTTTTACCTGCACCCGGAGGCCCCGTGATTCCTATAAGGGGAGTAGTTGAAGTCGGTAAGCTTTGTAAAAATATTTCGTAACCGTCTACTTCATTTTCAACCAAAGAAATGGCACGGGCAAGCGACTTGAATTTGCCACCAATTATTTCCTGCAATAGAATTTGCCAAGTGTTTTTCTCCATTTTAGTGTTGAATGCAGAACAAACTTACACAAAGGTTTTTTTAGTAAATGAAGAATAAAAAACGATGGTAAATGTGGCCATTCCAAATTGACACAAAAAAGTTACCCCGGCATTTATGCCGGGGATAGCATTCTAAGAAATAAAGCGGGCTTTAGCCAAAGGAAGCTTTTGATAAGATTTGACCAAGTCCTTAAAATCTGATCCATAATCTGAAAGACATAAATGTCGGGGCAAATGAATTAAGGAGCGACAATTACGTATGCACCCTGCTAAAATTTCCCTCTTATATTTTTCTTTTCCTTCTGTTATTTCCGTGAGCAACAATGTTTAAAAACATAATGGTACATTTATTTTCATACTAAAATTTCGACCCATGTTAAAAACGCCTTGCCTACCTGTAACATTATTTACATCAGTATATTTTAACCGGCTAAGATGGCTTTGATAAGCTACATCTGTAAGGTTGCTTGCTGTAAAATAAAATCCGAACAATTGTCTACCCTTGTGTATGTATTCTCCCCCTACCCCTGTATTTAGTAAACTATAAGCAGGGGTTGCCGTTTCTGTATTATAACCTGTAAAGGCATTGTGCTGCGCAAATGTATTGTCCAATTCAATCTTAGCATAAACGTTGCGAAGCGTTTTTCCTTTCTTTAAAAAATCTACTTTTATCTCATTAATCAAACGAGCTGCTGGAATAGAGGGGAGGTTTTTGCTGCCATCCTGTATTTCGCTTAAGGTTCCTTTCACGTAAGAAAATGTATTTTCAATATGCAACCAATCCCATGGGTGTGGGTGTATATCTAAGTTGGCTTCAATACCGTATAATTTTGCATTGTCTTGGTTGAATCTAAATGCAAACAATTGTTGGGTGCCATCAGTCAAAATGCTGTCCCCTCTAGTTGTTGATTGTAGTTTTCGGTAAAAAATAAAATTGTTGATTGAAGTATAAAAAATGTTTGCAGAGAGCGACACGTGTTCTGTACCCAACTCTACACCGGCATCTATTTGTGTACTGGTTTCTGATTGCAGATTTTGTTCGCCATACTCATATCTAACAGTTCCTTCGTGGGCACCGTTACTTGCTAACTCAGATATACTTGGGGCCCTGAACCCTCTGGCAATATTCAGTTTTAATGTTACAGTTTTACCTGCTTCATAACTCAATCCGGCACTTGCCGAAATGTTGGAAAATTTTTTTGAAAAAGGTGCAAATTTTACTTCTCCACCCTCCTGAAGAAGTTTTGAGTTAATATGTCTGTTGTCAAATCTTCCGCCTCCGCTAAGAGTCATTTTATTCCATCTTTTTTGTGTGTGAACGAAACCACCAATATCCATTAATGAATAAGCAGGAATGAGAAATTCCTGTCCTTTGTTTTCGTTTGTTTGGTGCATACCATTAACGCCAATAGTAGTTTTCCAGTTTATCTTTTCCAGAAAATGATATTGCAGATTGTAGTTGATGGTTTTAAGATCAAAGTACAATCCGGGCTCATCAGGAAGAAGAATGTATCCAAATTCTTTCCTTTGATTGCGTTGAAATGCAGCAGTAAGTGTCAGACGGTTTTTACCCAGGTTGAAACTGTTATCAGTCGTCAATTTTAAGTGTTGAATGCGTTGATTCGGAATTTCCGGATTTGAGGATTTAAAATCTTCCTTTGTTGCAATTACCTCTTCTTCCACGCCATTATTGTTTATAGGTTTCAGAAATTTTCCGGTAGCACTGTCCCTTGCTCCTTCTACAAGTCCCGGATTTTGATCAAAACTACTCACCAGAAAATGGCTGTATCCCCAATGTTTATTAAGTCCAAAGTGACCCCCAAAATCCTTTTCGTTGAATTTGGAATTGAAAACAAATCCGTCATATTTGTTTTGATAATCTGCTGCTGCTTTATATGAACCATAGGCTCCCCAAATAAAACCATTATTATTTCCCCCTATATCCCCATGAAAGCCTCGTTGCCTATTATTGGTCATGTATGTGGCAAAAAGGTTGCCTTTTATACTTCCCTGTGGTACAGGTATGAATGATATGAAATTGATAACGCCGGCTAATGCATCACTACCATACATGAGCGAAGCAGGACCTTTTAAAATCTCTGCCTTATTAACATTGTACTCGTCTATTTCTATTCCATGTTCATCTCCCCATTGCTGCCCTTCTTGCCTTATGCCATCGTTTACAACTACTACCCTATTATATCCAAGTCCCCTTATGACGGGTTTTGAAATGCCGGGACCGGTATAAATTTGCGCAATTCCAGGTTGCTTTGCTAATGCATCAATCAGGTTAGTAGATGAACCACGAAGCAATTCATCTTTTTTTATAATTGTTACAGGCACAGGAGTCCTTCTTACTGATGTAGCAGAAGAAACGCCTGTAACTGTTACAGCTTCAGCTTCTACATATGAAGGCGATAAAGCAAAAGTTTTCTCAACATTGCCAGATATCTCAACAGGTTCTGCAACAGAACTAAACCCAAGAAAACTAACTTCAATCAGAAACTTTCCTTTGGGAACATTTTGAAGCGAAAGATTTCCTGCTTTATTTGTAACACCGCCTGTTTTAATATCGGGAAAATATACAGATGCGCCATGTAAGGGCTCCCCGGTACTTTTGTTAGAAACATGGCAGTTAAAAGTTGCCCTTACAGGCTTGGTTGTTTGAGCATAAGCTATATTGAAAACAAAAAAAGTTAAGAAGACGGGTATAAAAAGTTGTTTCATTTGTATAAAATAATAAATGAGCAATCATTCAATTTTATTAAGAAATAAAATGTATTGAATGGATGTAATAAAATAATGAACGACCCCGCATATCTTGACTGAATGGAAAGGTTTCTTCACCATACATTTCAAGGAATTACTACAACATTGGGTACCTTGAAAAGTATAGCCATTAATTGCAAAAAATATGTTTGGTCAGGAAGCTGTTGCAGGTGGTCCCCGAAGTGCAACAAAATGTTGAGATAGTGTAAAATGATTTGTATAAAAAATGGGATATTGGGGAGAAAAGGGCTCAATCCCCACCACTTCCAATGAATAAAAATCGTTAAGAAAACTTCCCTCACATACAAGATTGTCCCAATGGCAATTGATGCCGGCATTTGCTAATTCTTCACTTTGTGTGTGATGGTGCTGGATGGTTTCATCTGTGTGATGAGCGAGGTTATTGTGAAAAATAATAGAAGGGGTAACCGCTAACGCAAAAGTGGAAAGCAGCACAACTGCTAGAAATCGCCTTATTTGATTTGATTTTTTCACATTAATGAACGGGTGAAAATACGCAATTTTTTGCAGATCGTTCTTGCGATTGAATGTTATATAGCGTATTTCTTAGATGAAAATTTAAAATTAATCCATATCCTGCAAGTAAAATTTCTCCAAATTTTAGTAATATTACAGTTGGATTCTTTTCCATTTTTATTGTTCAAACATTTATCATGAGAATAACATTTACACATGTAAGGTTACTTGCCTTATTTACAATCGTCTGCTTTACCGCTTCGGCTCAATCTGGTTTTTGGAAAGATGTTTCCGAAACAAGTTTGCACATCAATCAGGATGTGAGAAAAATTGTACCAAAAAAATATCGCACACTTGAGTTGGATACTACAGGTATAAAAACTTTTATGGAAACAGCCCCACAGGAGTTTACCCCTGATGCAAAAAATCATCCACTAATCTTAAGCCTGCCAATGCCCGATGGTAGTTACAGCAGGTTCAGCATTGTGAAATATGATATGATGCAACCCGGACTTGCAGCCATGTTCCCCTACTTTAAATCGTACAGCGGACAGGGTATTGACGATCCCTATGCCACGATTAAAATTGACTGGAATGCATTAGGCTTTCATGCACAAATTCTTTCTGCGGTAAAAGGAGCTGTTTATATAGACCCCTATGCACCCGGCAGCCTGATGAATTATATTTCTTACAACAAAAGTGATTTGGCCCCAAAACCATTTTTTGAAGATGGTCAATTGCTGAATACAGGTGATAAGCTATCTACCCCTAGCCGTACACAGGCAGGACAGTGTGTTGGACCAACCTTACGTAAATACAGACTTGCAGTAGCCTGCACGGGTGAATATGCAAGAGCAATAGGATTTGGTACTGCTGTTACTTTAGCACAGGCCTTGGCCGCTATTCAAACAACAGTAAATCGTGTAAATGGTGTATATGAAACCGAAGTGGCAATAAGACTTGTATTAATTGATAGTAATTACAAGCTTGTATTTATTAACCCAACAACTGACCCATTTGCAGGTAATAATAATGCAAACACTTTGATAAACGAAAGTCAAACTCAAATAACTAACCGCATAGGCTCTTCCAATTTTGACATTGGACATACAGTGAGTACCGGCGGTGGCGGACTTGCTGGTTTGGGTGTGGTTTGTACAAACTCTCAAAAAGCTAGTGGTATTACAGGTAGCCCAACACCAACTGGAGATGGTTATGATATAGATTATGTAGCCCATGAAATAGGCCACCAATTTGGAGGGAATCACACATTTAATGCTTCTACAGGTAGTTGTAGTGGTAACGGTTCAAGCATCGCCAATTCAGAACCCGGTAGCGGAGTTACCATTCAGGCTTACGCAGGTATTTGTACATCAGTTAATGATCTTGAGCCACATAGTATTCCATATTTCAATGCAATAAGTTCAAATGAGATAACTACCTATAGCATTAATAGCTCTGGTAATAGTTGTGCAGTACAAATTTCAACCGGTAATAATCCTCCTGCTATAATAGCGGGTAGCAACTATAGTATTCCAATAAATACTCCTTTTGCGCTAACGGGTTCCGGCTCTGACCCTGACGGTGATCCTTTGACCTATTGCTGGGAACAAATAAATGTTGGTGGCCCATTTGGAGATTGGAATACCCCAAGTGGAGATGCGCCTATTTTTCGTACGTTCATTCCGGAAATATCCCCAACACGTTATTTTCCTCAATTGAGTGATCAGATAAATGGAACAACTACCATTGGTGAAATATTACCAAGCTATGCCCGTATTATGAAATTTCGGTTGACCGGTCGCGACAACCGGGTTGGCAGCGGTGGTGTTTGTTTCAGTGAAATGACAGTTTCTACAATTGCCGGCACAGGCCCGTTTGTAGTAACAGAGCCAAACACAGCAGTTTCATGGGAGGTTAGCACCTTTCAGAAGGTAAAATGGAATGTTGCCAAAACTGACCTTACCCCTATTGGCGCAGCTAATGTTATTATAGAATTATCTACAGATGGCGGTAATACATTTACAGAAGTATTAGCTGCATCTACACCTAATGATGGAGAAGAAGAGATTACAGTTCCTAACAGTATAACTACAACTGCTAGAGTAAGAGTAAAAGCTATTGACAATGTTTTCTTTGATATGTCCAATGTTGATTTCTCTATTGTTGCATCAACTCAATCAGGTTTTGTGCTTAACAACCCTACGGTACCTAATAGCTGTACAGGTACTAATATGGTTGCTAACCTAAACTCTGCTGGCCTTAGTGGTTTTTCAACTCCTATCACATTATCTGCTACTGGTAATCCCGGTTCAAACTCTGTTGTTTTTGGAACCAATCCACTAACACCTGGAGCTGCAACTACAGTAACACTTTCTGGTACTGTGGCACCGGGTGCATATACTGTAACAGTAACAGGTACAGCAGGTGCAATAGTTAAAACTACCAATATCATTTTTACTGTTGGTACTCCGGCAGTAGCCGCTACTTTAACTTTACCAGCTAATCTTACAACTGGAGTGACACAAAAGCCAACATTTACATGGCAGGCCGCAGCAGGTGCGGTTAGTTATAATCTGGAGGTTGCAGATAATGCAGCGTTCAATCCGTTAACTATTTCTACAAATGTTTCCGGGACAACTTATACTCCTACTACACTACTTGCACAGGATGCAGAATACTATTGGAGGCTTACGGGAGTTAACAATTGCGGTGGTGGAGTAGTTTCTACAATAGATAGGTTTAAAACCGCACAGGTAGTATGCGGTACAAATGTGCCAAGTACAGATGTACCCAAAACAATATCAGCTACAGGTACCCCTACCGTAATCTCTACTCTTAATATACCTGCAAGCGGAATAATAGCAGATGTAAATGTGTTGACAGTTCAGGGTACACACAGCTATGTTAGCGATCTTACGGTTAGTTTAATAAGCCCTTTGGGTACTGAAGTAACGCTATTCAGCGGAATTTGCGGAAGTAATGCTAATTTCAAAATCAGCTTTGACGATCAGGCCCCTTCTGCAACTATACCATGCCCGCCAACTGCCGGAGTTATAAGACAGCCTGCACAACCCCTTGCTGCTTTTAATGGTGAAGATAAAGCGGGTATTTGGACATTAAAAGTAGCGGATGGTTTTAATCAGGATGGTGGTAGCCTGACAGGTTGGGGACTAACTTTTTGTGTTGGGCAAGCAACTCCTTTTCCGGTTAAATGGTTGACATTTACCGGTAGGAAAAATGAAAACAACACCGTATTACTGCAATGGTCAACTGCAAGTGAAATCAACAATGACCGCTTTGAAATAGAAAGAAGCAGCAATGGAATAGAATACAATATGATTGCAAAAATGAATGCTGCAACTGGTACTGGAGAGCTACAATATTTATACAATGACAATAAGCCAAACTATGGAGTAAACTACTACCGGCTAAAACAAGTGGACAAAGACGGCAAGTTTACCTACTCTAAAATAGTAAAGGTGATTGTAAGTAAATCAGGTGTGCAATATTTGGTTTATCCAAATCCGACAGTAGATAAGAGTATTGTAAGAATGTTAACTGATATGAATAATGTTACCCTTCGCCTTAACGATGCCTTGGGTAAAGTGATTTACAAAAAATCTATTGTCGTTGTTAAAGCCGGTGAAGAAATAGAAATACCGGTTAAAGCATTTGGAAAAGGAGTTTATGTATTAAGCATAAATACAGCTAACAGTTCACATATTGAAAAAGTGATGGTTCAATAAATGGGCTTCATTTTTTTGTTCTAAGCCCACGGTTCTAAGCCGTGGGCTTTTTTATTTTACGATACTCATAGCCTAACAGTAGTGAAGTGTATTGAAAAACGGAAGCAGCGGTAAGGCGTTTTTATAGCTAAATATTCCGTTATTTCAAAACTTTCCGTGAGCAAAAAAATGATATTTCTCACGAAAAAAACGGAAGTAAGGGAAATGTATTTTGGTTGTTTTTATTTTCTGTTATTTCAAAACTTTCCATGAGCAAAAAAAATGATATTTCTCACTGAAAAAACGAAGGTAACAGAAATGTATTTGGATTGTTTTTATTTTCTGTTATTTCAAAACTTTCCGTGAGCCCAAAATAGTATTATAAAATGGTACTCAAATATTTACTGATGAAACGACCTTACAGAGCCTTTTTCTTTTGATATTTCACAAACAAAAAAACCACCGAAAGGTGGTTTCAATATTGATAAATTTAATAAGTTTATCCGTTCATGCTTGCCAAAAACTCATTGTTGTCTTTGGTGCCGCGCATACGTTTCAGCAATTCGTTCATTGCTTCTTCTGTATTCATGTCGTTCATGTATAGTCGAAGAATGTTCATACGCTGCAATGTTTCTTTGTCCAAAAGCAAATCGTCTCTCCGTGTTGAAGATGATACAAGGTCAATAGCCGGAAAGATACGTCTGTTGGCAAGACGACGGTCAAGCTGCAATTCCATATTTCCCGTACCTTTAAATTCTTCAAAAATTACTTCATCCATTTTAGAACCGGTTTCTATAAGAGCTGTTGCAAGTATTGTTAATGAACCTCCGTGTTCTATCTTTCGGGCTGCTCCAAAAAACTGTTTGGGTTTTTGCATGGCGTTGGCTTCTACACCACCGCTCAATACTTTACCGCTACTTGGGGCTACAGTATTGTGGGCACGGGCCAAACGGGTAATACTGTCTAGCAATATTACCACATCATGTCCGCACTCAACCAATCTTTTTGCTTTTTGTAAAGCTATGGCAGATACTTTCACGTGTTTTTCAGCAGGCTCATCAAAGGTTGATGCAATAACTTCTGCTTTTACGCTACGTTCCATATCTGTTACTTCTTCCGGTCTTTCATCTATCAAGACTACCATAAGGTAGCATTCAGGATGATTGGCAGCAATAGCATTCGCTACTTCTTTGAGCAATACGGTTTTACCAACTTTAGGTTGGGCAACAATCAATCCTCTTTGTCCTTTACCAATTGGTGTAAACAGGTCTATAATACGTGTGCTAAAATTGCTGGCTGTAGTAAAAAGGTTTAGTTTTTCGTAAGGGAAAAGCGGTGTCAGATAATCGAAAGGAACACGGTCACGTACCTCATCAGGATTGCGACCGTTAATAGTTTCAACTTTCAATAGGGCAAAATATTTTTCACCTTCTTTAGGAGGTCGTACATAACCTGAAACTGTATCACCTGTTTTAAGTCCAAAAAGTTTTATTTGAGAGGGAGATACATAAACATCATCAGGTGATGATAGATAGTTGTAATCAGAGGAGCGAAGAAAACCATAGCCATCGGGCATCATTTCCAAAACACCTTCACCCTGTATAACGCCGTCAAATTCTATATTAAAGCTTTGTTCTCTTCTTTGATTTTGATAATTTCTTTGACCCGGAGGCGGTAGTTTTTCGGGCTGACTTACCTCAGGGGCCTGTTGTTCCGAAGCTGTATTATTTGTATCAGACGCTTCTGTATTTACATTGGCGTTTTCATTTGCAACTTCAGATGAGGATTGTGTTTCCTCCTCATTGTTCATTTCCAAAGGTAATTGAGTATCTTCTTTGGTTTTAGGTTTACGGCCTCTTTTAGGTGCAGCAGTTTTTGCAGAATTTTCTTCTTCCTGTTCATTAGCTTTTTCTTCAACCGTTTCATTTTGTTCAGGCAGTTGTGGTTGGTCAGCTTCTGCTTTTAGCTGTTCTTTTTCTTCGGCTGAAGCATTGGCTTCAGGTGTTGAAGTATTATCTGTACTCCGAGCTATTCTTTTGCGCTTGGGTTTATCAGTAGCTGGTGTAGCTGGGTTTTCGATACTCGATTCTTTATTCATTATCTGTTCTATAAGGTTTTGTTTGCCGGTAAATCTAATATTGGGGAGGTTAAGTTGTTCTGCTATATCCAATAATTCAGGGATAAGCATTTCATTTAATTGCGAAAAGTCGTACATAAAAAATTTTGATAGTTAAAACTCAAAACATCTGTTTGAAAAGGAATTTTTTGAATCCAAAATGATATCTGGGAGAACCGAAAAACCGGCAGGCTAAGAGTGGTTAGTGACGGGCCGGCTTTAAATTCTAATGCAAGTTTACGTTACAAATTTGTAAAACAGAAACTTTAGTTTGATTTTTTGTGAATTCTAAAGTTATTCACGATAGAGTTTTATGTTTTTTATTAATTTTTATAATTGATTTTAATAAATTAAGATAATAATCAGGCCAACATAACTATATAAATGAAAATTTAGATATTGGGGAAACTCCTGACAAATTTAGGCCAAAACCTCCTTGTTGGTGAGGTTAACATATGCTGCAACGGCTCGAATATCACTAAAAGAAACGCTTTCTCCGGCTATTTGTTTTATTTCAGCATGTTTTATTTCCGGATTTTCTTTCATTATTTTTACAACAATGTTCATATTGGTGGCATCTACCAAATCCAACACATCTACTTCACCGGTAGGAATAAAGGAGGCTAGATGTGTTTCAATAGTTCCTGATGACATTCCCCTTTCTGTTGCTATATCAGCAATAGAATGGCCGTTTTTAAACATTTGAAGACTTATGCGCTTACTTTCTCCTTTTTCTTTCTTTTCTTTTTTTAATTCATTATGTTCATCTGGAGAAACAACAATACCTTTTTCTTCATCTTTTTTCTTAACCATTTTCAGGAGATCTTCTATATCAACAGATTGACGAAGCGCTTCAGCCAATTGTAATGCCTGTAGTATTTGATCTTTTTTTCTTTTGAAGAACACCATCATTGATTGCAATTCTTTTACATATCGTTTTACCTTTTGTTTTAGGTTTACTTTGTTTATATGTTTTTGAGTGCAACTGATAAGATTTTCATCCATTGCTGTTATAAAATAATTACATGCAGCCGCTGTTCTTTCATACAAAGTTTTGTATTTGTCCTCCTCACAGGTTTTGCATAAATAATCCAATTGTCTTGTAAACTTTTCAGCAACTTCCATTAGCTTATTGCTTTGTTCTGTCAGTTCTATTGCCCATTTTACTGATGCGGCCTTATCAGGAAACTGCCGGTGTTCATAAGCTTCAAGATTGTCCTGTACAACATCAGTTATTTTTTGCCATGAAAAACTTTGTAAAAGATAATGCTGAACGTACAATTTTTGTTCTGACTCCAATATTTGTTGCAGTTCATCTTCTGCTTTTTCTGCCTGCACATAGTCAATAACCCTGCTGTCTGTACTTATGCTGTTAGGTAAAATGCGTGAATGGAGTACAAGCCCTTCAAGAGATGTTAATCTACTTAGGGATACATAAACCTGCCCTGCTGCAAATGATGCACCTGCATCTACAATAGCTCTCTCAAAGGTAAGGCCCTGACTTTTGTGTATAGTAATAGCCCATGCAAGCCTTATAGGATATTGGGTAAAAGTTCCCAATTCTTCCTGATTAAGATTGTCTTTTTGCTGGTCGTAGGAGTAACGTATGTTTTCCCATTTCTCCAATTCAAGTTCCAGTTCATCGGGCTCATTAGGAAAAGTAACGGTTATTTTATCCTTTTCCAGATTTGTAACAGTTCCAATTTTCCCATTGTAAAAACGTCTTGCTTCGCCTTTATCATTTTTAATAAACATGATTTGCGCCCCAATTTTAAGACGCAATTCTTTTTCTGCAGGAAAAGAACGATCATAAAACTCACCGGTTATTTGTGCTACATAAATAAAAGGTTTGCCCGGTAGTTTGTTCAATTCATTTTGGTTAATAGTATCAGCCCTTGCATTGTGGCTGGTGAGGGTAATGTAGTTTTCTTTTTTAGCAGGTGTAAATGTTGAATCATATTGAAGGTGCAGCCTTTCAAGATCTTCCGATGTGCAACAATTATTTCTTACATTGTTGAGAATGTTTATAAAAACATCATCTTTTTGCCGGTACATTTTTTTTAGTTCAATGTACAGTGGGGTAGCCATTTGCAATGCCTTTGCATCAAAAAAAAATGGGCTTTTATAATACTGTTCTAAAATGCCCCAATCCTCCTGTCTTGCTACAGGCGGTAATTGAAAAAGATCTCCTATATATACCATTTGTACACCACCAAATGGAATAAGCGGTTGCCTGCGAACATGGCGCATAACTGTATCAATAGCATCTAGCAGGTCTGCCCTAACCATAGATATTTCGTCTATAACCAATAAATCAAGCTGACGCAGCACTTCCCTTTTATCGTTTCTAAGCCTAAGATTTTTGAGTAGTGTAGATCGGTTGTGAACCTCGCTGCTATAGTTATTCCAGCCCCCCCCATCTAAAGGTAGAAAGAGTCCCATTGGCAATTGAAAAAAACTATGAATGGTCATACCCCCGGCATTGATAGCTGCAACGCCTGTAGGGGCAATTACTGCCATTTTCTTATGAGAATTCTCCTTAATGTATTTAAGAAAAGTTGTTTTACCAGTGCCAGCTTTACCGGTAATAAACAAATGTTTATTGGTTTGATTTACAAACGAGAGCGCCTTTAGAAAAATGGTATTTGTGATATCGGGGGTCATGAATATAATAGTGTACAAAAATAGCTTTATACGTTTATAACAGCATATTTCGACATAAAAAATATAAAGCTAGAGTTGATAATTTATCATTTCCTCCCTTTTCAAAATAATGCAATCTTTCAGTTGAAACTTTAGGATTACCTCTTCTACCAATTGCTCCCTGACTACAAGAATAAGAGTTTCTTTATAGGATTGCAACAGTTTTAAAAGACCCTTGTAATGTCCTTGCTCGTTTAACTCTAGTTTTCCCACTTCATCCAAAACAAAACATTTACAATATGATTTAATTGCAGCATCAATTATTTTATCTGAAATTTCAAAGGCTTTGCGGCTAAGAAAATATTTGCCAATGCTGGTAGTATCCTCATTGCCCTCATCTATTTCATAATCATAATAAGATGCAGAAGAAATATCGTAAAGCATCTTTTTATTCTCAACTGTTGGGGTAATAAAACCACATGCATTATTACTTTTCACCCATTCCATTAAGGCAGATGATTTACCAGTACCTACAGGCCCCGATAAGATGATTGTCTTATAACTTTTGTTTTTCATCATAAAAGACATTTAACCAAATAGCATAGCTCATAAAATCTCTTATACTTTTCAATGACTTTACTGGTTTTACCAATTCGTAAGCAATAAGTGTGTTTTGTTTTATTTCAGGCAATGCATTTATAATTTCCACTAATTTTTTGTCATCTTTTTTTATTAGGTGCTTACGATAAAGTTTTAGTAAATATGGGATGAAGACAAATAAGATGCACCCAACAAAAAGTAACCGAAACAAAAACTCTGTTGATAATAATTTTGTGTACAATAAACCGCCTACTACTAAAAGAAGCAATGTTACAAGCACTATATTTCTTGCCAAAGATTTATGGGTTTCATTACTTTTTCTTTCGGTCAATATTTTACTTTTCAGATGTTCAAATTTGTATTTGTTGATTGAAATATTTTCAATGTTTTCGCTTATTTTTTTAGCCCATAGGGCAATGATTATTCCCCATATTATATACACCAAGAGGTAAATGGCAAAAACTAAAAGCGCAATGCTTTCAATGGAGTTAAGCGATAATCCGAAAGTGCTTTTCATATAAAGGATAGTAGCTTTCCAAAAATCGTTGCCTAAAATAAGCCAGGCCAGCAGAGGCTTTTGAATAGCAGATTCTATCATTACCAAAATAGAAAAAATAGAAATGGTTAAAGTGCTTATTCTACCTGTGGAAAAAATTAAGGCTGCCAAAACACCCTGAAAACCTACCGCGATATATGCACCATAGGGTGAGTAAGGACTCAAGAAAAGCTTTATCATTAGTACAAGGCCAAGTGCGTTAATGATCATACGGAAACTGTTATTGGAATACTTTGCAATCAGCACAATTAAAACAACTGCAAAACCGCCAACAACAAAGCCGGTAATTGGTATATGCAGAAAGTGAAGCAGGCCACCGAGCCCTGCCTCAATAAAAGCCCAGAAGTAAGTCAGTTTAAGAAGGGTACTTTTATGGGGCATTTAATTTATTTTTCATTGGCTGATAATTGTTGCTTTAATTGAGTAAAGCGTGTAAGCAAATATAATAGCGGCCAGAGAAAATTATTTCTCAAAAAAATAAATAGCCCCGTCTGAATAGGACGGGGCTATTAAAATAAAAAAGTATTTTTTATTTTACAGCAACATTTCTCAACAATTCTTTTACAGACGAGCAGTCAGCAAACTCCTTATCTACCTGAATGTAGTAATTGGGAATATGATCCCTGAACCATTTTTCCAATACAACACTTTTCTTTTCGTCCAAAGCCCTTTGTGAAACCTTGCTATAATCATCACGCAGGTTTTCTCTGTGTGGTTCTGTTCTTGATTGCAAATAAACCATCCGTACCCCTTTCTTTCCTCTTTCGTCTGCAAAAGCCATTGGGCGGCTGTATTCTCCTACCTTTAAGTCTTTTATAGCCAGTACAATATCTTTATCTAATTGATCTATAGTTACCCCACTCGATCCGTCACGAGCCTGTTTTCTGCCACCACTAAATTTAGCAGTTTCATCTTCGCTGTATTTGCTTACGGCCTCGCCAAAGCTTAATTTGCCGGCTACAATTTTAGCTTTTATGCTGTCTAATTTATCAGATGCTTCTTTTATTTCTTCGTCTGTTACCGGAGGAATTCGTAAGATATGCCTGATTACTGCATCGTCACCGGCACGGCTTACCATTTGTAAAATGTGTAATCCGAACTTTGATTTTACCACCGGCGAAACCTGGCCTTCTTTTAATTTAAAGGCGGCAGATAAAAATGCAGGATCCCAGAATTTATCTGTACGGTTTATGTTGTACTGTCCGCCAGACTCCTTACTACCCGGATCTTCTGTATAAGAACGGGCCAATAGTTCAAACTTTTTGGTGCCGTTTTCTACTGCAGCTTTCCATTCGTTAAGCTGTTTAGTTACATAGCTTTCTACATCACGGTTAGCCTTTGGGTACAAAATTATTTCGCTCAACTCCAGTTCACTTTCGTAAAATGATAGGCTGTCTTTTGGTATTTTTTCGTAATAAGCTTTCACTTCATTGGGGGTGATTTTTACATTTTCCACCACTTTTTTACGCATTTGGTCAGCCAAAGCCCTGTCGCGAAATGTTTCTCTGAAATCTTCTTTCAATTGGTAAACGGTTTTGCCCGCCACTTCTTCCAGCATTTCTTTGCTGCCATACTGCATGGTAAAAGCCCGAATCTGATTATCTAACGAAGCTTCAATTTCCTCATCACTAACCGGTAGGGAATCTTTCTCCGCCTGCAGCACCATTGCTTTTTCAATTAAAGCACGTTGCATAATTACACATTCAGGATTGGGTGGCAGAGAAATGCCCTGCCGCTGTGCATCCATAATAGAGTTGAAAATATCGGAGTGAAGTATAATTTTATCACCAACCTGGCCAATAATTCTGTCGGCCACAACTTTCTTGGGTTGTGCAAACACACAAAGCGAACCAAGCAGCGCCACAGCAAACAAAGCCGGTTGTAATAATTTTCTACGGGTATTATTCATTGTAAAATTTGTAATGCCTCAAAAATATCCATTACCGCTGTTAGTAAGGCAAATCTGCAGGGGATTTAACAAAATAGATAAACTTCTGTAACAATTGGTGCTTTTACTACCAATGTAGTTGTATGAAACCATAAAATGCAACAGAACTGAAACAACTGCAACTTTTAAGAAGTAAAAAAACCCAAGAATAAAAGTAAAAAAACAATAATAGCTCAATTATAAAATTTATACTTTCACTATATGGAAAATAATAAAGCTTATAGGATAGCATTGGAAAGGATAGAAGCTTGTATTGCTGAAAAAGCGACTACGCTTGATTTGTCGAGTTTGGGATTGGAAGAAATACCGAAAGAGGTGGAGGAATGTGTGTGGATAGAGAATTTGGATTTGGGAGATAATCAATTGAGCGTGATTGAGTATTTAGAAAAGTTGACGAAACTACGACATTTAAATATTGGAAGATATTCCGATAGACAAATCAATAATGAAAAATGGACTGATAGACTTTATGAAAACTCAATAAACACAATCACAGGCTTGGATACATTACTAAATCTGGAAACGCTTAATTTATCCAACAATCAAATAAGGGGAATATCTGGTTTGGAAAATTTATCAAAACTGGTTGAGCTTAATTTACACGGAAATAAGATACGGGTTATTGATAAATTAGACTCATTAACTTCTTTGGTAACACTTTATTTAGGAGTAAATAACATTAGTGAAATAGGCGGCCTTAATAATTTACACTTTCTGAAAAATCTATACTTATTTTATAATCAAATTATAGAAATTACTGGGCTTGAGAATTTAATTTGTTTAGAGGAACTCCAGTTACGAGATAATAAAATAACTGAGATAAAAGGGTTGCAAAAACTAGTTTCATTGAAAAAACTTCACTTGGGTAACAATCAAATAAAAAAAGTCTATGGATTAGAATTCTTGAAAAACTTAATAGAATTGAACCTATCTCATAATGCAGTTGATGAAATCAATGGACTAAATAAATTAGAAAATTTACGAGAGCTTTATTTGGCAAATAATCGAATACAATATATTCAAGGGTTAGAAACGTTCACATCATTACAAACACTTAACCTACAAGATAATCAAATAGACCAAATAAAAGGGCTGGAAAATCTTAAATCTTTACATACTCTTGATTTAAGTGGTAATCAAATTAGGCAAATATCAGGACTGGAAGAACTAAAAAGTTTAAAAATATTAAATCTGTCTAATAATTTAATTGAACAAATAGATGAGATTAACACACTCATTTCATTAACTGAAATTATCTTGTCAGAAAATAAAATTGAAGATTTAGACTCCCTTTTGCCTTTTACCAATTTTAAGTACCCAGATAAGTATTTTGACATTAGTAATAATCCTGTAATGGAGAAGATACCACCTGAGGTTGTGACCTCTGGATGGCCAGTTATAAGTGATTGGTTACTTGCCCGACAAAAGCCTGCACCATTTATTCGTATTGCCGAAGTGAAACTGCTGCTGCTTGGTAACACAAACGTGGGGAAATCGAACCTGCAGCATTATTTTGAAACTGGAAGCAGTGCATTTGAAGGAGAAACTACCCATGGCATTCGGTATAAAATACTGTCGAATCTTGTGGAGGGTGTCAATCTTAACTGTTGGGATTTTGGGGGGCAGGAGTTTTATCATGCCACGCATCAATTGTTTTTCAGCCCCGGGGCATTGCACCTGGTGCTGTGGAGTAATACAGATGTGACGAGAGATGGCCGAAACCCTGAGACCTGTTTTGATTTGAACTATTGGCTGCGTTGTATAGAGCAACTGATTGGGTGGCAAAAAGAGGACGGAGAGGACGACCAACGTAAAGGAAACAAAATAGACACGCTGGTTTGTGAAAACAAGATTGACCTAATTAACTACAAATCAACCCTTTTAAACCAAACTGGTTTGCAAGAAGCTTTCAGTGATTTGGAATTAAGTTTTGCTGCGATAAACCTCAAGCCGTTAAAATATATGGATGGCCTGAAAGAGTTGATTCGTGAAAAGGTGGAGAAACTGGTGAATAAGTGTCCGCCTTTTTATGCAGACTATTTACAA
This sequence comes from Segetibacter sp., assembly GCA_043736115.1. Taxonomy (GTDB): domain Bacteria; phylum Bacteroidota; class Bacteroidia; order Chitinophagales; family Chitinophagaceae; genus Segetibacter. The sequence continues at coordinate 19,453 of JAYTDC010000143.1, read as the reverse complement.
AAAATCAGGAAATCAAATAAGGCATTTGTGTTGGTTGAAGATGTGGGGAGTGACGATAAAGACGATACGATTGAAAGAGTCGAACGAACAATGGAGGTGTTTAATAACATGGGGCTATTGTTGTATTTTCCTACTATAATAAAGGACAAAGTTTTTACACTGCCACAAGTGTTGTTAGACTTGTTATATGAAAAAGTGTTGAGCAACCCTAAAAAAAATTGCATTAGTTATGATGAGATTAAAAACTCGGTTGCCAATAATGAATTGAAGTTATCTACGGAACAAGTAACCGGGCTGTTGCTGCATTTTGATCTTGTTTTCCAAATACCGGATGAACCAGAGTTTTATTTTATTCCCCAATATCTTTCTGCCCCTTCTTCTTTTATTGATTTTTTTCAGCGACATCAATTTAACCAGGCAAACATTCGCATAGCGTCTGACAACTTCCTAATGAATGTGGCGATGTTGAAAGTTTTTGGTAATTATGGGCGATATGTAAAAAACGATAACAAACAGGAGCATCTGTTTTGGAAAGACGGGATTGTGATAGAGAAGGATCGGATGCTGCTGATGGTGAAATTTGACAGGGCGAAACAGTGTATTGAATTGTACCCGGACAATCATCATAATAACTTTGCATTGCAAAAGGAAGTTGTAAAATTTATACTGGAGATACCATATCAGAAACACATATACCAAAGAAAAAATCAACTTGTTAAGAAGTTTAATGTTGCTCCTTCCGAAATCAAAGTGGAAACCAAGGACAATCTGAGTGAAAGAGGAATAATAAGTTGGTATAGTTCTTACTTCAATGTTTTAATAAGCCTCGACGGGAAATTTTTTGCTTCATGGAATACCATAGCCAAACAGGTTGAACAGGGTATTTTCCAGGTGCAGCCCACTTATGAGACCTTCGATGAAAATACAAAAGCATTTATTGTGAAGAAGAAAACAGTTTCGGTGTTTGACTACAACAAATATTTACCCGAAAAAGATAAAGGGCAAATGAAAAAGGTATTTATCTCTTACTCCAAAGAAGACCTGCGGATGGTTAATAAGTTTATAGAACACTTGTCGGCGTTGCAACTGGACGGGAAGATTGCACACTGGTATTGCACGGAACTAACGGCAGGCAGCGACTGGAACCATGAAATACAGGAGCATTTCGATGCGGCAGATATTGTGTGCTTTATGATTAGCCCCAACTTTATGAAGACCAAATACATTCATGAACACGAGATTAAAAAGGCTTTTGAAAGAACGGAAAAAGGGGACAAACTAATAATAGTACCTATTATTTTGGACTTCTGTAAGTGGACTACTAAGGTTAATAATTTAGGGGATTTTACTGCACTGCCCTATATGGTAAAACCCGTTGCCGATTTTCAGAATGAAAATATGGCGTGGTATATTATACAGGAATGCCTGCGGCTAATGATTGAGAAAGATCTAAACCCGACAGGCGAGGACTTTTATAGTACCCAACCATTGCCTAAGGATGTACTACAAATACTTGTAAGAATAGCAGAAGGTCGTGTAGATAATAATACTTTGTAGTTTAATAAATGCAAAACACCTTATTACAGATATTAAATCGTTATAAAATAGAATTATCCTTTCCCCAAAAAAATGAAATTCATTTTAATCATAACAATACTAACCCTGCTTACTACAACTGCAAGAAGTCAGGGCTTTGAAGGCGAGTGGAATTGCTTCTTTTGGAACATTAATTCGCCTAAAGCCAATCCTATCAAACTAAAATTTACATGGAACAAGGACAGCACTTATGACATTAAAAGCTATTCACCCGGCAAGACAATTAATGGAACAGATACACCGGTTGTTTGCAATGTAGCTTACCTGGTTAACGGTTATGATTCTATCACCTTACAGGAAACTGTAATTTTAGAACCAATGACACCCGAAAATACTTGCCTGCAAATAATGACCCTCAAAATTGTGATGAGAAAGAAGAAAGCAATCTTAAAAGGTAAGTGGCAGGGTGTAGAGTGTTTTACTTTTGGAGATATAAGATTTGAAAAAAAATATTGACCTTAAACTAAAAACGATTGGACAAACAATATAGTCCCATTCAGCTTCGCCTCATTTGACTATTTGTTTGATTCCATCGGTATAAACCACTGTAAGATTTTCAAAATATTGGCATATTTTGAAAATCACATTGGTATAAAATATTACCACAAAAAAAAGCCCGCTGAAATTTCAGAGGGCTTTTTTTATTATTTAGAAGAAACATTTTACAATGTCCGCTTCACTTCTTCTGATTCAAAAGCTTCTATTATATCTCCGGCCCTAAGGTCGTTGTAATTTTTGATGGTAAGACCACACTCCATGTTGTTGTTCACTTCCTTCACATCGTCTTTGAAACGTTTTAGTGAACCAAGTTCTGCAGCACCGCCTTCGCCTTTTGGATATTCTACAATACCATCGCGAATAATGCGGACTTTGGAGTTTCTGAATATTTTACCTTCTATAACCATACAACCTGCTACTGTAGCCTTGTCAAATTTATACACTTCTTTTACCTCTACATTGGCAGTAATTTTCTCAACAAACTTAGGTTCCAACATACCTTCCATGGCACTCTTGATCTCGTCAATAGCCTGGTAGATGATGGAATAAAGTTTGATTTCTACCCCTTCTGTATCAGCCACACGTGCCGCCTGACTACTCGGACGTACGTTAAAACCTATCAATATAGCATCAGATGCAGTAGCTAACAATACATCACTTTCTGATATTTGGCCAACCCCTTTGTGTACAACCCTTACGGCTATTTCTTCAGTAGACAATTTTTGCAATGAATCGCTCAATGCTTCTACCGATCCATCCACGTCACCTTTTATAATCAGGTTCAGTTCCTTAAAGTTGCCCAAAGCAAGACGGCGGCCAATTTCATCAAGTGTAATATGTTTTCTTGCACGTAATCCCTGTTCACGAAGAATCTGTGCTCTTTTAGTTGCAATGTCTTTAGCATCTGCCTCATCCTGATAAACTTTGAATTTTTCACCTGCCTGTGGGGCACCATTTAGACCTAATACCAAAACAGGTGTAGAAGGCGGGGCTTCATTTACCCTTTGATTGCGCTCATTAAACATTGCTTTTATCTTACCAAAATTTTGTCCGCTCACCATAATATCACCTTGACGTAGGGTACCATTCTGAACTAAAAGTGTAGCAACATAACCACGGCCTTTATCTAAGGTAGCTTCTATTATTGTTCCTGAGGCCTCGCGGTCCGGGTTGGCTTTTAAGTCAAGCAATTCTGCTTCAAGTCCAATTTTTTCCAGCAGAAGATCTACGTTCATGCCCTTCTTGGCGCTTATTTCCTGACTTTGAAATTTACCACCCCACTCCTCTACCAATATATTCATACCGGAGAGTTGTTCATATATTTTTTGAGGATTTGCACCGTCTTTATCTATTTTGTTAATGGCAAAAATCATAGGAACACTTGCAGCCTGTGAGTGACTGATAGCCTCCTTGGTTTGTGGCATTACCGCATCATCTGCAGCAACAACAATAACCGAGATATCAGTAACCTTGGCACCACGTGCCCTCATGGCTGTAAATGCTTCGTGCCCCGGAGTATCAAGGAATGTTATTTTTTTGCCTGACGCTGTGCTTACCTCGTAGGCACCAATGTGCTGGGTGATACCACCCGCCTCGCCGGCAACTACGTTTGCATTTCTAATATAATCGAGCAATGATGTTTTACCATGGTCAACGTGACCCATGATAGTAACAATAGGTGCACGGGGTTGCAGGTTGTCAGTATCATCTACATCGTCTTCATCCTCCATTTCGGCCTGGGCCTCCATGTCTATGAATTCAACATCATAGCCAAACTCTCCGGCTACCAATTCTATTACTTCTGCATCTAAACGTTGGTTAATGGATACCATGATACCCAATCCCATACACTTACCTATAACCTCTGCAAAACTTACATCCATCATGTTAGCCAATTCGCTAACGCTAATGAATTCAGTTACCTGTAGTTTATTATCATCAGGGCCTTCCATTTGGTCGGCCATTTCATCTCTTCTTGCCTTACGGTGCTTGGCTTTCATGCTCTTTCCTCTTCCTGAACCGCCTGAAAGCTTTGCCTGTGTCTCCCGTATTTTATCCTGAATTTCTTTTTGATCTATTTCTTTATCGTCTCTGCGTTTTTCTGTACTACGTGGACCAAATCGGTTTGCGCCTCCTTGTCCACCACCACCACTGCGGTTGCTATTACCTTGTCCACCACCACCTGTTGGCGGACGATTTTGTGCACCCGGCAATTCCGATGAACGTGGTCCAAAACGGTTGTTGGGGCCTGTAGACTGACTTGGTGTTCCTGGTGTACTTACCTGTCCTGCCCGGGCTTGTGGGTCTTTTTGAGCCTGTTCACCTTTTACAGGTATGCGTTTTCTCTTTCGTTTTTCTTGCTGACTTAATGGTTTTGGTCTTGTATCACTTTCTACCGGAAGAACAATTTTACCTAGTATTTTAGGTCCTTCCAGTTTGTCGGCTTTAATATTTGATATCACCGGGGCCTCTATGATTGTAGGAGTAGCGGGTGTTGGTGCTACAGGAGGTACGGGTGCCGAAACAGGGGTTGCCGATACCGGAGCTTTTACAGGTTCTTTTTTAGTCTCCTTAGCAGGTGCCTTTGCAGCAGCGGTGGGTTTTTTAGCACCTTTCTTTGGACGTGTAGAAGAATCTATTGCAGATAAGTCTACTTTCCCCATTATTTTAGGTCCTTCTAACTCTGGAGAGTCTATTTTTAAAGAATTTATTGGCTCTTCTATTTTTTCAACAGGCAATTCCGCCACTACTTCAGGGGCGGGTAAGATTTCTACAACTGGTGCAGCTACTTCTATTACAGGCTCCTCCACAGGAAGTGGTACAGGCTTTTCGGGTTCGGGAACTACTGCTACTTCTGGCTTGGCTTCAACCAATACAGGAGGAACTTCAACAACGGGTTCTACAACCGGCAATGGTTTAGCAGCTTCTTTTTTTACAAAAGACAGGTCTTCTTCGTCACGTTTTTTACGGGATTCCGGTTGCATGCCCTTTGGTATTTCTACCTGATCGGCTTTATTTTTTGCAACTTTATCTCCCTGAAACTGAGTCTGCAATGCACGATACTGGTCTTCGTTCAGCTTGGAAGTAGGTGTAAGACCATCTTTGGAAAATCCTTTTCCTACCAAAAAGTCAATAAGAGTGTCTTGTCCAATGTTGAACTCTTTGGCGGCAGCTAATAATCTCGGTAATTTAATTTCTGTCATTCAATGTTTTTATATGATCCAAAGGATCCCGTTGCCAAGGCAAACGGCTCCAAAAGTAACCCAACTTTTGTGCTGAAAGTGTTTATGTTACATACTTTTTCTTTTTAGGGATTAAATTTTCTCATTTCAGCAATGTACCGCCGGGGCGGTAATTATGTTTATTAATAGTATTCTTTAATGCAAATACCAGAAAAATGTAACCCTGATTATGTCCATTTGTGATAATATAAATTACGGCAATCACAAATGCTAGAAATGCATAATTTTAAAACAATCGTTGAAAGTATTGTGACCCCGCTATTTCGATGCAGGCAACAACAATTATTCATCAGGGTACAAATGCTGTAACCAAAAAATTATCAGGTGTTTTTAGGCACCCGATAATTCACTTTCATTCTTATTCCTTTTCAAACTCGTTTTGCAGAATACTGCGCAAGTCGTTGATTGTTTCTTTTTCCAAATCGGTACGGCGCTCTAATTCTTCTGCTGTAAGGTCTAATACACTTCGTGCAGTATCGCAACCAATACGCTTTAATTCATCTATAATCCATGGTTCTATCTCGTCACTAAATTCTTCCAGATCAATGTCAAACTCCTCTACTTCACCTTCATTATCACGATATACGTCAATCTCATAACCCGTCAACTCACAAGCCAATTTTATATTGACACCCCGACGTCCAATGGCTAATGATACCTGATCGGGTTTTAAATAAACACTTGCATGTTTTGTTTCATGATCAAGATCCATGCTGGTAATTTTTGCTGGTGTCAGTGACCTTTGAAGCAACAGGTTTATGTTGTTTGTCCAATTGATTACGTCTATATTTTCATTTTTCAATTCGCGTACTATACCGTGGATACGGCTTCCTTTCATACCTACACAGGCACCAACAGGATCTATTCTGTCGTCAAAGCTTTCTACAGCTACTTTGGCTCTTTCTCCCGGATCTCTAACTATTTTTCTTACAACAATAAGACCATCAAATATTTCGGGCACCTCAATTTCGAGCAATTTAGAAAGGAATTTGGTACTTGTACGGCTTAGAATGATTACCGGTGTGTTATTTTTTAAATCTACCCGCTCAACAACTGCACGTATGGTTTCACCTTTTTTGAAGAAATCGCTTGGTATCTGTTCTGATTTTGGCAAAATGAGTTCGCTTCCGTCTTCGTCTAGCAGCAAAACCTCTTTTTTCCAAACCTGATAAACCTCGGCACTTACTATTTCGCCAATGCGTTCGCCATATTTTTTAACTAATACATTTTTCTTAAGATCGCTGATGCGGCTGGCAAGTGTTTGTTTGGCTGCAAGAATTGCACGGCGGCCAAAGTCATAAATATTCACTTCCTGGTAAAGTTCCTCCCCAACTTCAAAGTCGGGTTCTATTTTGGTAGCATCGCTATAGGCTATTTCGGCCAAGGGGTCAATCACCTCTCCGTCATCAACAATCATTCGGCGACGAATGATTTCAAGGTCACCTTTTTCTGCGTTTACGATAACATCAAAGTTGTCGTCGCTTGAATATTTTTTGCGGAGCAGGGTTTTGAACACATCTTCTACCACTTTCATTAGGGTAGGACGGTCAATGTTTTCAGCATCCTTAAACTCCTGGAATGCTTCGATGAGGTTGATACTTGCCATATTTTGAGTTTATTTTTTTGTAATGTTTTTTGGTTCAAAAGGTTCAATTGTTCAAAACTTTCAAGGTTTTTAGAATTGGATTTGAATGGTTGCTGATTTTATATTTTCAAATGGTATTATGTGCTGATGTGTTTCTGCTTTTTTCCCTTTTCCTGTTGTTGTTTCTATAATTATGTCTGTAGTTGTAACTTCTATGAGTTTTCCTTCCTTTTCTGAATCGTCTGAGAACGTAACGAGCAAATGCCGACCAATATTTTTCACATACTGTCTGTGAAGTTTAAGTGGCTCTTCTACACCGGGTGACGAAATTTCCAAAGAAAAATTTCCGTCAGGGAAAAAACCTGCTTCTTCTATTTGATGATACAATTTGCGGTTGTATCTAACACATTTCTCAATAGACATGCCTTCGTCGCTATCTATATATATTTTAATATTATTGGTTGGTTTTACTTTTAGTGAAACCAAAAAATCTCCCGGATTGGCTGACAACAGTTCACTGAGCATGTTTTCTACAGCCTGTATATGTGTATCGCTTGACATGGTAAAATAGAAGAAGGGAACGTTTCCGTTCCCTTCTGTTGTTTTTCTTGCTGCGGCAAATGTACTAAATAATAAGGATGTCATCCAAATTTTTGTTGATGAATATTTGAGCCGGTTTCAGTTTTACCCGTTAAGTATTTGCAAAATGATAAAAATTTGAGCGTTTTGAGTAAGGATAATAATGTTGATTAGTACCTTCGTTCTATGATACTAGGTAGATTTTTATTCTGGTTTATAATAATTTATGTGTTGTACAAATTCATTGTAGGATTTGTAATGCCTGTAGCTGGTGCTTCTAAAAAAATGAGGGATGCCATGAAAAATATGCAGGATAACATGAATCAACCCCATGCAGAACAGCCACCCACACCTAATAATGGAAATACTGAAAAGCAATCCAATACGCCCAAAGGTGATTATATTGATTTTGAAGAAGTTAAATAGCAGGTTAATTTTTTTATCCGGAGTGCATCCACATAGCTTTCCCACAAACCTTTTATTATAACCCTAAATCAAGCACTGTTGTAGGGGGCTGCAATAATAGGGTTTGCAATCCTGCCAGTTTTGCCCCTTCTATATTGCCAATAGTATCGTCTATAAATAATGTTTCTTCTGGCAGTAGGTTTTCTATTTCAAGTAATTTGGTAAATGATTGAGGATAGGGCTTGCGCAAACCTAATTCGTGGGAATAATGTGCTTTGATGAAAATATCATCAAAACTTTTAAGACCTGTACATTGCTGATAGATGAGCTGAAATGCATTGTAATGTATAAGATTGGTATTGCTGTACAGATAAATTTTATAGCGCAGTTTGATTTCATTGAGCCATTGCAGCCTTTCCGGGGGGAATGTCCCCAGCAAAGCATTCCATGCATTTTCTATTTGTTCGTCTGAAAGATTGGTATGGGTTTGCTGCCTGAAAAGTTGGTAAAAATCAGATGGGGATATTTTGCCTGTTTCCAGTTCTTCAAAAAGGGGTGATGCTGTATGTTGGCTAAAGAATTGCTGAAAGTTGGACAAACCGAGATCAGCAAATGCTTTTTCTGTTTTGGCGAATTCAATATCTATAAAAACGCCGCCCAGATCGAAGAGGATGTTTTTTATTTTTTGCATACTGCAAAAATATTGAAGCGGGAAATGCGAAAACTTTTATATTTGCACCCCGTTGAGGGAAAAAGATCTGCTACATACTCTTTTAAAATAGTTTCGCAGGCTGCAAAGTTTGCAAACGGGGCCTATAGCTCAGTTGGTTAGAGCACCTGACTCATAATCAGGTGGTCCTAGGTTCAAATCCTAGTGGGCCCACTTAATAATCAAGCACTTACGATGTAAAAATTGTAGGTGCTTTTTTATTTTCCCCATAATTTGTACCATAACTTTAGTTTAATAGTATAGCCTGACCCTTGTGCTTGGTAAGCATTCAGGTCATTTTTTTAACAGTGAATTAATTAGTTGGGCTAAGTAAAGGCTACAGTTAGACCAAGGATAGCCTATAGAAAAGGGGAAAGAAATATTAAAGCAAATTGCTAAAAATATTAGTATTTTTGAGCCGAAATGCCATCCTCAAAAGCCGATATTATTGCTCAATTGCAAAGGGATATTCTACCCTTGCAAGGCTTTAAGCCTGTTGCTGGCAATATTGGTTTTGATGGTGGCCTCGGGTTTATCAAACATGCTTTCCCCAATGCTTCATTTCCGTTAGGTGCTATGCACGAATTCCTTTGTAGAAGCACAGAAGATGTATCTGCCTCTGAAGGATTTGTGGCCGGTATTGTTGCCGCTGTTATGCAAAAAGGTGGTGTGTCAATATGGATCAGTTCAACAGGAATGATTTCGCCACCAGCTTTAAAAGCTTTTGGTATTGAGCCTGATAACATCATATTCATTTACCTAAAGAAGGAAAAAGAGATGATGTGGGCTATGGAAGAAGCATTGAAATGCGAAGGCATTGCAGCTGTGATATCAGAGACACCGGAAATATCTTTTAATGCCAGCAGGAGATTTCAGTTGGCAGTTGAGCAAAGCCGTGTGACTGGTTTTGTTATTAGGCACAATCCCAAAAACATGGCTACAACCTGTGTCACCCGCTGGAAAATAACTTCTATGCCTTCGGATTCAGAAATAGGCTTACCGGGTCTGGGTTTTCCACGATGGGATGTATCGCTGGTAAAAGTTCGTAATGGCACGCCGGGTAATTGGCAATTGGAATGGGCTGGAGGAAGATTCAGGCATGTGGTTAAACAAAGCGCTGCTATTCATGAAATACAAAGAAAAGCCGGATAATGACCATGCGATTTGCATCAATATGGTTCCGGCATCTTGTAACGGACTGGTTTGCTGTCCGTCAGCCGGCACTACGCAATACCGCTTTTGTTGTAACCGATCTTTCGCATGGCCGAATGATCGTCACCGCTGCAAACGCTTTAGCGGAAGCACAAGGTATCAGTTGCGGAATGGTGTTAGCGGATGCCAGGACAATCATTCAAGGCTTGCAGGTAGTTGATAACAAGCCAGATCTTGTAGGTCGGTTATTAAAACGTATTGCGGAATGGTGCGTTCGATTTACCCCAATTGCTGCTATTGACTTGCCGGACGGCATTGTACTGGATATAACCGGCTGCTCACATTTGTGGGGTGGTGATGAACCATACACAAAAGACATCTTGATGCGGCTTAACAGTCGGGGATATGATGTGCGGGTTGCGATAGCTGATACCATTGGCACAGCCTGGGCTATAGCTCGGTATGGAAAACAAGCGCTTATTATTGAGAATGGAAAACAATATGAGGCACTACTTTCATTGCCCCCAGTGGCACTTCGGTTAGAACGCGAAACAATAGAACGGTTACAGAAATTGGGGCTTCGCCAGATCAGCAGTTTTATCAACATGCCCCGCTCTGCACTTCGCCGTCGTTTCGGCAGCCATCTCATTACCAGGTTAAACCATTCTTTGGGAGTGGAGGAGGAGATAATTCTACCCGTTCTACCGGTTGTGACTTACCAGGAAAGGTTGCCATGCCTGGAACCAATCGTAACAGCAACGGGTATTCACATTGCGCTTCAACGACTGCTCGAAACTTTGTGCCAACGACTGCAGCAGGAGGGAAAAGGTCTTCGTATTGCGAACCTGCAATGCTATCGGGTGGACGGAAAAATAGAACAGGTGGGTATTACAACCATTAGCCCGTCACACCATGTAAAACACCTGTTTACATTGTTTGAAGCCAAACTAGCCACGATAGAACCTGATCTTGGGATTGAACTATTTGTACTAGAGGCACCAACAGTAGAAGAGCATGTAGCTACCCAACAGAAAATATGGGAAACAACAGTGGGACTTGATCACGTTAACTTATCAGAATTGATAGATCGCCTGACAGGGAAATTTGGAGCAGATGCCATTCAGCGCTTTTTACCGTCAGAACATTATTGGCCTGAAAGGTCTGTTAAACCTGCCACTTCATTGAAAGAACAGAAAACGATTGAATGGAAGTTGGACAGGCCAAGACCCATACAAGTGTTGCTTACTCCTGAACACATTGATGTGACAGCTCCGGTGCCAGATTACCCGCCCATGAACTTTAGATACAAAGGAAAGCTGCATAAAATAATAAAAGCAGATGGGCCGGAGCGAATAGAACAGGAGTGGTGGATACAACAAGGGCAACACCGGGATTACTATGCTGTGGAGGATGAAGAAGGTTGCCGGTATTGGTTGTTTAGATCAGGGCATTACAACGAAGCTTATCAATGGTTTATTCATGGATTCTTTGCGTAGCATAGAAGCTTTCTTATTGATTTCATTTACCAAAAATCATTCCTGGACAATACAAATAAATTCGCTATAATTTTGAAGGCATGAATGATGTTTTAGGTGAAGCATTGAAAGATTACCAGCAAGGCAACAGGCGCTATCGGTTATATATTTACAACAAGTATGGCAGCAAAGAAGTGATGCCGGTATCAACCTATTTTAGAGGCAGCAAACAGATGACGGAACTTGAGCTATTGGCATTGGAGGCTTGTACAGGTAAAATATTGGACATAGGTGCAGCTGCCGGTAGCCATGCATTGTTATTGCAGCAAAAAGGCATGGATGTAACCGCAATGGATCTATCCGCAGGTGCTTCAGCCGTCATGAAACAACGGGATGTAAACAAAATTATTTCCACTGACATTTTCACTTATAAGCAACAGAAATTCAATACACTTCTGCTCTTAATGAATGGGATTGGTCTCGCCGGAACTTTGGCTGGGCTACGGAAATTACTACAATCACTAAAACACCTGCTACATCCCAAAGGACAGGTATTGTTTGATTCTTCCGATGTATCCTATTTGTATCAGGATGAAGTTCTTCCTGAACACTATTATGGGGAAATTGATTATGAATATGCATACCGTGGGCAGCATTCCGGCTGGTTTAAATGGTTATATATTGACCAGCAAACAATGTCTGCTATTGCAATAGAAGCAGGTTTTCAAATGGAGTTGTTGTTCGAAGATGCACACCAGCAATATTTGGCAAGACTTACAAAATTGTAGCAAAGCCTTGGTAGTGAATTGCTTCGAAAAAATACATTTTCCTCTAAAACACAAACCAGATAAAATCATTTCTTACATAAAAAATAAAATACCATTTTGCTAAATTTATTAGTAAATTTGAAGGCGTTTGTTTGAATAAATTTTTCAAGATTATCCTGTGTACACTGAACTGCAAACAACGACCAACTTCACCTTCTTAAGAGGCGCTTCTCATCCTGAAGAACTGGTTGAGCAGGCGGCGGCTTATGGCTATGGTGCAATAGGTATAACAGACAGAAATACACTGGCAGGAATAGTTAGGGCACATGCAGCCGCAAAAAAGGCAGGCATTAGAATCATTGTTGGTTGCAGATTAGACCTTCTGGATGGCCCGTCACTGCTTTGCTATCCCACTGATAAAGCAGCCTATGCGGGTTTAAGCAACCTGTTGACAACAGGCAATCATAGAGCAGAAAAGGGGCAATGCCATTTATACAAAGCAGATGTTTACAAATATGCCAAGGGGATGAAGTTTGTAATACTGCCCCCCGACACATTGAATCAGGACTTTGATTTTAACCCGTCTTTTGAGGTGGCTTTGAAAGAATATTATGCAGCTTTTGGTAATGATGTATACATCGCAGCAGTACGTCGCTTTATGGGAGACGACAGCAAATATTTATACCGGCTGGTGCAGTTGTCTACGCAATTAAACATTCCGGTTGTTGCTACCAATGATGTGCATTATCATACACCATCACGACGCCAATTGCAAGATGTAATGACCTGCATCCGGGAAAAATGTACCATTTACAATGCAGGCTTTCGGCTGCATTCAAATGCAGAAAGATACCTGAAACCAGCCGATGAAATGGCCCGCCTTTTTAGGCAAAATCCGGAGATGATTGAACATGCCCAACAACTGGCTGAAGCCTGCAAGTTCTCACTGGATGAATTGAAATATGAATATCCCGAAGAGCTAACAAGTGAAGGACGAACACCGCAGGAAGAACTTACATTTCTTGCATGGGAAGGCGCTAAAGAACACTTTGGAGCATGTGTACCAGATAAAGTAAAGCATACCATCAATTATGAACTGGCCTTTATAGAACAGATGAACTATGCGGCCTATTTTCTAACGGTATATGACATTGTTCGCTATGCACGGAGCCAAAATATTCTTTGCCAGGGACGAGGGTCTGCGGCCAACTCCACGGTTTGCTATTGCCTTGGTATCACTTCTGTAAATCCTGAAAAGTTCGATTTATTGTTTGAGCGGTTTATTTCTGCTGCAAGAGATGAACCACCGGATATTGATGTGGATTTTGAGCATGAACGCCGCGAAGAAGTCATTCAATACATCTACCAAAAATATGGTCGGGACAGGGCTGCTATTGTAGCCACGGTTACACAACAACATCAAAAAGGAGCGATAAGAGATGTGGGCAAGGCCATGGGATTATCGGTTGATACCATCAATCGCTTATCAAGTTCCATCTGGGAATTTACAGACGAATGGTTTGAAGGAAACCGGATGGCAGAACAAGGTTTTCATCCCGGTGACAAGCACTTGCAAAAGGTCTTGCAACTTACCAAAGAGTTCATGGGTTTTCCACGACAATTGGGGCAACATACAGGAGGCTTTGTGATTACAAATGGTAAACTATCTGACCTCTGCCCCATTATGAATGCACGGATGGAAAACAGGACTTGCATAGAGTGGAACAAAGATGATATTGATGCCCTGGGATTTATGAAAATAGATGTGCTGGCATTGGGTATGCTTACCTGCATCCGCAAAGCATTTGACCTTGCAAAGCAACATTATGGACTTGACCTAACCCTCGCCAATATTCCACAGGATGACGCTGCCGTTTATGACATGATTTGTAATGCAGACACCATTGGTGTCTTTCAAATTGAGAGCCGGGCACAGCAAAGCATGTTACCACGGTTACAACCGCGATGCTTTTATGATTTGGTGATTGAAGTTGCCATTGTGCGGCCCGGCCCCATACAAGGTGACATGGTACATCCTTATCTCCGCAGGCGGAATGGTGAGGAAACGGTAGAGTATCCATCTAAAGAATTAGAAGAGATTTTAAAAAGGACATTAGGCGTACCACTCTTCCAGGAGCAGGCCATGAAGATTGCGATTGTTGGGGCAGGTTTTACTCCTGCCGAGGCCGATGAATTGCGGCGAAGTATGGCCACTTTTAAAATGAAAGGCATGGTATCAAAATTCCAGGAGAAACTGGTAAACGGGATGACCGCCAGAGGCTATACTGTAGAATACGCCCAACGGGTCTTCAAACAACTGGAAGGCTATGGCAGCTATGGTTTCCCGGAAAGTCATGCTGCCAGTTTTGCCCTGTTGGTGTATGTTTCTTCATGGATCAAATGTTTCTATCCCGATGTATTTGCCTGCGCATTGCTTAACAGTATGCCCATGGGTTTTTACCAACCTGCACAAATCGTAATTGATGCCCGCAACCACAATGTAGAAGTAAGACCCGTTGATATCAATTATTCTATTTGGGACAATCAACTGGAAACAATCCCCTGTTCTTCCCTTCTCCTTCAGGAGAAGGTGCCCGAAGGGCGGATGAGGCCTAAGGTCTCACTTCGCCTTGGTTTTCGGCAGGTAAAAGGCATCCGCGAAGAGGATGTCAAAGTTTTATTAGCAGCAAGAAAAAAGCCGTATGGCAGCATACATGAACTCCGTGCTACGGGCTTGTCAGATAAGGCTTTGGTGAAATTGGCTGATGCAGATGCTTTCAGGTCCATTGGTATTGACAGAAGACAGGCTTTATGGGAAATAACCACAAAAGATAAATCCGAAGCGCTGTTTCATGGTCAGCAGCCAGCCGATGCAAAGCAGGAAAATATTTCGCTGCCGCAAATGACCACCGGCGAACATGTGGTACATGATTATGCCGCCACAGCCCTTTCTTTAAAAGCACATCCCGTAAGCTTTGTACGGGAAAAGCTGCAACAACTACAGATATGGTCCACTGCCCAACTTGCCACCTCTAAGGATGGCGATTATGTAAGAGTTGCAGGTCTTGTATTGGTTCGGCAAAGGCCAGGCACAGCAGGCGGAGTCTGTTTTATGACAATAGAAGATGAGACAGGGGTTGCCAATTTGGTCATTTTTCAAAACCTGTTTGACACCTACCGTAAAGAGATTTTGCAGTCAAAGGTAATAATGGTTTCAGGTAAGCTACAGATAGAAGGTAATGTGGTACATGTAATTGTGGAACAGTGTTTCAATTTCTCCAAACTATTACGAAAGCTAACAGCTACAGATGAAACACCCAATGTGTTAACCCTTGCACGGCCCGATGAAACAAGCATCCCCGCAGGGCAAAACAAAAGAAGCCAGGTAAGAGAACAAGCACAGGAACTGGTGTTTCCGGATGGGAGGAATTTTAAGTAAAATGAATGCGACAATCAATCATTTACTACACAACTATAAAGCGGAGAATGATACCTGCAAGTATCAAAACCAGTATAATTATCACTGCCAATCGCCTTTGACTGTTAAAAGCCGCCTCTTTGCTTTCGTCCATATAAAACCGGTTTCCATTTACCGGCACCAGGATGCCCTTGCGAACAAGCTTTTCAAAAATAAAAGATCTGCTAATGCCATGCTCTTCAGGAACAATGGCCGTGGGAATGCCTGTAGCACCAGCCTGCCGAAACACCCGCATGTATTTCTTCATCCTGATCAAGACAATTGTAACTACAGCCATAATTTTTTGGTTAAGTTTTGTTTGACAAATTAAGATATTTCTGGGAAACCCTACAACGCCACATCGCTATTTAATTTAACCCTTTATCGATAGACGACTTTATAGCATAGAACTCCATATCAAAACAATATCGTCCTTGAATAATTGCGGGATTGATCTTGTGGGTTTTAGCAAAGTCCAGGATGGCGCTTTTATTAAAAGACGGATTTAAAGTTTTAAACCTGTTCCATTCGTTAACGGGTATCAGACTATTACCAGCAAAGTCGTTCGCTTCCTTTTCTTCCTTGCTATTGGCATATTCAGGCGTGTTATGTTCTTTATCCAGGTCAATGAATTCCGCTGTATTGTTATTGATCAAATGTTTGAATACGTGCCCTAACTCATGCATGATGGTAAATGCAAAATTGTCAATTCTCTTATGCCTTATACTTATACCAATAGCAGGATTTCCATTACTCCAGAAAGAAATGCCATCTACTGCACACTTTTCAGGATGAGATTGTATAATCAGTTTTATCCCATATTCAGCTAAAACCTGAATAGTCTTTTCAACTGTATTTTTATTCTTTCTAAAAACTTCATTCAGCGTTTTTACCAATTCTCCTTCTTGCCGCACTTCAAAATCTTTCACGACTTTTTGCTCTGCCAGATAATGTACCAGTTTTGTCCAACCGACAAGGTTTATTTTGTCTATGGAAAGCTTCTCTGATTTTCTGAATTTTGAAAAATTAGCATGGCTATAAACTGCCGCTAACTGGTCAAAATTTTGAACCCTATAAATATTTTTGACGACCGGAATATCCTGCACAGGATTGCCTGATAAGATACCCAGCTTTTTAAAATATTTTTCCGGGATGAACGGTTTAACCATTTGCCATAAATCTAAGGCAGCAATCCTTGCAATGTTCTTGCTATTAACCTTAGCCTCATCCAATTCGTAATTGCTTTGCAGACTTAACCATACAATCGCATCCATTTTCAGGACTTTTCCTATCAGCAGGGCTACATCAGCATTAACTCCTCTTTTACCCTTAATAATTTCATTCAATTGGGTTTGAGGTATTCCTGTTAGCTGCGCAAATTCTTTTTGCTTAATCCCCCGCTCTTTCAACTCATCATTCAAAAGTTCGCCGGGATGGATAGCGGTGGCAGGCGTTAGTTGTTTAATATTGATAGACATTGTTTCTTGCCGTATTTATTCTGTTGCCGCCAGATTTCAGTTGTTAAACAAGTGACGCTGGTTGTCTATTCATAATGTTTACTGATCTCTTCCAAGCTAAAAAGAACAATTTTAAATGGAGCTGCAATGTTTGCAACTTCTTCAAAAATTAATCTGTATTGTTGATTAATTCTTACAGAACTCATTCCTTTCAGATTTCCTTTTAGTTTTTCGTAGTTAAGTCCTGAAAATTGAAACAGTTGCTCAACTTTTTGAACAGATCTTAATTTGTTTACGGTTTTGATATACTGTTTAATGAGGCTTGGATTTAGAACGAAATTGCTTATCCGCCACCTTTTTACCTTCATACAGATCAGCTAATATTTGGTGGTTGAAAGATATTTCCATGGGTGAAATGAAAAGCAAAGATAGAAAAATAATTCACAAATTTGTGAATCTTTTTAAACTTTCATATTACTTAGCAGACTGCCAAAGAATATTTTTTCGGAAAGAAGTATATCCGGTACCCACAATCAGCGTTTTTCACCCCTTCCGATTTTTCCTTTCCAACCAATGCAATCAAAGCAGAGGCAACGCCAAATACCGAAACAACACTCATTGCTGATGTGGATGTTGACCTGCTAAATGAACTCCACAGCTTCGGCGGAGTGCGGAACCTGAAGTATAGGAGGGCGGATATTTATAAGACTGTAAATATGGGGAGGAGGTGGGGGCTGGCACTTTTGCCCCAAATATTCCTGCATTTACTTACCTATTTGTTTTTGACGTTCTATCCTTTCTCTGGCTTCTATTAAAATGCTGTGTATCTTTTTCTCTAATTGCTTTTTGGGTGGTAGTTCCGTCCAGTATTCAGCTACCATTATACCGTCTTTATGCATTTCCAATAGTTCTATTTGCTCTCTACTACTTTCGGCACAAAGTATTAAGCCTACTGGTGGTAACTCCCCTTCTTGTTTTTCGTACTTATCCAGCCATTTTAAATACAATTCCATTTGCCCTTTGTGTTTGGCTTCAAACTTGCCCAACTTTAATTCTATGGCTACCAATCGTTTTAAATTTCGGTGGTAAAAAAGCAGGTCCAAATAAAAATCTTCGCCATCTATTATCATCCGTTTTTGTCGTTCAACAAAGGCAAAGCCCTTGCCCAATTCTAAGATAAAAGCTTCTAACTCCCGTAAAATGGCTGCTTCCAAATCCTTTTCCAAATAGGTATTTTGTAACCCTAAGAAATCTAAAAAGTAAGGGTCTTTAAAAGTGTTGTGTATGGCTGGGTGGTTACTGGTATTTTGTAAATTGGCTATGCTGCTTCGTTCAAAGGTTTTGGTGCTAATTTGTTTGCGAAGTTCTCTTCTTCCTAACACTCCGTCAGCTGCTAAATTTGCATAAAACAGTTTAGCTTCATGGTTTTTGATAGGTATTAGTATGGTAAAATGTGACCAACTTAATTGTCGTGCCAGTGGCACGACAATTTGAATTTCAGGGAACTGCTCAGCAAACTGCATCATTCTACGCAGGTTACCCAACTCAAAATTTCTACCATATCTTTCTTTCAATTGTGTAGACAGTGTCGCCACAATCTGCTTTCCATAATCTGCTCGTTTATTTTGCAGTATTTCCTTATTGATGCGGTTACCGATATGCCAAAAAAGCATAGTAAGGGTGCTATTGGCTTGCGAAACTACCTGCTGCTGGCTTTGCTCAATGAGTTGGGAAAGCTCGGTAAGCAGGGCTTGTTCGGGTGGTATAATGTCTTTATTTTGATTTTTTTTTGCCATATAGACTAAATTATGCTTATTTTTTTAAAGGGTGACACGTACCTGCAATAATTATTTCTCCAAAAATCAGGGCTTTTAGCTTTTTTAGATTTGGCATAACATAGTTCTTCAAAATTGGGTTCAGATAGACCTGTTTTCTAAAAACTCCTTCACCGCTAATCCCTTGTCTTTTTGTACCCTTCATGACCGATACCCAAAATGGCTACACCCGTGTACGCTGTTGCGCCCAGGCCGGGGCAATAGAAAACGAAAGTTACGTAGCCATAGCCGGCAGCGCCCAAGGTCCACAACATGGATATCCGGTACGCAAAATCAGCGGTTTTCACCCCTTCCGATTTTTCCTTTCCAACCAACGGAATCAAAGCAGAGGCAACCCCAAACACCGAGACAACACGCATCGCCAATGTGGACGTTGACCTGCTAAAAGAATTCCACAGTTTTGCTGCAGTGCGCAACCTGAAGGAAAGGAGGTCGGATATTTATAAGATTGTGAATAGAAGTAAAAGATAACGATTGCACAACCGTCATTGCGAGGAGGAGGCACGACGACGAAGCAATCTGCTAATGATGTTGCGCATGGCTTTACATCAGCGAGGCTTAAATCATTTCTGTTGAAAACTTAACGCTATCATCATGCCGATTGCTTCTTTAATCAAATTAATCTGCGATTAGCTGGTTCCGCTTTGCGTTGTACATCAGCAGATACCCTCTTTTATTTGGCTCACTTAAAAAGCA
>JAYTDC010000142.1:0-5510 GCA_043736115.1 Segetibacter sp. | reverse complement strand
CAAAAAGTCTTCCGAAGAAAACCATTATTAGTATTTGCTCATACAGTTATATTTTTTTAAATCAATTTTGGTCTGCCTTATAATTCCATTTGGTATAATTCAGGTAGTATTTCGAGATTCAATACTTTCCAACAATTAAGTCAGCACCTCTATAAGGCAGAGGTGCTGGTTTTTTATTTAAGCATTAAATCTTAGGGGATACACCACTTACCTTTGAAAATATGCTAAAGCTTCTCAACAACATTTAACAGGTGGGGTCAAACAACAAGAATCAAGTAAATAGTCAAACTTAGGCTAAAGGAAGCTGTGTATAGTAGGGATTAAGCAACCTAAAATTTCAATTCAATATTGAAAGCATGATATGAACTGTAAACTAACAAGCAAATTGGCATAAAATACCCCATAATTAAGAGAGGTTTTTTGTTAGTAGAAAATTTGTCCCGACCATGGGGACGATTTAGAACTTCGGACCCCCTCGATTGTAATTCGGGGTGCTCTTAACCAATTATATAGATTGTAATATTTTTTACCTAAAATAAAAATACCCCGCCGTTAACGAGGTATTTTGTGGGAGCACACGGGTTCGAACCGCGGACCCTCTGCTTGTAAGGCAGATGCTCTAAACCAACTGAGCTATGCTCCCTTTCAAAATTGGAGTGCAAATATAGGAGCGGTTTTCATTTCAGCAAAAAAAGTTTCTAATATTGTTAAAATGATTTTTCAAAGGTGACAAAACAAACATCCTTCTCCTGGTACATAATCTTATTTCTTATGAAAATATTTTTGTTATCATGAAACATTTTTTAAAATTTCTTGATTTTGTATTTATCAAAACCCCTACTTTTGCACCCCACAATGCGGATGTGGCGAAATTGGCAGACGCACCAGACTTAGGATCTGGCGCCGCAAGGCATGTAGGTTCGACCCCTATCATCCGCACAAGCCCCTTTCCCCAAAGGGGTTTTTTTAATATTATTAAGCTAAACTTTTCCTAAGAAGGGGTAGGGAACATTTTCTGAATTATGGCTACTATTTCAAGAGAAAATACAGGCAAGTTGACCGATAAACTTACTGTTACAGTTTCTACAAGCGATTATCTTCCTGCGTTTGAGCAGTCTTTAAAAAAATATGCAAAAACTGCAAACATTCCTGGTTTTAGAAAAGGCTTGGTACCTACAGGTATGATCAAAAAAATGTATGGTAAAAGTGTTTTCACTGAAGAGGTTTTGCGTTGTGTTCAAAAGGAACTCAACCAATACATGCAAACTGAAAAGCTTGACATTTTTGGACAACCCTTACCACTTGATTCTGATGCCCGTCAGTTGGACATGAACAATCCTGCTGATTATGTTTTTGCATTTGAGATTGGTCTTAAGCCACCAATTGACATTGATCCTAAAAAAATTACTGTTACTAAACACAAAGTAAATGTAACAGATACCATGATAAATGAGGAAATTGAGAAGTTGAAAATCAGACATGGCAAAATGACCGATCCCGAAACGGTCACATCAGAGGAAAATGTACTCAATGTAACTTTTACGGAAACTGATGAACAGGGCAATGCAATAGAAGGCGGTATTAGTAAAGGCAACTCACTGTTAGTCAAGTATTTTACAGAAGATTATCGTGGAGATTTGATGGGTAAAAAGAATGATGAAACCATTGTAATTCAATTGAGTAAGGCATTTGACGAAAAAGAAAGAGAATGGATAACCGGAGATTTAGGATTGTCGAAAGATGATACAACTTCGGGTGATAAGTTTTTTGAAATGAAAATTACCAAGGTTGGTCTTATAGAAAAACCCGAAATGAATGAGGAGTTTTTTGATCAGTCTTTTCCCGGAAAAAATATTAAGAACGAAGAAGACTTTAGAAAAGAAGTAAAGGCAGGCATTCAGACTCAATGGGACATACAATCTAAAAATCAATTAGGCGATCAGATTTATCATCAGTTGGTTGACCATACCCACATTGATTTTCCTGAAACCTTTTTGAAAAAATGGATGCAGCAGGGGCAGGAAGAACCAAAAACTGCAGAAGAAGCAGAAAAGGAATACCCGTCATTTGAAAATTCATTGAAGTGGAGCCTTATTACCAATCAATTGACTGAAAAGTATCAATTGCAGGTTTTGCCCAACGAAATTAAAGACTACGCAAAACAGCAGGTAATGGGATATATGGGTATGCAAAGTATGGAGGATGCTCCTTGGTTAGATAGTTATGCAGACAGTATGCTAAAGGATAAAAAATTCATTGAGAATACATATTATCAGTTGCAGACTATTAAAATGTTTGACAAATTAGAAGAAGAAATAAACGTTATAGAAAATCAGGTGAGTGTAGAAGAGTTGCAGGCCCTGCAACACAATCATCAGCATTAATAAGGTTATTGTTATTTTGAAATAATAGAAATGGACTGGTTTTAACCTGTCCATTTTTATTTTTATTCAACATTATAACAAAAGCCGACAAAAAGCGTTAGCAAAATGCTATTTTGTCGCAAATTTTGTTTTGCATAATATTTGACTATTTAAAGTTTCGTTTAAACACACAACCCTTATCTTCACTTTTATAAAATATTAAGAATGAATTTTGGAAAAGAATTTGAAAAATTTGCCATAAAAGATCGCAATATCAGCAGTGCAACTTTGCACAATTATCAACAACACAACATCACCAACCTAACTCCCTATATTATAGAAGAAAGGCCAATGAATGTGGCAAGTATGGATGTATTTAGCCGGTTGATGATGGATAGGATTATCTTCATGGGTGAAGCAATTAATGATTATGTAGCCAATATTGTTACCGCTCAATTGTTGTTTCTGGAAAGTACAGATCGCAATCGTGATATTCAAATGTATATTAACAGTCCGGGTGGTAGTGTTTATGCAGGTTTAGGTATTTATGATACCATGCAGTTCATAGGTCCTGATATCTCAACTATATGCACCGGTATGGCAGCAAGTATGGGTGCAGTGCTTATGTGTGCAGGTGTAAAAGGTAAACGCACAGCACTCAAGCATAGCCGTATTATGATGCATCAACCAAGTGGTGGTATTGGTGGTCAGGCTACAGATATACAGATTACTGTAAATGAAATTAAAAAAATAAAGCATGAACTTTACGAAATCATTGCTTTCCATTCAGGCAAAACAACAGAAGAGGTAGCCAAAGACAGCGACCGTGATTTTTGGATGAGCGCTGAAGAATCTAAAGCTTACGGTTTGGTAGATGAAGTATTGCTCATAAATCCAAGAAAATTAAACAAAGACTAAAATTTTAGTTGTTAAATAATAAGCTAATGAACTATAATTCAAAATACATACTGTCTTCAACAAGAATGGAAGACGAAGAGGAAAAGCCTAAAGAAGAACCATCAGTAGAGAATAAAGCCCTGGCAAAAAAGATGGAGAAAATCTTTTTTGAAAAAAGAGCACTCTATTTATGGGGTGTGGTTGATGACAAGAGTGCAAGAGATGTAGTTACTAAACTCATTCTATTGGATAATGATAAACCTGGTGAAGAAATTACGTTTTTTATAAATAGTCCGGGCGGCGTAGTTACCAGCGGTATGGTCATCTACGATACTATGAAAATGCTTAGTTCGCCTGTAAAAACTATTTGTATGGGCTTAGCTGCAAGTATGGGATCTATTTTATTAAGTGCAGGTGTTAAGGGTAAAAGAGGCATTTTTCCTCATGGAGAAGTAATGATTCATCAGCCAAGCCTTGGTGGATATTATCAGGGTACCAGTGCAGACCTTGAGATACAGGCCATACAAACTCAAAAAACAAAAGAGTTAGGTGCCCGTATTCTTGCAGAAAATTGTGGAAAGTCTTTTGAACAAATTATGAAAGATTTTGACCGTGATTATTGGATGAATGCAAACGAAGCTTTAGGTTATGGAATTGCAGATTATATTGTAGATAAAATCTAAAATATTTCGAATATTATAATTTTTAAAGTTTTTTAAATAATAATAGCAGCAAATTTGTATATTTTTGTAGTCTTGTTCTGCATTATAAAGAATTTTTTTTCTTTTATGGTTTGCAGAAATTAAATTAGTTATGCCTAAACAGAGTCATTTACATTGTTCTTTTTGTGGAAGAAGCCGCGATGAGGTTAAGATACTCATTGCCGGTCAGGATGGTCATATTTGTGAGAATTGTGTAGAACATGCACAGGAAATAATAGCGCAGGAACTTCAGTTAAAACCTGATAGCCAGCCTTCTTCCTTTAAATTAACTGTTCGTAAACCAACTGAAATCAAAAAATTCTTAGACGAGTACATTATAGGTCAGGATGATGCCAAAAAAGTACTTGCCGTTGCAGTTTATAATCATTACAAAAGGCTTCAATATAAGCAGGTTGAAAATGAGATAGAGATAGAAAAGAGCAATATCGTGATGGTTGGAGAAACCGGTACCGGAAAAACATTGCTTGCTAAAACAATTGCCCGATTGCTTAATGTTCCATTTGCAATAGTAGATGCTACTGTTTTTACAGAAGCAGGTTATGTTGGTGAAGATGTAGAAAGTATGTTAACCCGACTGTTGCAAAATTGCAATTATGATGTAACATCTGCTGAAAGGGGTATTGTCTATATAGACGAAATAGATAAAATTGCCCGCAAGGGTGATAATCCTTCAATAACACGTGATGTAAGTGGTGAGGGTGTTCAACAAGGTTTGTTGAAAATGCTCGAAGGTACCGAAGTGCTTGTACCCCCACAGGGTGGACGCAAACATCCTGAACAGAAGATGATAAAGGTTAATACACAAAACATCCTTTTCATATGTGGTGGGGCTTTTGACGGTATTGATAAAGTTATAGCCCGAAGAGTTAATACCAATGCAATTGGATTTAATGTAAACAAACAGCTTCAGGACTATCAGCGTAAAAATTTATTGCAGTTTATCAATGCTCAGGATTTAAAATCTTTTGGATTAATACCTGAATTGTTGGGTCGTTTGCCTGTTGTAACATATCTTAATCCGTTAGATACAGAAACACTTAGGGCTATTCTTACTGAACCTAAAAATAGCATCATAAAACAATACAATCGATTATTTGAATTGGAAGGTATTGCATTAACTATTGATGATGATGTATATGATTTTATGGTAGTCAAAGCACTGGAATACAAATTGGGAGCCCGTGGTCTTAGAAGCATTTGCGAAAGCATACTTACAGATGCTATGTATGAATTGCCAAGTTCTGGCCAAAAAACACTACATGTTACTTTGGAATATGCTGAACGACAATTTAGCAAGAGTAAAATGAGTATGTTGAAAGTTGCTTAATAAAGAATCTTAAAAAATATATAGTAAAGTAAAAGGCCGTCTCAAAACTAAAGTTTGAGGCGGTTTTTTTATGTCAAACTCATAAGGGTAACATAGGAGTGTTTTAACCCAAATTTTGCAGTAAAATAATTTATGCCATAGTGTCTTAAATTTGGGGATGGCTATTGACTATGAATACAGTGATAATTTGGTAACCCCTTG
>JAYTDC010000141.1:0-6409 GCA_043736115.1 Segetibacter sp. | reverse complement strand
TAAAATAACTTCTAGTTCACGCCGAACTCACACAATGCAAAAGTTGAACTCCTGAAATTTCCGATTTTTTACAACAAAATAGTTCTCGGTCAGCCTGTTCTTCACCTGCAAACACAGCATATGGTGGATGCTGTTGGTGAAGAACACCAACAGCGGCATAAAAGGTAAACGAAAGTGTTTGGTGATCTAAGAATAAGCTGATATGAAAATATTGATGAGAATTTTAAAAACGATTTGCCCTGCTAGTTGAAGTTTAAGCGCAGCGTAACTTCAATACAACATAAAAAAAAGGTCTGTGTCCGGTAGAAAGTCGGAATGCTTGTAATCTTTAAAAAGAGTAAATATTTGCCGGACACAGGCCTACAGCATTTAATATTTTAGTGTCCTTCGGAACACTGAAACAAGCAGGGGGTTTAAAAAAGAAGTACATCCGATAATTGAGACAATAAAATAATTTATGCAAGAAATAATTACAATAATCGCAATAGTAGCCTCAATTCTTTTAATTGTCGTAGTTTTTCAAACTTTCAAAAGTGTCAAGGACATTAGGTCACAGCAGCAAAAGCATACAAAAATCTTAATTGCGATTGCTCAAAAAAGCGGCATTACTGAAAATGAACTTGAAGTAATTGACCAAATGCATGACAAACCGTTGTGGTAATCTTTTTTTCCCAGCTAGTTGAAGTTTAGCGAAGCGTAACTTCAATTTCCAATAAAACAAAGGACTGAGTCCGGTAGAGAATCAGGTTGTTTGTTATCTTTGAACAGGCTAAAAATTTGCCGGTCACAGACCTGCGACCATTATTTATTTCAGTGTCCTTTGGAACATTGAAACAAGCGGGGTAAGCCTTTATCATTACACGAAACCTGTAGACTATGAAAATTTCTCTATTGAATTTAATGCGGCCAAACGCAAATACTGTTGAAAGAAACCGTTTATTTCTAAACAGTTTAAATGAAATTGACCCAGACATTATTATTCTAACAGAAACAAATGCCGTCATTGACTTTGGTGATAAATATTTTTCGGTTTCCACAACACCCTTACCAGGTTCTTTTGAAGGATACACTTATAAGGCGGGAGAGAACCGGGCAACCATTTTAAGTAAATATCCTTTTGTAAGACAATTTCCTACAGCTGATCATTTTACAAGTGTCTGTGCAGAAGTCGACACCGCTTTTGGGCAACTAATCATTTATGGAACGATCATTGGTTTTTTAGGTGGTCTTTTACCCCCATTTCAAAGTGACTTACAAAAACAAACTACAGACTTGGTTGAATTAGTTAAACAAGGAAATGTATGTTTTGCTGGCGACTTAAATATTTCATTTGCAGGAAGACCCTATCCTGGCAAAAGGGTTGTTAATCAGGTCAGTGAACTTTTTGACAATTTAGCCTTAAATAACCTGACAAAGAATTTTGAAAACAGTGCATTACATGCTGTTATCAGCAACTCATTTATAGAAAATAAATTAGTTAACACGGAGCGTGTTTTTTTTACTAAAGACATGACTGACCACAGTTTGGTAACACTTACTTTAACCCCCGCTACTTAAAGTGTTCCACGGGATCACCTCAACTTTTTATAAAAAGCAGGTCTGTGTCCGGTAGAAAATCAAGTTGCTTTTGATCTTTAAACTTTCGCCAGGTGTTCTTCACCTGCAAACACAGCATATGATGGATGCTGTTGGTGAAGAACAGCAACAGCGGCATAACCTAAAAATATGCTTATAACGAATAAATATTATTGGGATTATTTAAAAAAAATAGCAACTTCTAATGAAGAATATATATTGCATTAGAAATAAAATACACTTTATGAAATACATTTTTCTTTTTGGGGTTTTTCTTATTGGTTTCGAAAATGCAAAAAGTCAGGAAACAAAACCTAACATATCTGCTAAGGATTCAACTATACAAAAACCCACCGCAATTATTGAGGAAGATGATTATGTAAAAATTTTTACTAGAGCAGAAAAAGAACCAAAATTTCCCGGAGGTGCAAAAACATGGGCAAAATATCTGGAACGAAACATAAATATTAAAGCTATCAAAAAAGACAAAGTTAAGCAAGGGGTTTATAATGTAAAAGTTCGGTTTATAGTGGATAAAGAAGGGTATGTAAGTGATGTAATAGCAGTAGAAAAACCAAAAGACTGCCCACTCTGTGTAACTGAAGCAGTAAAGTTAATAAAGAATGGGCCGAAATGGGATCCGGCGGTGCAAAATGGACGTAATGTAGTATTTATGGGATATCAAACGATTACATTTTCAGTAGAGTAATAAAAGATTATTTGATTATTGTAAATCACTTTTTCCTGCGATAGTCATCTTCATCTGAAAAAAAAGATAAATAAACAGCATCATTTAACAAAAATTATTAGCGGAGCACATCAACAAGAGTAGCAACTGGCTAAAAAAATTGAGATCATAGTTTATTTTAGAGACTAGTTGGTTATTTGTATTACATCTCCTTCCACGTATGGTCTGCCAGCAATTGCACGCCGGCAATGAAGCTTTTAAAAGGCCCTCCATTGCTCCATTCTCTGGGCGATACCATAGAAAGGGTGTAACTGCCGTCCTTTTTTTCGTACAAATAATACACCTGTCCTATATTAGGTTTAAAAGAAATTTTTGCATCGTAAATTTTCATTGACAGTTCTTTGCGTTGTTGTATTTCGTTGGCTTGCAGCGCAAGGAGTTCTATCTGTTTGCGTATCTGATTTAGCTGCATGTTCGTTTGTTCTTCCATGGCCTGCAGCGCCTTGTTTTTGATTACGCCTTCCTCTGTGGGGCGAATGACCACACCTGATACAGATGATGAATAAGGCAAAACACTCATTTGCTTGTGATAAACTTCAGTATTGGTAAATGCAGTTCCATCTTCTTTAAATCCTTGCCGGGTCAACTTCATGTAGCCATTAGGCAATATATCGTGTACCACATGCAACACAACTTCACCTTTTTTATAAAAATGTATTTCGAATAAAAACCCGCTTGGAAATATCGCCTGCACCTTATCTGCCATTTGTATAGGTCCATCCTCGGTGTCCCTGAAATCATTTAATTGGCCGTCAGCATTTATGCTGGAGGTAGTTCCATACGCCTGATTGTCTAACATAACCATATTGTGAAAAATAATGAGGTTTTTGCTATCTGGTCTTGCGTCTATTTTATAAATGCCACTCTTTGGTCTTTCGCCATATTCATAGATCCCTTTTTCAGGAAAAAGTTGCCATGATGCCGTAAAATTGTAAGCTTGTACCATAATATATATTACACTTAATTGAAGACTTGGTTCATTCTTTGTTAGTCATGACGGCCAAGGTAGTAGATTTGTGCTGGAATAACGTCTATATAATTTCACCTAAACAGCGTACTTTAAAAAGTCAATAGGCTGTAAATGTGCAATTATTGATATGAATTTATGTCTGTTTTGGTGTTAGTATATTGAGGCACTTGGAATATATGTAGTTATACCTCAAAATGCGGAATTACAGAATTAGCTGTAATAAGCACTAAGTGCATGTTATAAATAAGATAGCTATTGAAGAAATAAGTCTAGTCCGGATTATATAAACACTCTTAGTGTTGCCCTACTCCTCACCGGTCTGCGTATGGTTGATTATTGGCTTATCTTTTTTCATAGAAATAATTTCAAAAAAATTAAATAAAAATATAAATAAGTCATAATTATCAGCCCGTTATGAATTTTTTAAATCGAAAAAAAGCTTAACTTTAGGAATGAGAAATTAATTTTTAATTACTTAAACCGAAACTACTATGACCCCAAAGTTAAAAGTTGCTTTTACGGTTATTGGCTTACTGTTTCTGCAATTATTCTCTTTTAGCCAATCAACAGATGAATTGGTTAAAGCCATCCAAATGGGTGAGGAAGACAAAGCAATAGCCCTGATTGACAAAACAGATATCAATGCTATGGATAAAGACGGAAACACAGCCTTGGCTAGTTCTGCGGCTTTTTCAGCTAAAGTTTCCAAAGCACTGATTAATGCCAAAGCTGATGTAAACCTACCCACCAAAACCGGAATAACACCTTTGCAAAATGCTTGCAGATGGGGTAATGCTGATGTTGTAAAAATGCTGGTTGATGCCGGTGCAGATGTGAACAAAGAAACAATGCTTGGATCTGCATTGTTGGTGTCTTTCAACTATCCCTCGGCTGCCATTGTAAAAATGCTCTTGAATGCAGGAGCCAAATTTAAAGAACCGGTTAAAATAGCCAATGCCATAAACGTTTATCCATTTCTCCAATACATTAAAACGGTGAAAACCCCTGATGAAATGGTGGAATATTATGGAAAAAACAAAGAATCATGGTTAAAGCTACCCGTCAAATTTCCAGATAGAATTTTAAATCCGAAGGCCGCTGACTTTTCTTCGGCTGCCGAAATAGTTCAATTGTTTGTGAATAAAGGACTTGATGTAAATCAAATGTATGAGGATATGAAGGCTAAGGTATCAGCCTTGGATGCTGCTATGCAGGCAGGACTGGTGGAGGGGGCAAAAGTGCTAATGGATGCAGGTGCAAAGTACGATTCAGAAAAGGAAATACGCATACCTGATCGCTGGAGAAATGAAAATGCCAGACTTCCAAATGTTGCTTTTACTAATGGTGACTATGTATTGGCGGCGGTATTATCTAACAAGATTGAATTTGTAAAATATATGGTGGATAAATACCCCAAACTGGTCAAGAAAGTGTACGAAGGAAAAGGTATTCAGCGCTGCAATGGGGCAGCAACCAATTATGACGTAAAAGGTGTAGACCTCTTAATGTTGGCTGCAGAGCGTGGCAACAGTGAAATTGTGCAATACCTGATTGATAAAGGTGCAGGCAGGGGGAAATCGGTAGAGATTAAGCAGTACAAGCAGGATAAATTTTGCCCTATGTTTTCAGTAATGTTCACTATGGGATTTGCCCGCAATTCAGGTAATCAAGAGATAATTGAAATGGTAAAAAAAGCAGGGTTTGAAAAAGAATAGTTAGATTATGTTAATAATGCAATAACTAGTAAATAAAACAATATTTTTTAAACAGAATTTTTGATTTTAGTACTTTGAATCAAAATTAAAATAAACTATGTAAACATTACTGCTATAACCAAAACACCTACTTATAGTTTAGAGGAAATAATATTTAATTAATTCACGCATTAATCTTTAGTTAGCATTTATAGTAAAGAATTTATCCAATTATTATTCATAAATACCATTATTTCTTGAAACACCACTTATTTATCAATGTAAAAATTAAAAAAACTTTAATGAATTATTATTTTTAGCTACACTTAAAACGAATAACAATTCAATTTGCTTGGCTGCTCAAAAATAGATCTCCACGAAATACTAGTTTCTAATGAACGGAGTTTGACAAATTTCTAATTCGAATAAAAAAAACCCTAATCCAAAACTTTGGGAAAACGACTATAAGGTATTATACTTATAAGTATCATTTATAGCCTTAATTATGTAGGGAGTATAACATTCCATTATTTAGAAAGCCGCTTCACTCCTTCATTTGCTTCGGCCAAATTCTTATCTAATCCTACTGCCCGTTGAAAGTTTATTAATGCTTCCTGCTTATTGCCCATTTGTTCATAACATTTTGCAATCCAATAATACACATCGGCATTGGTTGCACTTACCTTTTGCGCAGTTTCAAATACTTTGAGTGCAGTTGTAAAATCCTTTCTATCATAATAAATAAAGCCCTTCTCCAAATAGGCTTCTATCATTGTATAATTGTCTGCAATTGCCTTGTCAAATCCTTCCAAAGCCTTTGTGGTATTTCCTATTCTTGAAAAATACACTGCGGCTATGAAACTACAATTGGCATCTGTTTCGCGGCCTTGCCCCATTTTAAGTACATTGGTACATAGCAAAAGTGCTTTAGGATTTTTAGTTTCCGCAAAAAGGTTGGCAAGATAAAGTTGAGCTTCTAATGAGGGATAAATGCGTATGGCTCTTTCGTAGCTTATAATTGCATTTATGGTGTCTTTGTTACTTTCTTCCAAATGAGCTTTGGTAACCCACAACCCCTGGTTCATGCTATCTTTTACCAAAAGGCTATCAATATTTTTTATTGCAGTGCTGTATTGTCTTAAGCTATCTAATGAGTTTATCAGTCGCATACGCAATAAAGCACTATCAGGATTTTGCTTTACTCTTTCAGTTAAGTCTTTTACAATTGCTGCTTTGGCAGTTTCAGCCGTATCTACTTTAGATTCATTGCTTCCGCAGGCAACTAAAAAAAATATAAGAGATATGCTACACCAATTCTTCATAATGCAAAAATACAGGACGTTTCTTATTTCACACAAAGGAACAACGAAATCAAAGTGACAACAGGTTGAAATCTAATTGGCAAATACTTGATTCTTATAG
>JAYTDC010000140.1:0-16628 GCA_043736115.1 Segetibacter sp. | reverse complement strand
GAGGATGTCTCAATACTAAAAATTAGCTTTGAGAATCGCTTAAACGTCAACCCTTCTCCTATAGGGATCCGAATAAAAGAGGCTGCCTCCTTAGTTTTGAGACAGCCTCACTTCTTCTATTTCCAAAACTTAAATTTTATAACCGCATTTTTAAAACTTTGATTATATTTCTTTCTCCTCCCTGAATTACTTCTACAAGATACGTTCCTGCTATTAACTCCTGCCCAAATATCAATGAATTGCCTAGACGCCTCTTCTCTGCATAAACTACTTTGCCATTGACATCATACACCCGTATTGTTATCAATTCTTTGTTTCCGGATAACGGATGAAGAATAAAATAATTGGTTGTTGGATTCGGACTAATTGTTATAACTGATTTTCCGGAAGCTCCGTTTACAATGCTATTATTTACCTTACCATCAGGATTACAAGGATCAAGTGATTGTAAAATGGCAATAGAAACCGACCCGCCATTACATCCGTTCGCATCTTGTATATAAGCTCTGAAACTACCTGGTTTTAAATTAGAAAAGTTATAGTTTAAATTATAATTGCCCGATGTACCTAAACGGTATTGGTGTGGTGCAGTACCTCCGAAACCGGTAAGCGTAATACTTCCATCATTTTTGCCATAGCAACTAAGATCTGTTTTAGTGTAGGTAAGTGTTACTTTTGAAGGTTGTGTAATGGAAGCAACTACATTTCCTATACAGCCATTTACATCCTGCATATAAATTCTGTAATTGCCTGCTCTTAAATTGCTAAAGGTATTTGAGGTAATGTAACTACCTGTAGTACCAAAACGATACAGGTATGGAGCTGTACCATTAGTTGGAGTTAATGTTATAGAACCTGTAGCTGTTCCAAAACAGGAAGCATTTGTATTGTTAAATGTACCGGTTATGGGTGGTTGTTGTGCTATAGTAACCTGACTGCTGATACCCGAGCAACCATTGGCATCTATAATTGAAACACGGTAAAGTCCCGCTTTTAAACCTGTAAATGTATTTGAAGCAACATAATTTCCTGAAGTTCCTATTCGGTAGGTATAGGGCCCTGTACCATTAATTGGTGTTACCGTTAAAGATCCGGTTGCACTGCCAAAACAAGTGGCGTCTGACTTTGAAGTTGTAGAATTGATCTGTCTGATATTAACTGTAATACTATCAACAGCTACGCAGCCATTTGCCCTTGTAGCCGTTACTTTATAAGTAGTGGTTTTAGTAATATTTAGGGCATTTACCTGTGCGGTATTATTTGTTGCAAGGGTAGACCCGGTCAGAGTTTCTGTCCATGCATAAGAAAATTTCTGAACTCCATCTATAATTGTAATTGTGTAATCTTCGGTTTCACCAAAACCACTGTTGGTATTACCACAGGCTTTATCAGCGCTATGTCCGGCTGATCCATCGCTAGATCTTACCCGCATGCTTGTAGTTCCGTTTATTGAACCTGCGGGTATGGTAAAACTAATATTGTCCGTTGTTAACGAACCCACATTGCCCGATATACCAATGCTTTCACCTGAATCAAATACGCCATCCTGATTATAATCAATCCATCCTCTTATATAGCAATCTTGCCATGTTCCTCCACCCACGGTCATAGTATAGTTTGTATTTGCAGATAAGGATGCTGTTGTTGACCCTGATGATGGGTATAAAGTATAGAAAGGACTTGCTGCCCCTGCAGTTGTATTGTTAAGGGATGTTGTTGCAATGCTGACTAACGAAATATAGTCTCCTTCTGTAGTTCCAATACTATAGCTTGTAGTACAATGTGATTCAGGATTATCTATTCCACTAGCAGTAAGCAAACTGTTACCACCACTACAAATACTGTCAGGCAGGGCTGATACGGTTACTGCAATGCTGTTAATGATATTTATTGTATTAGAGGTTGCCGAGCATGCTCCTTTGGTAATGACCACCCAATAATCTCCCGGTGAGTTGATGCTGTATGATATACCGTTACCAACAGATGTACCGTTTCTAAACCATTCATAAGTGGCATTATTATCAGGATTGTTTACAGATAACAATACCGGTGAGTTACAATATCTGTAAGAAGGGGTGCTTATTTGTACGCTGCAGTATAATCCGCTTTGTGCCATTTGAAGTGCAGCATAAGCATTTACCCGGCCATGGCCGGTTTTGTTGTTCCATGTTCCATAAGGTTGATTGGGGTCAGCAATGGAACTGTAAGAATAAAGTGGTAGTTTGTCACAACTCAATTCCAGTATTTGTGTAGCCTGTGCCACTGTCAGATTATTATCAACCGATAAGATCAAAGCTACAACCCCTGCTGCATTTGGGCAGGCAGAGGAGGTTCCGTTGAAGGTATTGTTATAATCGCCTGCTACCCCTGCCGATGCGTTGTAACCTCCTGAACCCTGAATATCAGTTGTTGCTATTTTTACACATGGTGCTACTAAATCGAGACCACTACCGTAGTTGGCTCCCCACCAATTTTCTCCGTCACAGGAGTTGCCTGTTTTTCTTTGGCTACACATATTTACGCCACCTACAGAAATAACCTCGGGATTATTGGCCGGGTAAAGTACACCGTCTGCATTGTTGTTGCCACTTGCAAATAGTACTAAGCAGCCTTTGCCATTTCTGCCTAAGGTAACTGCTCTGTGTATGGCATCATCTATAGCGTTGCTGGATCCCCCGCCGCCATAGGAATTTGATATAACATCAGCTCCTTGTGTTCTGATATAATCAAAGGAAGCAGCTACTGCGGCATCTCCCATATAAGTGCCGTTGCCCTCAAATATTACTGCCGGTATAATTTTACAATTGGGTGCCACACCTGCAATACCTATATTGTTGTTAGCCACAGCAGCTATTATGCCGGCACAATTGGTACCATGTGCCCGGTCAGGATTTAAAGGTGCCCCATCACCCGGGTTTGATGTCATAGTACCACCATTATAACCCTGTAGCAGGTTGGCTTGCAGGTCAGGATGCGTAAGGTCGACTCCTTCATCTATTACACCAATTTTTATGTTTGGAGATCCCATAGTAATATCCCATGCCTGTTGTACTTTCATATCAGCACCTGCTGTACCATTATACTGTGCTGCGGAACCTGTATTGTTATGGCCCCATTGCAAATTGTATAAGGGGTCGTTAGGTGCATTATGTTGTGCATTGTAAACAATCTTATCGGGTTCTGCATATTCAAACAGGCCTGTTTCATAAAACAGGTTTGCCATGGCAAGCCCATCGTACCCAGATTGTTTACCTGCTGAAAGTATATAGATGTTGTTTTCAAATGGGTATTTTCTTACTAATCTGCAAGAATTTTTTTCCATTAATTTTTGTAAGGAAGTATAAGGTTGTCCTTCTTTTAGCTTAACTATAAACTCTTTACCATAACTATTTAATTTTCCTGAAGGGGTTTTGAAAGCGGGGCGGGCAAACAATAAACCGGGCATTGTTTTAAGCCTTGAAAGTAAAGTGGTAGCATTTCTTGAAACGTTCAGATTAGCTTTGATCATCAACTGTTTGTTGGCCAATGTTTGTTCTATAGAGTCCGTTGCAATGGATAATATTTTTGACAGTGTCTTTTTTAATTCAGTAATTGATAATCCTGGTTGATACTCTACAATTATTCGATCATAAGAAACGGGGTACGAAACTTTATTCCCTTTGTAATAGTAAGAGATATTTTGTTTTGTTTGGGATTGCGCTGATCCAAATAACACCACCAAACCAACTAGTAAAAATATTATTTTCATTGTTCAGAATTCAAATTTATTTTAATTGATAGATTGTTGCCGAAGAAAAATTTTAAATGCCCTCCATAGAAAAATTTATATGGACTTAATTATTTCAGAATTGATTATAAACGTTTAGGTTCATCTTTTTATTTTAATTATGCTTTTTAGGGTAGGTTATAAAATGTCCTCATTAATAAGGGTAAAGTACGATGGCACAATGTTTTTGATAACAGTATAAAACACAAAATGAAAGCAATCTGGAGTGGTGCCATTGGTTTTGGACTGGTAAATATTCCTGTTAAACTATATAGTGCAGTAGAGTCTTCATCGCTGGATTTTGATATGCTGGATAAAAAAGATCATGCAAATATTAAATTTAAAAGAGTAAATGAAAATTCAGGAAAAGAAGTAGTATGGGATAATATTGTAAAGGGATTTAAAATTGAGGATAAATATGTTATTTTAACTGAAGAGGATTTTGAAAAGGCCAGTCCTGAAAAAAGTAAAATTATAGAGATTGCTGAATTTGTTGACATTGCTGATGTTGATTCTATTTACTTTGATACACCCTATTATCTTGAGCCTGATAAATCTGGTACAAAAGCTTATGCATTGCTAAGAGATGCATTGTTGAAATCTAATAAGGCTGGCCTGGGCAATTTTGTTTTGCGTACCAAAGAAACACTTTGCTTAATTAAGCCCTTTGATAATATTTTATTATTAAACAAGCTCCGTTATTTTCAGGAAATAAGGCCAATAGAAAATATAACCATACCAGCAACTAAAAGTAAACCGGCTGAATTAAAAATGGCCATGGAGTTAATTAATCAACTTACGGATAAATTTGATATTGCTAAATATAAGGACACTTATAATGAAGAATTAATGAAGCTGATTAAAGCCAAGTCCAGAGGCAAAAAAATAGCTTCAACTAAAATGAAGGTTGTACACTCTAATGCGCAGGATCTTATGTCACAATTGAAAGCCAGCATTGGTAATTCACGTAAAGCATCTTAAAATGGCACTTACAACTTACAATAAGAAAAGAAATTTTAAAGCAACAGCCGAACCCAAAGGTTTAGCCGATAAAAAGTCTGCTTTCAGATTTGTGGTTCAACGTCACCATGCATCTCATCTTCACTATGATTTCAGGCTAGAGTTGGGAGGGGTTTTAAAAAGCTGGGCGGTGCCAAAAGGCCCCTCACTAAACCCCAAACATAAAAGACTTGCAATGATGGTAGAGGATCATCCCGTAAGTTATATCGGCTTTGAAGGAACTATACCCGAAGGTAACTATGGAGCAGGGGAGGTGATGATTTGGGATGAGGGAACTTTTGTACCTGTAGACAAAAATCATACGCCTATTACAGATAAACAAGCACAATCAGCTTTAAAAAAAGGGGAATTAAAATTTGAACTAAAAGGTAAAAAACTTACTGGTGAATTTGTATTAGTACATCTGAAAACTGATACTTCCAAGGATAATAGTTGGCTACTCATAAAACATAAAGACGAAGGTTCAGTGACAACAGATTATAATAGTGAAGATGAAGTTGCTGAAACTGTAAAAAAATCTGGTTTAAAAAAAAAGCCCAGCCAGGCAAACTGAAGATTTATAAACGCAATGGATCGGGAACCCCATCAAAAATATTAAATCCGATTAA
The DNA here is from genome assembly GCA_043736115.1 of Segetibacter sp. GTDB lineage: Bacteria > Bacteroidota > Bacteroidia > Chitinophagales > Chitinophagaceae > Segetibacter. The sequence continues at coordinate 11,234 of JAYTDC010000140.1, read as the reverse complement.
ACCTATGCTTGCCACGTTGGCTGATAAAGCATTTGATAACAAAGAATTTATTTTTGAAGTTAAATGGGATGGATACAGGGCTATTGCAGAATGGGATAAGGAACAACTTAAATTCTATTCAAGAAATGGATTGTCTTTTACCGACAAATTTCCTTCAATAGTTCGTGCCTTACAAACAATAAAACATAATGTGGTGTTAGATGGTGAAATAGTCTTATTGAATAGTGAGGGGCAACCTGATTTCCAGGAATTACAACACTATGATGATCATCAGGAACAAAATTTGGTTTATTATGTTTTTGACCTTTTATTTCTTGATCAAAAAAATGTGCAGCATTTACCTTTATTACATCGAAAGGAGCTATTGAAAGATTTGCTGCATGTTACAAATAATCCCGTAATAAAATATAGCGATCATGTAGTAGGAGAGGGCAAAGAAATGTATAAAGCTGCTGTTGCTAAAAACCTTGAGGGAATAATGGCTAAAAAGGCCGACAGCCTCTACAGTATAGGAATTCGGAGCAGGGAGTGGTTGAAAATAAAAAATCAACAGTCCCGGGAAGCCATTATAGTTGGGTATACTCAACCGAGAAACAGTCGCAAATATTTTGGTGCGTTAATTATGGCTCAATATGTAAATGGTGCATTGCAATATATGGGTCATACCGGTACAGGCTTTACTGAAGAAGTTTTAAGGGAGTTATGGCAAAAAATGCAACCCTTGATTACAAAACAATCTCCATTTTTAAAGAGCGTAAAGGTTAACATGCCCGTGACCTGGATTAAACCTAAGTTGGTTAGTCAGATTTCATATACCGAAACTACCAAAGATGGTTTATTGCGGCACCCGGTTTTTCAGGGTTTACGAAGTGACAAAGCAACAAATGAAGTGATAAAAGAAAATGAAGAGCCCCAAACCATTGATACTATGAAAGAGATTATACAACCGGCGGATCAATTACTAAAAATTGGTTCAAAATCTATACAACTTAGTAACCTTACAAAAATATTTTGGCCCAACGAAGGCTATACAAAAGGTAATGTTATAGAATACTACAAAAAGATTGCACCTTATATATTACCCTATTTAAAACACAGACCTTTATCTTTAAAACGCAACCCCAATGGCATAGTTGATGAAGGGTTTTACCAAAAGGATGCAGGCGAAAATGCACCATCCTGGATTAAAAAGATTAATATACATTCTGCATCCAGCAACAAAATCATTCATTACATTATGTGTAATGATTTGCCTTCGCTGCTTTATATTGCTAATTTGGGTTGTATAGAAATGAATCCATGGTTTTCTACAACACTCAAAATTGATAAGCCATCCTACATGGTTATTGATATTGATCCGTCTGATAAAAACTCTTTTGATCAGGTAATTGAAACAGCACTTATGGTAAAATCTATTCTTGATAATGCCGGGGCAGAAAGTTATTGCAAGACATCAGGTGCCACAGGTTTACATGTATTTGTACCAATGGGAGGAAAGTACAATTATGAGCAGGTAAAGAATTTTGCTCACGTTATTGCTACACTCACTAACGAACAATTACCAAAGACAACTACCCTTATAAGATCATTATCTAAAAGGGCTGATAATAAAATTTATATTGATTATTTACAAAACAGACGTGGTCAAACATTAGCTTGTGCTTATAGCCTGCGACCAAAACCCGGAGCCCCTGTTTCTACACCCTTACTTTGGAAGGAAGTAAAAAAGGGATTAAATCCATTGAAATTTACTATAGATACTATTCATAATAGAGTTGAAAAAATGGGTGATCTTTTTATTCCTGTTTTAGCGAAAGGTATTAACCTAAATAAATGTCTGGATAAGTTAATGAAGTAGCAGTAAAAATAACCGGGTAGTTCTGGGAAGTAATTTTAAAAACATTATTTAAGAGTAAAGTTAAATTCTTAAAATGAATATTTTTCTTTTAGTTCAACTTCTGGGTCATCCATTTATAAAATTCAGGAAATTTATTTCTCCAGTAAACTTCAGAATGTTCTCCCTGAGGATCAATGTCAATAAAGGTATCGTAGTGTTCATAATTATTTAGAATTTGTTTAACAGCATGCAGGTGTTCAATCATGTTTTCTCCTTCATTCATACCTCCATAAAAATAAAGCTTTTGAGGTAGATGATGGGTATGAGCAGCTATTTTATGCAACTGATCCAATTTATCTGCAACCAACCATATGGCAGGAGAAAAAACACCTGCACCTCCAAATGTTTCAGCATATGCAATGGATCCAAATAAACTTATTAAACCCCCCATACTGCTACCAGCCATAAAAGTAAATTCTCTTTCAGGCAGGGTTCTGAAATTAGCATCTATATATGGCTTTAAATTATTTGCAATAAACTGAATGTATTGATGTCCCTCACCTTCACCATACTCCTCATGGTTAAAAAAGTTATATTCATTCATCCTTTTTTCACTATTATCAATGCCAACTATTATGCATTCTGCACCCATATTGTTCAAGCCTTCATCTATACACCATTCTTCATCCATGGCTGTTGTCTCATCAAAGAGATTTTGACCGTCTTGCATATATATTGTGGGGTAATGTTTATCATTATCAAAATAATTGATGGGTAGATAAATCCAAATTCGTCGGGTTCTTCCTAATTCCGGAATAGCAAAATCGTCAATGATTATTATATTATTTGAAGCTGTTATATTTTCAAGATTTTCCATTTTTAAAATAATTATAAATGGTTTAGTTTAAAAATTCATACCTCAAATCATCTTCATTTGTGCAGGTAAACTTAAATGTTATATAGTATCTTTTTGTGTTGAAAAATATACTCAATTTTATTACAAAATATAGAGAAATTCTATAAAAATTATTCAATAAACTTTGTGTAATTATTTTGACTTTCTTATCATTTTATATGACTTTCATTTTGATCTTAAAAATTAAAAAGCCATTGTAGTGACTTGCTACAATGGCTTTTTAATTTCTATAATAATAGTCTTTTGTATTTTATGATTTTATTTTAATAGCCTTAACAATTTTTATTATTTCTCCTTGTCTTACCTCTACCATATATATTCCAGCATGAAATTGTTGACCAAATGTGAAAGGTTGGTTTGGTAAACATTTTCCCTGATAAACTACCTTACCATTTACATCAAGAATTCTGGTATAAATTTTTTGATCTGTTGATGTTCGTACCAACATACTAAATTGATTAACCGTTGGATTTGATAACAATACCACTTCAAATGGTTGGTTTAAAGTCTCTGTAGTTGGTCTGCTGTATTTTACAGGAATGATTTTAGGGCCGCATGAAATAGGGGCTTCATTTAAGGTAACAGCTACTGAATTAGCAAGACAATCATTTGCATCTTTTACAAAGATTCTATAAATGCCTGCCCCAAGTCCTGTGAAATTATTTGCTAAACCATAAGTTCCTGCAGTACCAAACTTGTATTCATAAGGAGGTGTACCACCTGTTGCAGTTACTGTAATTGATCCATCTGTGCCGCCAAGACACGTTGCATCACTATACGTTAACGAAGCCATTACTTCAGTAGGTTGTATAATTGGAACACTGCTGCTACCAATACAGCCTGTAGCATCTTGTATGTACAATCTGTAAGAACCTGCTTTTAGATTTAAAAATGTATTATTTGAGCTATAAGCACCCGTTGTACCCAACCTGAAAAGGTAGGGACTAACCCCATTGGTTGGTGTAACACTTAAAGAACCTGTAGCTGTACCATGGCATGTAGGAGGTACCACATTTAAAGTACCTGTTAATGTTGGTGCTTGAGCAACTCTTATATAACCTGTTTTGCCACTGCACCCATTAGCATCCTTTATATACACCCTGTAATTACCTGCTTTTATATTTGTAAAACTATTAGATGAAGCAAAAGTACCCGAAAAGCCAAGTTTGTACATATATGGAGGTACGCCGCTTGTAGGGTTTACTGTTATAGAACCGGTAGCAGTTCCTGTGCAGGTTACATCTGTTAAAGTATGTGTTGCTGTTATTGCCGGTGTTTGTCCTATAATTATTTGATCAGATATACCCGCACAGCCATCTGCATCAAGAATTGACACCCTATAACTGCCTGCCCTTAAATTTGTAAATAAACTGTCAGGAACATAGCTGCTTACGGTACCTATTCTATAGGAATAAGGTCTTACTCCAAAAGTAGGTGTTATGATAAGCGACCCCGATGAATCTGCAAAACATGCAGCATCTAACTTAGTAAATGTTGAGGTTACAAAAAGTATAGTTAGGTGCAGGGTAGTCACTGAATCGCAGCCTGTTGAACCTGTTGTAATATATTCATAATCTCCTGAAATTTTATAGGTACTATCGTTCCAGTGATAACTGTTACATATAGCCACTGTAGTATCAAATCTTTTAACTTCTATGGTATCAATTGTAATGGATGCTTCTGCAGGAGCTCCACAATCAGCTGTAACTCTTGCAAAATAAGTTCCTCTTAATACGTTTGGTAAAGTAGTGCCAGTACCAATATTTGAGCCTGTTCCACCCGAGCCCGTCCACCAGTTAACTGTTGCATTTGTGCCCATAACTCCGGTAGCAGTAACGGTAGTAGGCGAAGATGCACAAATTGGATTAGTGCCTGCGGTTATACTTAATATTCCTGCATCTACATTTTCATTAATAGTTATTGAGGCCTCTTGTGGGGTGCCACAATCGGCACTTACTACCGCATAATAAGTACCCGGGCCTACGCTATTGAGACTTGTCCCGCTACCCAGATTAGTGCCGGTACTGCCTGAACCGGTCCACCAATTAACAATTGCATTTGTACCGCCAACTCCATTAGCTGTCAGGTTGGTAGTAGTGCCAGGACAAACGGGATTAACTGATGCTGAAATGTCTGATATGGTGCCCAGGGTTTTTACCAAAACATCAGTAGCTGCTGATGTTGCATTGCAGCCTACACTTGTACCTACTGTAACCGTGTAGCTTCCACTTGTGGTAACATCAATAGATGAAGTAATTTCTCCTGAAGACCATAAATGAGTATAGGATGGTTCAAATGCCCAAATATCCTTTTTTATGGCTCCTCTTTGATCCTGCCCCATACCAACATATGCAAAACCATTTATAGCAAATACAGATGCATAACGCCTGGCTGTACCCGGAAAAACTGCTTTTTGGGTCCAGCTATTGGTGGCAGGATTGTATTCCCATAAATCATTTTTTCGTACACCCCCGTTTATGCCCAAAGCTGCATAACCACTATTACCAATACTAAAACCTACGGCCTGGTGACGAAGGGATCCTGCAAAATTTGCTTTTTGAGTCCAGGTATCATTAGCCGGATCGTATTCATAAAAATCAGACTTAATATTACCTGTTATATCAAAGCCCATTCCCATATAGCCCTTTCCATTAATGCTGAATGCTGTAGCCCCATCTCTTGCTGTTCCGCTAAAGCTTGCTTTTTGAGCCCATGTATCTGTTGTAGGATTATATTCCCAAAAATCATTTTTTCGGGTACCGCTTTTACCCGTTCCTATATACCCTTTATTGCCAATGGTAAAACCTGTAGCACCTGTTCTAAAAGTACCACCATAATTTGCTTTTTGTGTCCAGGTATTTAGTGTAGGGTCATATTCCCAAAAATCCCTTTTATTTCCAACATCATAACCTGTTCCTATATACCCTTTAGAGCCAATGCTTAAGCCAACTGCATTTATTCGTCCACTACCCCCAAAATTTGCTTTTTGAGTCCAGGTATCATTTGTAGGATCATACTCCCAAAAGTCATTGGTTTTGTTGCGTGCTGCATCTTGACCTGTACCTATGTACCCTTTAGATCCTATGGTGAATGAAGCTGCACCTTGCCGTGATAATCCACCAAAATCTGCTTTTCCAGACCATGTATTTCCACCCGTATTGGCAGACAATCTAACAGTACCTCCGGCACAAAATGTTGTAGGCCCTCCGGCAGTAATTGTAGCTAAACAGGTTTGGGCTATTATAATTTGTTGCATTGAAACTGCATGAAGCAGTAGGAAGAATAAAATTTTTCTCATTTTAAGTTTTTATAATTTTTCACTAATCACAATATCAATATTAATTAAAATAACTAATCAAAAAAATAATGTTTTTTATTTCTGTTGCTTTTTTTAAAGATCCAACTTATGATAACGATCTTTCGTGACTGTTTATTTTGTTCTTAAAAATTATTACAAAAATTATGAAGTCCAGGGTCTTTGTGACATATGGTTAGATTGGTTTTATTTATAGACATCAGGCGTCTATTAACCCATTATTACTCTTTTCTCTTTTTTATTTATTAAAATAACTTACAAGTCTTATCCTTTTATTAATGGTATGAACTTTTTGAAACAAGGTTTGAGAAATTCTTTTCGCATAATTCTGATAGGTGTTTATTTTATTCTACACTAACCTTGTTTGTTTAACCTTGCTTTACGCTTAATCCATACTTATAAAACAGAATTATTTATTTTTTTATTCAAATAGTATTAGAACTATATCTATAAATTATTGATTATTTAAGATAATTATATTGTTTTTTTAATGTAAAAATGCTTAGGTATAGTTTTAGAAAGAAAAATTTTAGCATTTCATTTTATCATTTTTCAAACAATTTTTTTTATGCAACAAATTTATCTTTCATCATCGGTTTTAAATAACAACCGGATGATCCATTCGAAAGAATCGCGGGGATTATTACCATTTAAAAAAACGAAAGGGCAAAAATTTATGCTCTTAAACTTTTTGATTTTTTTCTTTTCCGTACTTATTACATTCAATGCCTTAGCCCAATCTGCTAAACATGAATTAGAAAAAAGTAAAATAACCTTGTTATCTGATCCTGCAGTTAAAGAAGCAGTATTTTCGACACAAAGAAAAACTCCCACATTTATTGAGCTAAAAAAGGAGACTACAACTTTTACAGCAGAACAGGCTAAGCCATTAATTGAAAGATTGCTTAAACTTAGAAACGGTATTGATGTATTGCAAAATGATAAAGTTGTAAAACTTAATGATAATGCAGACGTTTTGGAGTTCCAACAATTTTTTAAAGGTATAAAAGTAGACAGGTCTAAATACAAGGCTTTTGTAGAAAATGGAAATGTGAAATTTTACAACGGTTCCTTTTATGCAATTCCGGAAAGTGTTGATGTAACACCTACATTAACTCTAAATGAAGCACTAAACATAGCAAAAAAGCATGTTGGTGCTACAAGCTATGTTGCTGATGACATTGCAGAACAACTAAATAAACCTTTTGATACAAAAACAAGGCAGATTTTACAAAATGAACTGAAAGAAGCACACCCCGGGGGCGAAATTTGTTTTATTCAGGATTTTAACAAAGAAAATGTTGCCGAGGTACGATTAGCTTATAAGTTTAATATTTATGCCTCTAAACCCTTAAGCCGTTCTTTTGTATATGTTGATGCAAAAGATGGCCATATACTTTTAGTGGATGCAATTATAAAGCATGTGGAAGATGCACCACCTCCACCCCCTGCAGGGTCAGTAACCACAGCTGTTCAAACCCGCTATGCAGGTACAAGAAATATTTATGTTAAACAAGTTAGCGGTAACGACCCCAATAACGGACAGGTTTTACAAAGCAGCCATCCCGGAAGCGAAACTTATGTACCCGGTAGTGCTACATATATTTTAATGGACGATACCCGTGGTAATGGTATTGAAACTTATGACCTGAATGGTGTTGGTGGATTACCCATTTCAACTCCTCCTGCCTATACAGCGGCAAAAAGTTTTACCGATGTCAATAACGCCTGGACATTGCCCGAGCATAAAAGGTCTGTTGGTACAGACGAAGCCGAAAATGATGATATAGCATGGGATGCACATTGGGGTGCTGAAATAGTGTATGATTATTGGAAAAATGTACACAATAGATTAAGTTATGATGGTTTAAATGCTAAAATTAAAAGTTTTATACACTCTGGTGCTGCATACGATAATGCATTTTGGAATGGTACTGCTATGACCTATGGTGACGGGTCTTATCCTGCTCCTGGTGGTTTTAAGCCGTTAACATCTCTTGATGTATGTGGTCATGAAATTGGTCATGGAGTTTGTTCGTTTACATCAGACCTGGTTTATGCAAACGAATCAGGGGCAATGAATGAAGCATTAAGTGATATATGGGCAGCTTGTGTTGAGTATTATGCAATAAAAAATGTAGACCCAACACTTTCGTCTTTATATAAGCCTTTCTACATTGGCGAACAAATTTCTCCCGACCCTTCCCGTCCGTTAAGAAGAATGGATAGCCCGCAAGCCGAAGGTAATCCGGATACCTATGGAGGGAAAAATTGGACAAAGCAACCGGGTTGCACACCAACTTTAGCTAATGACCAATGTGGTGTTCATAATAACAGTGGAGTATTGAATAAGTGGTTTTATCTTGTAGCTGTAGGTTCAGGTGCCGGTTCAGGACCCGATGCAGCTTATGCGGGCACAGATGATGGCATTACTGATTCCGTTGCAGGCGTGCATCCTGCCTATCCTTACAGTGTAAAAGGAATGGGCTTTTCTTTGGCAGAAAAAGTTACTTTTTTAATGGAAACCATGCTTACTTCAACTGCAACATTTGCTGAAGCAAGAACAGTATCTATTGCCGCTGCAAGTCAAATAGGTGGTGGCCCTTGCAGTGTTTTAGCTGAAACCATAACAAATGCATGGTATGCAGTAGGTGTTGGTGCAGCTTTTGTTAAACCATGTACTACGACTTATGGTTTCCTTACAGGTGGTTTAACCTCTACAATTGGAGAAGAAGGTATAGTTAAAGGTTGCGGTAAATTTAAAACCGTTTCTGTGCCTATCATGATGCCTCCATCTTCAACTGCAACATTAACTTACAGTGGTACTGCATTGTATGGTGTAGATTATATTTCAAGCGCTACTCTTTCTAACACTGCTACTTCTGCCAGAAGGTTGTATGTTTTAGTTAAAATTTATAGCGATGCGTCTGTAGAGCCTACAGAAACAATCATCATCAATGCTGCAATTACAAACCTTGGTGCTAACCCTGTTAATACAGCTTATACCCTTAATCTTGTTGATGATGATGTAGTACCCATTATATCAAATGGTATTGTTACTATTATGGATGAATCATTTACCAGAGCAGATGGCTTTGCTGATCCTGCAGGATGGACCGAAGACTTGTTAATACCTGAAACATCAGGAGATCCGTTAGCAACAGGAAAAAATCAGTGGGGTATATTTGATAATCGTTTGGCAATTACCGGTAAAGATGGGTTAACAGGTATAAAACTACCCAATCGTAATTATAATAATGCAAGTGAAAGCAGAACTGTTGTAAAAACTCCTGTAGTAGATGGCAGAGGATTAACAAATCTTAAGTTGAAGTTTGATTACACGGTACAGGGTGAAGTTGATCCTGCAGGTGCAGATCCGGATAAATTTCCTGCTTTTGATTATATGGCTGTTATGTATTCTTTTGATGGTGTAAACTATCAGGAGTTAACAACCGATGGTTTAAGACAATTTGCATCGGCTGCAGAAACAAGTGGCAGTATAGATGTGGCTATGCCCGCTTCCTTTACAAACAGAATGTTCTATTTAGGATTTATTTGGAATAATGATGCAAATGCAGGCGGTCCTGTAAGTGTGAGTGTAGATAACCTTAAAGTTACAGGTGTAGGCAGAGGAATTGAAAATGACCGTACGCAAGGTTCCAGACAAACAATAAATGCCTACAATGATATTTATTTCAAAAGTGATCAGGATGAGCAGGTAGTAAGCAGAGTAAAAAATAATTCTAACGTAAATCTTGGTTGTACTTACTCTTATATTGAACGCAGTGGTGATAATATTGTATCCATATTTAGAGAAACCGGATATAAATATAGAATTGCCGGTAAAGTTGTTAGAGTTTCTCCATCTGTAAATACAAGTATAGACGGCAATATCACAATTTTCTACACCGATGCACAGCTTGCAGCAGTAGAAGCAGCTACAGGTAAAAACAGATCAGCTTTCAAAGTATTTAAAGTAGATTCAACAAGTTTTGGATTAGTGAGACCTTACAATACGTCTATCTTAAATGCAACTTTCACGGCTGTACCCGGTGTAGGAGGTTATTACTCTGCAGATTTTACCGGTAGAGCTGCCAGTTCTTTTAGTGTGGGTGAATTGGCTATAGGTGCTTCGCCAAAAGAAATGAACGGAGTAGTTAAAGGAAATGTTTCAGCAAATGGTAGTTATGAATTCGAAAATGTATATCCAAATCCGGCACATTCAGGTATTAGATATAGCATGTATTCTCCAATAGCTGAAAGAGTAAGATTAGAAATTGTTATGCTAACGGGACAAGTAATTAAGGTATCCAATACTAAATTAGTTCAAGGATACAATACGATTAACTTACCGGTTCAGAACCTGACAAACGGTTCTTATATACTTAATCTGAAAAACGAGAAAGGTGAAATTGTTAACAGACAAATATTTGTGAAACAATAATTGCTTTATCGCAACAAACATTTCTGATTAAATAAAAGAGGCTGTCTCAAAACTTGAGACAGCCTCCTTTTATTTTAGCGACAAACTTTACTTAAAGTTTGAGAGAAATACAAAATCCTTTAGTATGAGTTGTTATTACAATTTATGAATGCAATTATTTTTTCAACATCAATTTTTCAACTCATCAAATTAGTAAAAAAAGGCACTTTGAAATTTTAAAAATGTTTAAAGCCTTTTTATTCTATATTTTTTATTTAATCTTAATTGCTTTTAAGGTTTTCAAAATATCGCCTTGTCTTACTTCAATCAGATAAGAGCCGGGAATAAACCCCTCACCAAATCGAATTGTTTGCTCCGGCAAACCTTTAGTAGTGTAAAGATTTCTGCCACTAACATCAGTCACCCTAACTTGTATAGCATCTTTTTTGGAAGAGTATGCAATTAAGGTAAACTGTCCTTTTGTGGGGTTGGGTGTTAATGAAACAGCAAGGCCCGTCGGGATTGCTTCGGCAGGCAATTTATTGCCGGCAATAGCTATCGTTGAACATGTGGGGGATAATTGCCCTACTGTTGTCAGAATAGAGTATCCACTACAATTGTTGGCATCATTTACATAAATTCTGTAACTGCCTGCTTTTAGATTGCTAAAGGTATTTGTAGCTGTAAATGCGCCACTACCACCAAACCTGTAACTGTAAGGTGGTGTTCCTCCTGTTGGTGA
>JAYTDC010000139.1:0-6114 GCA_043736115.1 Segetibacter sp. | reverse complement strand
ATCTTAAAACGGTCTTCGAATAAATCCCAATTAATTACATTTGGTAAACGAAAAAGGGAATGTTTTTGATCAATGAGCAATTCAATCGCATTGAACATCCCCATCTGATTTGTCTTTTTTTGAGAGAAAGCATACAGTAATTTGCAAGATTTTCTGCACTTGTTCAACTTTCTTTGTAAGTAATTCTTAAACTTGTTACAGCCAACTCAATAAAATCAGGGGAAACAGGCTTTTTGAGGGTTGACTAAATAATCTATCACCTGTGTTGATAAAGCGAACTGGATGATTAATAGGTATGAGTTCGTCAAGGAAGAAGGTATCATCATTGGCAGGGCCTGATTATAAGTTTTGAAAACAACTTTTAAGGCTCGTCTCTTGTGCATAAATTACAAGACAACACAGAGTAATAAATCTAAGATTTAGATATATTTTTTTACCACAAAAAAAGAGTCTGCCCTTTTGAGACAGCCTCTTTTACTTTATAAACTATTTTTTTATTAAGGCCTAGGGCATCTGTAAGATGAAATATTGAATGATACTCCTATTTGAGCAAGTACATAGGCATCTTTTTGTTGACTGTTACCTCTTTGACGACCCTTAATACCTATTCTATCGCCCAATTCATAACTGCGATCACTTAGCAGGTAGTTAATTTCGGGCTGCCCGTTAGGAAATGCATCAGGAGCAAATGTAGTGCTTACGTCATCTAAATAATCTGTTGTTGTAAATCTGTAGCCAATTTCAGCAAAAACATTAATGGACTCATTCATATTGTATTTCATACCTACCGCAAATGGAAAACAAACTGCCATAGAACCATAAGGCTTGCGATCAGGATATGCAGAACTGCCCTGCCCTTCTGTACCCAAAGGACGTAAATATTGCTTTTCGCCATAATAGTAGGCGTAAGGGTCGTATGAAAAAACGCCCACCCCTAAAGATACATAAGGAGTATAGGCATAACCTGATATTCCGGGGAAAAATTTAAAAAAATTAAAATTACCACTAACAGAAAACTCCCAAATATTTGTGTTGAAACTTAAGTTTCTAGCCTTTTGTACAGGATTAACACTGTATAGGTCAGAAAACCCCAAACGGGCATAATTGCCTGCAACTTTTAAACCTATATAACTGCCAAATTGTTTACAAAAGAAAACACCCGCACTAAATTTTGGGCGACTCAAAGATGCACGTGTATTGAGATCTCCAAAATAATTGCCTATACCAGCTGCAATACCAAATTCTCCTTGCTGCACATAGGCATTCATATCTTGCGCATTTGTATTAATGCCCATTATCACAACCGTAAAAAAAACAATGACTGACTTTTTCATACACATAATCAATAAAAAATTATCGCACTAGTAAACACAAAAAAACTATTTTTTTGTTGAAAATAGCTATTTATTTCTGGTATCAAGACCCCATGCCAATTTTTTTCTTAAAGTTGACATAAAACTATTTTCATTCAAACCTATAAGTATCACCGGAAAATCTTCTTTTTTAACTGCCAGCTGAACATCTTTTTCTACAATTTCCCTACGGGCATCCATAGTACAGATAAATTCATCTGATCGTCCTTCAACCTCAAAGCTAATTATGTTATTATCAGGTATAACGATGGAACGTACGTTTAGATTATGTGGCGCAATAGGAGTTATTACAAAACTTGCACTTTCAGGGAATATTATTGGCCCGTTGCAGCTCATATTATACCCCGTACTACCGGTTGGGGTTGATACAATTAGTCCGTCTGCCCAATAACTATTGAGAAATTCTCCGTTTAGATAAGTTTGAATTTTTATCATAGGGGATATGTCGCGTTTGTGTAAAACAAGTTCATTAAGTGCAAATGGCGTATCTCCAAAAAGAGGAATATTAGAGTTTAAATGCAACATGGTTCTTTTTTCTGTTACATAAGTCCTGTTGGCCAAAGCCTCAACGGCTACCGATAACTCTTCTTTACTTATACCCGCAAGAAATCCCAATCTGCCAAAATTGATACCCATGATGGGTATTTGTTTATCACGTACAAGAATTGCAGCATCTAGTAGTGTACCGTCTCCCCCAAGGCTAATAATGCAGTCTGTATCTGTACCAAGGTCTTCGTGTTGAGTAAATACGGTAAAATCTACAGGCAGCATACTGACCGCACTATGTGGGCCTACCAATGATTTATGAATGGTTATAGAAATATGAAAGCGTGTCAACTCCTCAAGCAGGGTGAGTAATTGAACTTCTTGTTCCGCATCTAAACCACGACTGTAGATAGCTACCTTCATAAGGATTGTAAAGATAATGGGCTAAGGTGAGAAATTGTTATTTCGCAAATAGTCTACGTAAATATCAAAAACAAAAAAATCCCGGTTTATTAGAACCGGGATTTTATATAATAGAGATTAAATTAACCTAATGCAACTCTTCTGAATTCAATTACTTTTAATTCGCTGTCAACACTTTTCAGGTATTCAGCTATTGTTTTACTATTGTCTTTTACAAAAAGCTGTGCAGCCAAAGTATTTTCTTTGAAGAAAGCATTTAGTTTGCCGTCCGCAATTTTTGCAATCATTTCAGCAGGCTTACCGGCCATTTTAGGATCTGCAGATATTGTTTCTGTTACTATTGCTCTTTCCCTTTCTACCATTTCAGCAGGTACACTATCAGCATCTACCGCCAATGGGTTCATAGCAGCTATTTGCATTGCTACATCTTTACCGGCTTCTTCTGCAGTTTTGTTAAGGCCTACCAAAACACCCATTCTGTTTGCACCATGTATGTATGAAGCAACATATTCAGCGTCTATTCTTTCAAAACGGCTTACTTCTATTTTTTCGCCAATTGCTGCTAATTTATCATTGATAAGGTCAGCAACTTTAGCACCGTTTACGGTTACTTCGTTTAGTTCTTCGGCACTCTTTACATTGTTGGCTATAGCAGCATCTGCAATGCCTGTAGCAAAAGCAACAAAATCTGCATTTTTACTCACGAAATCAGTCTCGCAACTAATTGTAATTACGATACCCGTTTTGTGGTCAAAGGTGGTTTTGGCAACTACTACACCTTCTTTTGCTTCGCGGTCGCTACGCTTGGCAGCTACTTTTTGTCCTTGCTTACGTAACCAATCTATTGCACCTTCAAAATCACCATTTGTTTCAGTAAGTGCTTTGCGGCAGTCCATCATACCGGCACCTGTGGCCTGACGTAGTTTGTTGATGTCTGCTGCTGTTATTGTTGCGGTCATAATATTTATGAGTTATGAATTATGAATTATGAGTTTTAAATCACAAAGACACCAAGTTTCACTAAGGGGCTTTGTGCTTCTTTGTGACTTAGTGTCTTTGTTATTTATTATTTTATTGTTCGCTTAAATGATCAATAAAGAGATGCAGTATAAGTGTGCGATCCCGCCTTCGGACGGGACAGGCTGCCAATAATGCACTGTAGTGTTCCGAAAGCTTGGACATACATATTCGCAATGTTCAATCGCTTTGTTCAAGTCTAAAATCTTACTACTAACATCTTGCTACTACACTTATCTCGGCCCACCACCACCTTGTGGTCTGCGGCTTGCGCCACCCGGTACACGACGTTTTGGTTGACCTCCGGGACCTGCGTTGTTACCACGACCTCTGCCACCACGTCCTGCTTCAGCTTCTGCCTCGGCTTGTAAACGTGCTGCTTTTCTTTCTGCTTCGTTGTCGTTTTCTTCTACATCTTCATCTTTAGCTGCATGACGTTCTGCAAGACCTTCAGCTATAGCAGCGGCAATGTAGTTGGTAATGATAGCAACAGATTTTGTAGCATCGTCATTTGCAGGAACTGCAAAGTCCACTTTGTTTGGATCACAGTTGGTATCTACCATACCAAAAGTTGTGATTCCTAAGCGCTTGGCTTCTGCAAGTGCAATATGCTCGTGACCTATGTCAACCAGGAACAATGCTGCCGGGGCACGACCCAATTGGGCTATACCACCTAACACTTTTTCCATCTTTTCTTTATCACGTGTAAGGGTAAGGCGTTCTTTTTTAGTAAGGCTTTCTGCGCTTCCGTCATTCAGCATTTTTTCAATGCTCTGCATTTTCTTTACGCTTTTACGCACAGTATTGAAGTTGGTCAACATACCGCCTAACCAACGTTCTGTAACATAAGGCATGTTAATGCGCTGTGCTGCTTCGGTAACTATTTCTTTTGCCTGCTTTTTAGTAGCAACAAACATGATTTTCTTACCGCTTTTGGCAATAGATTTCATAGCTGCTGCTGCTTCCTGCAAACCTTCAACTGTTTTGTTAAGGTCTATGATGTGGATACCTTTTTTTTCTGCAAAGATGTATGGTAACATCTTTGGGTTCCACTTCTTCTTGAGGTGACCAAAGTGTACGCCGGCCTCCAAAAGCTGCTGCTGTAGTGAAGTGTTATTTTCCATGTAGGGAAGTATTTAAGTATTAAGTATTTTAATTTAGTCGTAAGTAGAAAGTAGTTAGTAGAAAGACAAATACAATTTGAAGGTTCTGTCTTTCTACTTGTTACTAATATCTTGCTACTATCGTTTACTGAACTGGAAGCTCTTTCTTGCTTTTTTCTTACCTGGTTTTTTACGCTCTACACTACGTGGGTCACGTTTTAGTAAACCTGCAGCTTTTAGTAAAGGACGTAGTTCAGGGTTGGTTTCTATTAAAGCACGGGCTATACCAAGCTTTGCAGCTTCTGCCTGTCCTTTAAGGCCACCACCTGTAGCATTAATTTTTACATCAAATTTGTCAGTAGCTTCTACCGCTTTAAATGGCTGCTCTACCTGATTTTGAAGATAAACCAGTGGGAAATATGCTTTGTAATCTTTATCGTTTACGGTTATTTTACCTTCGCCCCGGCTCATGAAAACCCTGGTTACGGCTTCTTTACGGCGACCTACGGCATTTTTTTGTTTTTCCATGTGTGTATGATTTTAATAGTAAGTAGTAGGTAGTAAGACTAAAACCTTTATGTTTTGCTTTTGTCTTGATACTTGCTACAAACGACTTGCTACTTGTTTTAGAATTTTAATTCTTTAGCCTGTTGTGCAGTGTGTGGGTGTTTGTCACCTGCATACACAAAAAGCTTTTTGTACATTTTGCGACCTAAACGGTTTTTGGGAAGCATGCCTTTTACAGCTCTTTCCACAATAACTTCAGGACGGCGTTTAAGCAGGTCTTTTGCAACTTCCTCTTTTTTACCGCCCGGGTAGCCGGAGTAGTTCAGATAGATTTTTTCGTCCATCTTATTACCTGTAAACTTTACCTTATCGCAATTGGTTACAATTACGAAATCGCCACAATCAACGTGGGGAGTATAATACGCCTTGTTCTTACCACGAAGAACTGCTGCGATTTTAGCACAAATGCGACCAACGGTTTGATTAGTGCCGTCAACAACGTACCAGTTACGTTGCACGGTAGCCTCGTTCGCATGTTTGGTGGTGAAATGTAGTTTGCTCATTATTTTTTGTTTTTAATTACACCGGTGCTATCCCACCGATTTATAAAGGATTGCAAAAGTAACAGGTTGCATTGGATAAAATGAAGTTTTCGGCAATTATTTTTACAGATACCCTTGTAAATAGTTGATTTTCAATTAAAATATTGACAAATAATTTAAATGATGATGTTTTTATTGAGCTATTTGCCCTTTTTTGATGCAAACCTTAATCCTGAATTATACTACATTACTAATGTTATGGGGTTTTTTGAAATGCTGATTTTTTGTACCCAAAGAAGTGCTTTAGATTATTTATTGGTTTTTCTATGAAAGTCCAGGATAACATACACAGTATCATTAATAATGAGAATTCCTGTGTTGAGAGCCATAGGGTTTTTAAACTTAGGGGAATCCTATTATTCCAAAGCAGATCTATGCCATTATTTTGAAATTTGGTAATGATCCACATCCACAATTCCGGAATAAAAAGATGGTACAGATATACGCCATAACTTACTTTTCCCAACCTGATTAACCACTTACTATTGAGTAAAAAGTTAAGCATTCGTAACTATTCAGTTCCAAAAGTAGCGATTAGTTGTAAAGCGTTCAGGACGTTATTTCCATTTTTGATGGTGGTGTCAATAACGGACCTAAGGATGG
>JAYTDC010000138.1:0-20853 GCA_043736115.1 Segetibacter sp. | reverse complement strand
AAAAACAGCAAAATAAATTGGCAGTTCACAAATAAGGAAGCACGGATTAAATTGAAAAAATTGTATCCGTCATTATACGATTAACATAACACTAGTTATAACTAATTCTTTCATTTTAATAAAAGATGTAAGCAGGAGTAATATTACAGACATTAAATATGAGGAACCTGAAAACTTATTTAAATTTTGAAAAAAAATATAATTAATGGTAATGAAAATGAAATATGTAAGGAGAAGAAGGTAAATTATTTTTTTATTTTTTTTATTATTAATTGAAGAGTTAATAACTAGCACATAAAAGGAAAATTCAAATGGAAACCATATGTTGTATTGAAAGTTATTTCCTTTGTGATTTAGTTTTAGTAAATGACAGTAGTATTCTACCGTGAATAATACAAGGAGAAATAAAGGGGTACATTTATCTATCAGAGAACTTCTTTTTATAAAATAAAGACTGATAAAAAAACATACACCCAATAAATATAAATGAAATGGCATTTTGATATTTCTTATATAACATTAGGTGGAATAGTTGGTTCTGAAGATGGACAACAACCGGTATCTAAAGTTTTTATTGATCCATAGTTATCATAACCATTAATTAATACAAAATCCCCTATTCCATTATGGGGATTTTTGTTGAGTCTATTTTCGAATGTTTCAACAACAATACACATATTGTTGCTTTCATCATTTCTACAAATATCCAATGTAGGATCTATTTGTATCCCAATATTAATTATTACTCCTAAATCATTTGGTCTTTGCCTGAATAATTCAAGAAATTGATTTTTGTCAAAATAAAATGAAACTCTTTTATTTATTATTTCCCCTACTGTATTTCTAGTTACAGATACATCGTTATCAAAATCTGATTTAATTTTAGTTAAGTCTGATTTTTTGATTTCTCCGGTTGCTGAACTAGTTGTTCCTTGATTGTCTAGAATTTTTACTGGCATAGTTGTTTTTTTAGTGTTTTAAAAATAATTTTATAAAGCAAATATCTATTTCTGTAAAACGAATCTCCACGGTGTTTTCACCCTTTTTATCAAGTATTTTCCTCACAAATACATTGCACAGATAGAAAAAATGAATGTACGGTTTTGAATACCTTAAAATAAAGCATCAACATTCTGTAAAAATCTAAATAGGGGGGTAATAAAACTTTAGAATTGCTTCAATAACGATAGCTCATATTCAACTCAACAATTCTGTTACAAGGTAGTAACAATTCTGAAAACACATGTTGAATGTTTTTGGGGAATTTGTATAAAGTTGGCCTTGCAAGTAACCTGAATTAAATCTTCGTCACCTTCAGCATCTTTTCTGTAATAATAATCTTCTGTTTTGTTGTGTCACTTCCATTACAAGGTAATTCTATAATGATTATTTTTTCAATTTCTTCATTGGAGGATTTGTCATTAGCTCTTCTACCATTAACTGTAGCAAGTAATTTGTAGATATTTTGTATGATTTGAGTCTTTGAATCCTTTGTAGATAAATCATAAATTGCCGGGAAATTAATTGTTTCTTCTCCGTCTTGATTGTTAAGCTGTTTGTTCTGTTCTTGAAGTAATACAAGCTTTTGAAGTTCTGCATCCAAGTATATTAATTCGGCTTTTGTAAGCTCCTTATTATTTAAAGCCTGTTCCAGTAAAAAGGAGATTTCAGTAAGTAGATTGTTTTGATTTACTTCTTTAATTGTGCTTTTTACCGGTATTATTAAGGCAACAGATTCGTTAGCATAGTCCGTTACTCTTTGACTTTCCTCAATATTTTTGGTAAAATAATCCTGTTGTGAAGGAACTGTATTATTGGACTTGTACGATTTATTCTCTTGTTGCTTTACAACTTTTTTTATACCGGTTTCCTTGTTGTTTAAACTATAATTTAGGTCCTCTATTTTATTAGTGAATGCAACTTGCTCATGCTCACTTTTAGTAATAGCGAACAGTGATTTCTTTGATGTTACGATTGAATTATTTAATGGATTAATCATCATCAGCAAACCCATCAACAGAAACATAATTACTGCGGCGAGTGATATTCCGGGTTTCAACTGTTTTGTTTTATTGGGCTGTAGTATTCTCTTTATTCTGGCAAGTAACATCATTTTATCCGAGGCATATAAAGCGAGTTTTGGAGATGCCGTGGTAGTTGCCAAAGCCATTAATGCATTTGCATACATTGCACCATCGTATTGATATTGCAATACCCAATCATCGCAACAGTTTTCCCGTTCCTTTTTTATATCCTTGCTAAGCAAACTAACAAATGGATTGAAATACAATACAGTTTCAATAATTGATTGTAAAAGATTTATAAGATAATCGAACCGTTTTATATGTGCCAATTCATGTAGCAAAACAGCTTCCATTTGGCTTGTTGTCAGGTTATTGATACATCCCAACGGTACAAGAATAAATGGCTTAAAATAGCATATTGTAAGCGGTGTATTTATTATGCCGGATAAATAAATTGAAACCTTTTTTTTAATACCTAATTGCATTGACATTTCACGAACAAACAATCTCCATTCTACAGGTATTTTTCCTAAACCAATATTTTTTATTCTTTTGGTATAGGTTAAGGCGTTAACCCATTTTACCATAAAAAATACCAAAACAAATAAATACAACACTGACAGATATGGAACAAACTGCATCAGGTTTTGTAACCATAAGGTGTTTATTTCTATTGTGGGTGACAACAGCGGAGATGATGCAAAGGGATTTAGGAAAGAATGGTTTTCATTTCCTCGAACATTTAAAAAAATAAAAGTGCCAATGAACCAAAGAAAACCTGCAAACTGTGCAACAGTAGCACTTACATACTTTTGATGGGGAGATAATTTGAAAAATAAGTTAACCAGGAAATAAGCAAACCACAACATTGCAAACTGCCCTATACTATACAGCAGAGCATAACCCAAAGCCGTTAATAAAGGTGAATGTGCAAGCTGTTGCATGAACTATTGATTTTTTAGATTGTCAAGCAGTTGCTGTATTTCATCCAATTCTGCTTTGCTATGTGGCTGACTGCCCAATGCATTCATAACAAGCTGTGTGGAGGAACCACCGAACAAGCTGTTAATCATCTTACCCACAAATTGGTTTTGCGTACTTTCTTTGCTCACATTTGGCCTGAAAATATGGGTCTTAGCCCTATCATCTCTTAACACAAGCCCCTTCTCAAACATTATCTGCATCAGCTTTAATGTTGTGGTATAGCCTGCTTCTTTGGTCTGTAAAATGGTTTCGTGAACTTCCCTTACTGTGGCAGCACCCTTTTGCCACAATACCTGCAAAATCTCCAATTCGCCTTCTGTAGGTTTTATTTGGTTTGCCATATACGAGTAATTTCGTAACAATATTACAAAGCATTTTTCATATTGCGTTAGAAGAGCCGGATTTTGAAAAAATGTTAACAATAATCATTTCTAAAAAAAATCTAAAACAGAGCAAGGAATTATAAAAAGCAGGAAATAACAAATTCAGTCTTTTAAAACTTATTGCAAAAGAAAAGAATATACAATAAAAAAGCCTGTCCAAAAGGTCAATTTGAACTTTTAAGACAGGCAATATATTTGTAAAGTAAAAATTTTATTTCTCCATCTGCTCAATCACTTCAGCCGTTACGCCGGTAAAGCTGAAACCGCCATCATGAAACAGATTTTGCATAGTAACCATTTTTGTAAGGTCGCTGAACAGGGCAACACAATACCTTGCACAATCGGTTGCATCAGCATTGCCCAAAGGACTCATTTTTTCAGCAAAAGATATAAAGCCGTCAAAACCTTTTACACCGCTGCCGGCAGTTGTACGGGTAGGGGATTGGCTTACCGTATTAATTCTCACTTTGTTTTTTACACCATAATGGTATCCAAAACTGCGGGTAATACTTTCAAGCAATGACTTTGCATCGGCCATTTCGTTGTAGTCAGGAAATACCCTTTGTGCAGCAATATAAGTCAGAGCTACTACGCTTCCCCATTCGCTTATAGCATCCATTTCATAGGCTGTTTGTAAAACTCTATGCAAACTCATTGCTGATATATCAAGGGTCTTGTGTTCAAAATCGTGGTTGAGTTTGGTATAATGAAAACCTTTGCGAATGTTTAAGCTCATACCAACACTATGAAGTATAAAATCAATCTTGCCACCAAAATGTTCCATACTCTTTTCCAACAGGTTTTTCAGGTCGTCCATGTTGGTAACGTCTGCGCCTATAACAGGTGCATTGCCACATTCTTCGGCAAGTTTATTTATTTCACCCATACGCAGCGCAATAGGTGCATTGGTCAGTACTATCTGTGCTCCTTCTGCATAACACTCCTGTGCAGTTTTCCAAGCAATTGATTGATCGTTGAGTGCACCAAAAATGATTCCTTTCTTTCCTTTGAGCAGGTTGTAAGCCATGATGGTTGGTTTTTATATTTTTATTAAGTGGTAAATGTAGCTAAAAAGAAGGTTTACACAAAGTGACCATAAAAAAGTAAAACAGAGAATAAGAACAAAATATTTATCGTCAAAATAGTGGACAAATTATTTATTGTTAGTTCACCATTTCCCTCGCATTTTCCAACGCAGCTGCAGTAGGTTTTTCGCCACTTAGCATTTGTGCTATGGTAGTAATCCGTTCATCGCGGTTGAGCAATTTGATATTGGTATTTATAGCGTCACCTTTTATTTCTTTATACACAAAGAAATGTGCATCGGCCTTGCCTGCAATCTGTGGCTGATGGGTTATGGTAATCAACTGACGGCTTGTTGCAAGGTCTTTCATAATAAAGCCAACCTGTTTTGCTGCTTCGCCACTTATGCCTGTGTCAATTTCGTCAAAAATCATAGTAGGCAAATCTACAGATTGTGCAACCAAAGATTTTATGGAAAGCATTAGCCGGCTTAGTTCGCCGCCACTTGCTACCTTACGTATTGGCTCAAACCGGTTCGATTTATTGGCATCAAAAAGAAACTCGATTGAATCAGTTCCGTATTTATTCAACCCTGAATTTTCTATAACTACTTTCAATCTTGCATTGGGCATACCTACCTGCACAAGCAGTTCATTTACTTTTTGTTCAAAAGCGGGTATTTGTTTTTTTCGCTTCGCGGAAATGTTGGTTGCTGATGCTTCAGCCTTTTGAAGCAATTCTTTTACTTCCTTTTCTTTTGTAGAAATATGCTCGTCAATGTTCAATACAGCATCTAACTTCAATGCGATATCATCTTTTATAACTAGTAGTTCATTGGTAGTTTTTACCCCATGTTTCTTCAGTAGTTTATAACCTGATGAAAGCCTTTCATTCACCGTATCTATACGCTGCTGATCAAAGTTGATTTCATCGTTCAGGTTATTGATTTCGTCAGCAATATCCTGCAATTCTAATTGTGTACTCTGAAGCCTTTTAATGATTTCGGGTAATAAAATATGATAATCAGCAAAAGGTAGAAGCTGATTTTGTAAAATCTTAAGTTGTTGTACTACCGGTTGTTCCTGTTCTTTAAGGTCAAAGTATGCTTTGGTTAATGTCGTTTTAATACCTTCTGAATTAGAAAGCAATTTCAATTCAGTTTCCAGATTTTCCAGTTCGTTTACTTCCAGGTTGAGTTGATCAAATTCGTTGAAAATGTATTGATGATAATCGGCTTCTTTTTGAAAGCTTTCTTTTTGTTTTACCAATATTTCCAATTCATGTTTTTGTTGCAACCATAATTGATATGTCACCTGAAAATTTTGCAACAAATCACCATTGCCAGCCAATCCATCCATTACCTCACGTTGAAAATCGCTATCACCCAGTTCAAGTGTATCAAACTGTTGGTGCAGATCCACTAATAGCGATGCAAGCTGCTTGAGTTGTTGTAGTGTAGCAGGTGTATCGTTAATAAATCCGCGGCTTTTACCATTGACTGTAATTTCACGTCGTAGTACCAATTCATCTTCTGCATCCAGTTCATTATCTGTGAGAAACTGAGTAACAGCCTGTTTTTTATTTACAGAAAAATAACCCTCAATAATGCATTTTTTCTGACTATTTTGAAGCAAAGATGTATCGGCCCTTTCACCTAAAATAAGGCTCAAAGCACCCATAAGGATACTTTTTCCTGCACCGGTTTCGCCGGTTATGACATTAAGGCTTTTTGAGAATTCAATTTCTATCTCCTGAATAATTGCGTAATTCTGTATGTGCAGCTTCCGTAGCATGAGGGTAAAGATAAGGTACGCAGATGAAATGTAATTTCCTGTGGTGTCTTACCAGATAGTTTGAAAATATAGAGCAAATTTTATTTCAAATTGATTTGATAAAATGTAGCATCAAAATATGGAGAAATTTTGTTGATACTATTGAACAGTTTCTATTAAACAGAAACAATATCTTCCATTTTCTTTACACGTCTGCGATAGTTTTTGAACAAGCTTTGCCATTGTATTTTTAGTACACCCAATACACCCTCTTTTAAAATTCCTTTACTCATTTTAGAAGTGCCTTCTTCCCGGTCTGCAAATGTTATGGGTACTTCCTGAATTTTAAAATTAAGTTTCCAGGCGGCAAATTTCATCTCAATCTGAAATGCATATCCCACAAATTTTATCTCATCAAGATTGATGGTTTGTAAAACTTCTTTTTTATAGCAAATAAAACCTGCAGTAGGGTCCTTTATCGGCATCCAGGTTATGAGTCTAGTGTATAATGCACCTCCTTGGCTGTAAAATCGCCTGTCCCACGGCCAGTTTTCAACTTTGCCACCAGCTACATAACGACTGCCCACCGCTACATCGGCACCATTATACTTGCATGCATTGTAAAGGCTTTCAAGATCAGAAGGACGGTGAGAGAAGTCGGCATCCATTTCAAAAATGAAAGGATAGCCTTTTTTGATGCTCCATTTAAAACCATGGATATAAGCTGTACCTAAACCAAGTTTACCTTTTCGTTCTTCTATAAAAAGTGAGGGAAATTTTAATTGTAAATCTTTGACAATTGTAGCGGTACCATCCGGAGAGCCGTCATCAACAATTAATACATGGTACCCTTGATTTAACTCAAAGATAGCATGCAGCATATTGGAAATATTTTCTTTCTCGTTGTAGGTTGGTATGATTACTATTTTTTCCAAAGACAGTTGGTTATGTTTTTTGTTAAACTACAATTATAGCTTATATATTTAGAGTGCGTTTATTAATTACCTTAAACTTTCTTTAAAAGTGTTCTGTTTAGAATTTCAGTGAGTTTTTGTTTGGTATGAAGTGGAAAATCGCCTTTCATCATCCAATCATAATATTGTGGTTCAGATTTCAAAACATCTTCTACAGGTCTGCCCTTGTGTTTTCCAAAATTGAATACTTCTTTGTTATCAGCAAAAATAAATCTACGGGCAAAATCTACGACTTCTTCATCTCCACAAAACTTACATATTTCATCAATTGAAGTTCCTATTTGTGGATAGCGTTCTATTTGTGCTTCAAGAATTTCCCAGGTAGCAGATGCATCTGCTTCTGCACCATGAGCCCCTTCAAGTGTTTTTTGACAATAAAACTTGTAAGCTGCACCTAAAGTGCGTTGTTCCATCATGTGAAAAATACGTTGAACATCCAAAAGTTTTCGGCCATCAACTGTAAACTCAAGTCCGGTTCTTAAAAATTCTTCAACCAACAAGGGTATATCAAAACGATTGCTGTTATATCCTCCAAGGTCGCAGTTTTCTATAAATTGTTTTATTTCGTTTGCTACCTGTTTAAAGGTAGGAGCATCCTTTATCATTTCATCGGTTATGCCATGTATATCACTTGCACCTTTAGGAATAGGCATTTGTGGATTAATTAATCTTCGCTTTATCTGACTACTACCATCAGGACTTATTCTAACTATTGCAAGTTCTACTATACGGTCTGTAGCAAGATTGGTACCGGTTGTTTCTAAATCAATAAAAGCAACAGGGCGTTTTAATTGTAATTTCATATCAGTAATAATAAATAGGACTTAACAAATTTGGTTAAAATAATCAGGTTTTTCAACTATTCAAACAATTATTTAAGAATTAGTTTTTCTGCTACTGCAGTTATATCTAATCCATCATAATTTCCACTGCTCATTAATAAAAGACATGCATTTTTATAGATTTGTTTTTCAAGCCAATTTTGCAATCCCTCTCTATTAGTAATTACTTGCAAACCGGATTTGTCAAAACCATCAAGTACGGTTTGTAAAGAAAGTTCGGGCATACGTTTCAGTTCCAATGCAGTTTTCGAATAAAAAACAACTGTCTGATCAGCTTTTTCCAAAGAACCTTTGTATTCGCTCATAAACGCACTGTTAAGGCTACTAAACGTGTGCAACTCCAAAACTGCTATCAGGGTTCTTTCAGGATACTGTTCCTTAACTGCATCAATAGTAGCTTTTACTTTACTAGGCGCATGTGCAAAATCACGATAAGCAACACAAGATGAATTTTCTGTAATTATTTCCAATCTTTTGCTTGCTCCTTTAAACGAACCAATTGCTGACACAAAAATTTCCTCATTTACTCCTAATTCTTTGCAAACATACCATGCTGCATGTAGGTTTAGTAGATTATGATTGCCAAATACCATTAATTGACCGGTTATAGTCCCAACAGTTATTGTGGTTTTACCATTTTCAATCACGTTTTCAGGAATACCATACGGGTGATAAGTAATATCTGTTCTCTTGGTTTTTTCAATCAAATTTTTTAACTCAATATCAGATTGATTATAAATAAGTTTACCGTTTGGCTCAATTTTTCCAATAAAGATTTCAAACTGCTCAAGGTAATTTTCAAACGTGGGAAAAACATTTATATGATCCCATGCTATGCCTGTAAGTACGGCAATGTGTGGAAATAGAAAGTGAAATTTAGGACGTTTTTCAATTGCACTTGCCGGATATTCATCGGCTTCGCAAACTATAATGGGTGCATCGGTAATTTGTACAGATTGATCAAAACCCTCTAGCCGTGCACCTACAAGATAATCAAAATTTTTTTGGGCTATTTTTAACACATGCATGATCATGGCTGTAGTGGTGGTTTTTCCATGACTACCACCAACAGCAATACGTGTTTTATGTATGCTTTCGTTATATATATATTCGGGAAATGAATAAACGGGCAATTTTAATTCGTGGGCCCTTTCTATTTCAGGATTGTCATTTTTAGCATGCATTCCTAATATAACTGCATCTAAATCAGCTGTTATTGTATCAGAATTCCAACCCATATTTTCTGGAAGCAACCCTTCCTGCTCAAGATTAGTATGGCTTGGTTCAAAAATTTCATCATCTGATCCTGTTACCTGATAGCCTTTTCTTTTAAGCGCAATTGCTAATTGATGCATAACACTGCCACCTATAGATATGAAGTGAACTTTCATTAATTTTTCTATCTTTGAAATATTGGTGCAAAATAACCGTTTATTTTAGGTAATTGAAGAAATATGAAAAAGACATTCACAGCTATAGTTTTCCTCTTTATCCTTATTTTTATTACATCTTGTGCCGGTAGCAGGCAGACGGGGTGTCCATCTCACAATCCACGGTATTTTAACCGATAATATTTGGCTTAAAAAATATTAATTGTAGCATTATTATGAATTGGATTCCGTTGAAAAGTGAAGATGAACTATTTGAAATAATAGAAAAATCCCAATCAAGACCACAGGTTATTTTTAAACACAGTACAAGGTGCAGTATCAGCAGTATGGCTAAAAGCCGCCTTGAACGCAGCCCATTTCCTGAAAACGCAGATTTTTATTATCTTGATCTTATAGCACATAGAAATATCAGTAATAAAGTTGCTGATGAATTTAGCGTTAATCACGAAAGTCCGCAAATACTACTCATTAAAAATGGAGAATGTGTTTATGATGAGAGTCATGGATCAATAACTATGGATGAAGTTGCGGAGCAATTGGAATCTGCTTAGGGGATTTTTCTGCAATAACCATCACTTTTCGGGTTATGAAAATAAGTATATCTGATAATCATTTTTGTATCAATTATCTATTTGCTTCAAAAAAAGTATTCTCCCTTACCTTCGCGGCATGACACAGGAAAAATTGAATGAGTTAAGGGACCGCGTAGGTGTCCTAAGGAGGTTTCTTTGACGTCGATAATCGTCAGGCCAAAATAGATAATGATAAACAACTTTCTCTTTCCCCAGGTTTTTGGGATGATAATGTACGTGCCACCAGCATATTAAAAGAGATTAAACTAAGCGAATTCTGGACCAAAATGTACCATGCAGTTAGTACTGCGGTGGAAGATTTTGCTGTGCTTTTTGATTTTTGGAAGGCAGGTGAGGCTACAGAAGAAGAGGCCAAAGAGGCTTATGATTTTGCTGTAAATGCAATTGAAGAAGCCGAATTTAAGAGTACACTCAACCAACCCGAAGATGAACTAGCCGGTATTGTTCAAATAAACAGTGGTGCAGGTGGCACAGAAAGTCAGGATTGGGCAGAAATGTTATTGCGTATGTACCGTATGTATGGTCAGAAGCAGGGGTGGGAAGTAACAGAACTAGACTTGCAGGAAGGTGATGGTGCCGGTATAAAAAGTGCAACACTACAGTTTGACGGGCCATTTGCCTACGGATTTTTAAAAGCTGAAAGTGGCGTTCACCGTTTGGTTCGTATTTCACCATTTGATAGCAATGCACGCCGGCATACCTCATTTGCCAGTGTTTATGTTTACCCACTTATAGATGATACTATTGAAATAGAAGTGAACCCTGCAGATGTGGAATGGGCATTTTTTAGAAGTGGCGGTAGTGGTGGACAAAATGTAAATAAAGTAGAAACAGCTGTCCGGCTTACCCATAAACCTTCGGGCATTATAGTAGAATGTCAGCAGGCACGCACACAGGGTGAGAATAGGGAAAAGGCTATGAAAATGCTCAAAAGCCGCTTGTATGAAGAAGAAATGCGCAAACGCGAAGCTTTAAAAGATGCTGTAAATTCCAATAAGAAAAAGATAGAGTGGGGGAGTCAGATACGCAGCTATGTTTTTCATCCCTACAAAATGATTAAAGACCACCGTACAGACTATGAAGTAGGAAATGTAGGCCCTGTTATGGATGGGGATTTGGATGGTTTTATTAAAGCTTATCTTATGTTACAAAAAGAAGAAGCCATTTAATGAAGAACATTATTGCGGTTATCGGTTTCTAAAAGTAACACAGGTGTTAATGCATATCAACTCAATTATCATACGCTGATACTTGCCTTAATACTGTAAGATGTTTTCCTTGTTTGTGGAACATACTTCTTCAAACAAACTATAAATAATCTATGGTGGACGGTGGTCGAACCGTCCACCATGTTAGGTTTTAGCCTTTCGGCTATTTTGATCCATTTTTTTACCTAATTCTTTCAAATTAATCACTTATCTGTAGGGCTTAAAACTGCAATACGGATGATGTGTATGTAGGTTATCCCGCTTCTGTTTGGACCATCTAAACCTTTTTCAATTGTGGTAAAAACCACCATGACCTGCAGCCCTTGTTTCTGAAATTCCTTAGATAAATTTTCAGGTACTTGTACTTTGTTCATACCTGCATTGAGCACCCAACCTAAATCAGCCACGTATTCTACCGTTGCAACTTCCCGCTGTGGTACAGGATAGGCAAGTGTAAGTGTAGAGGATTTGTCAGTAGTTTTGCTATCTTCAGAAACACTTACAGGAGTGTTGACATCTTTTGCACAGCCGGAGAATATCATCCAGCAAATGGCAATGAAAAGAAACTTTTTCATAACGAATAGTTTATACTATACTGCCTCAAGTTTAAGACCAAAGGGAAAATTTTGAGTATAAAAGAATAGAATTTAACGGTCTTTACAGTTAAAAAAAATGTTGGGTAAAATCTGACCTTTTGCGGAAATGTTTCCACTACCTAACGTTCATTAGTGACTTTTTGCCCCATGAATAACTGCCACAGTAACAACTAATTGTTAAGAAACCGGTCAGAATCACCCGTAATTATTAATCGGTCTTATTTTTGCCAATGTATATTGAATTCACCTGCTAAGAAGCTATTGCTTCATATGAATAGGTAGAATGGATTGAACGATTCCTACCATTGAGAGAAGCTTTTTTTACAATTCCCTGCCATCACTTTTTGAGTTTGTCTTTTGCTATTTAATCGATTCAATTATTAGAAGCACGATGATATTTAACCTCAAAAAAGCAGACAGTATTAATTTGTCACAGACCATAAAAAAAATAAAAATTATGAACAAGTTTACCTTACATATAAACGGACATAGACATAGAACAAACATTTTGAACGGTATCTACCACTCACCATTAATAGTGGATGCAGCTTCCCAAACGGTTTATAGAAAACCGGGTTTTGCATCGTGGCCGGTAACAAAAAGTCAGGCAAGAATAAAATCCTTATATCATTCGGTCAGGTTGGCGTATATTAAGTTTTGGGAACAGATGCCGGGTGTTAAGAATATTTTAGGTATTTAGAAAAGGGGGCGTTTTATCCGCTAATATTCAATTAAATTGTTGCACAAAGGTTGATTGAAGCTTAGTCGTTCCTATCTCTTTGAGATGTTTGCTTAATAGAAATAAACCGCAATATTGAAGAGGAGTATTGGTTTGTCCTTTTGTATTGAAGTTACGAAAGGATAAGGGGTATTTGATGTGGTAAAATCGGGTGTATTATAACCGGACAATTATTGTAAAAATATTGCCTGATTTATTTGTTTTTTTACACAGATAATGTTGGTGGCAGTTTTGCTCATTCATTAGGGTAAAAATCATTTGAATTGTCAACTCCTTTTATCAATAACCACAAGCAAAATGATAATTCTCCTATAAAAATTGGGAAAGCCACGTATGTGAATATAGGATTTGCAAATCCCTTTGAGAGTAACATTGTGAAACTATTTATAAGGTATCCTATTCCTGAAATGATGTAAAGTATACCAAGAAATTTTGGAATCATTTTAGATTTGAAAATAACATAGCCAACTATCACGCAGTAAACCCCAAAAAATATTAATCCTATAGCATACCCTACTCCCTGTATATTTAGTGATAATTGCGAAAGTGTAGCAAGTTGGTTGGGCTGAAATGTATGTAAGTAAGCATTATTACTCAATAATAACAAGGGCGAAATCTGATTTAACAGGTTTACCGCAATAATTGCAGTTTGAATAATAACAAATATTAGAGCAAGTTGAAGTAAAAATTTATTTACTCGCTTGAATAAAAAATAGATAATTAAAACAACTGGCAATCCGCAAACGAAATTGATAAGGTCTGCCACAAGCCCCCATCGAAAAAGCATTTCTGACGATTGTATATTATTTGCTGTAGCCAAAGCGTCTCCTGAAACTTTGAATGCTTGCCTTACAGATACTTCTGCAAATAAACCTGTCGCAATAACTATGAAATATAACAGTCCTGCTATTCGTGCTAAATTTTTGTTTGAAATCATTTTTTAATTAGTAAGATATAATTTTTCCTATTAGTTTGAAATGTCGCTTTAAAGTTGCCACCAACGGGCAGTCTGTGAAAAAACTACCGTCCTTCAACAAATATACACATGGCTTTGCAAGTCACAACTGAACAAGAAATTTGCTTTACCTATTCATGGAGTACATACAAGGTACTAGCCGTTTTCAGACTCTTAAATTTTAAAAGAATGGAAATAAAAAGTTTGAGTATTAAATCCTGTTTTAATTCTTATTAGGGTAGAATGAAACGGTGCTCCCTGATAGTACCAGATTTGAAACCCAGAGCTAACTCAATACCTTTGGAGCCGTTCCAGTTAATTACAGGATTTATTTGTAGCGAAAGGTCTTCGCTTACATCGAAAGCTTTGAGATGCGCAAAAACTGTAGCGTCCGCTACATTTAATCCCCAAAATATGATAAACCAAAGGGCAGAATAATCCCGGTCTCTTCTAAAAGAATTTCTATACACCTGTAAGGAGTTGGGTGAAAGTGGTTGCAACCTGGGGTCTATGAGTGCAGTGTCTTGCAAACGGTTTACCTTAATGTCGTAAGCATCACGGGTTTTTTTGTACCATTTGTTGTTGTACAGATAAATGGCCCCTGTAACGCCTAAAGCCCCATAAACAATAGGAATTTCCCAATAGCGTTTATTATAGGCTTGTCCCCAACCGGGTAATATAAGTGATCTTATTGTTGCTTTACCGGGCTCATGTTTAGTTATTTTCTTTCCGCTATTTTTATTTACTGCTGAACTCGAATCCTTTTCAAAAAATGGGTTTTTTGTATAGGAAACAGTATCTGTGACTACCTGTAACAGCGTGTCTTTGCCTTTTTGAGCAAACGTTGTACTTGCTGCGAAGCAGAGAAATAAAAGAATAAAATACAAGGTACACTTCATGGGCTTAGCTTGCCGACACATTCATTTGCTCCAATATTTTATTTAACTCCTGTAGCGAGTAATAATCTATACTGATGCTGCCAAAACCGTTTTTGTTGTGTGCCAGTTTTACTTTTGTTCCGAAATAAGAAGCTAAGTTATCTTCTATTTTTTTGTAGGCAGGCGGTAGATTGTTTTTTGAAGCAGGTTTAACAGTATTTGTTTCGCTTTTATAGAGTTTTCTCACCAAATCCTCTGTTTGTCTTACGCTTAAGGCTTTTTCTTTTATTTCTTTGAAAATATAAAGCTGCTTGTCTACATGGTCAATATTTACTAATGCCCTTGCGTGACCCATGCTTATAGTGGTATTCCTGACTGCCAACTGTATATCGGGCGGCAACTTTAGCAATCTGATGTAGTTGGTCACAGTGCTTCGTTCTTTGCCCATACGTTCCGCCACCTGTTCCTGTGTATAGTCCAACTCCTCCATCATTCGTTTGTAACTCAATGCAATTTCAATTGCATTCAGATCTTCACGCTGCAGGTTTTCAAGAAGAGCAAGTTCGAGTAGCTGTTGGTCATTCGCATGTCTAACGTATGCAGGTATGTCCTGAAGCCCGGCTATTTTACTAGCCCTAAAACGCCTTTCACCACTTATGAGTTGATACTTACCGTCTTTAAGTTGGGTAACTGTTATGGGTTGTATTATATCATGCAGCTTAATGGAAGCTGCCAATTCGTTTAACGCAGTTTCATCAAAATCTCTACGTGGTTGTTTGGGATTAATGGAAATTTTAGAAATAGCAATACGGTTAATACCCGTTGCCCTTTCTACAACCGGTTCTTTTAATGTACCTGCAGTAGTTTTTAAATCTGAATCTATATTTTGCAAAAGGCTTCTTATACCCTTACCTAATGCATCTTTTTTTCCTGACATTTATTCGGTTAATTCGTTTAGTGGTTAATAGGTTAACTGGTTTAACTGGGTTAATTTGTTAATTGGTTAACTGGGTTAATTGGGTTAATTGGGTTTAATGGTCAATGGCTCTTTTGTTCTCCATTATCACATTATCACATTATCTAATTATCACTTTATCTCATTTTCAAATTGAGCCATTTTCAAATTGAGCCATTTGCATTTCACTCCATCATTCTTTCTTCCTGTGTTATTCTTGTCATATCGTTTTTTTGCAATATTTCTTTGGCAAGATTGAGATAATTTATGGCGCCTTTACTATCGCTGTCGTACAGAATAACGGGTTTGCCAAAACTTGGCGCTTCACTAAGACGTGTGTTCCGGTGAATGATTGTACTAAAAACCATATCATCAAAATGCCGTCTTACTTCACTTACAACCTGATTGCACAGTCTAAGGCGACCATCGTACATGGTCATAAGAATACCTTCAATTTGTAAATTAGGGTTAAGTCTGCTTTGTACTATCTTAATGGTATTCAATAACTTACCAAGGCCTTCTAAAGCAAAAAATTCACACTGTACCGGAACTATTACACTATCTGAGGCAACCAAAGCATTAACAGTAATTAGCCCAAGTGAGGGTGAACAGTCTATGACAATAAAGTCATATTCATCTTTTATTGCTGTTAACAATTGCTTTAGTACCATTTCCCGGTTAGGGTAGTTTATCATTTCTATTTCGGCACCAACAAGGTCTATATGAGAAGGAATTACATCTAAAAAAGGGATATCACTTTTTAAAATAACATCATTAGATGTAGCATTATTAACCATGCAATCATACAGACTACTTGTTACATTATGCAAGTCAAATCCTACACCTGTAGTGCTGTTAGCTTGTGGGTCTGCATCTACAAGTAGCGTTTTGTACTCCAATACTGCAAAACTTGCAGCAAGGTTTATTGCAGTAGTTGTTTTGCCCACCCCCCCTTTTTGATTGGCTACACCAATTATTCTTCCCATGTATGAGTTTGTTTGTTTTTTTTACCGCCGCAAAAATACAATATCCCCGAACAATTATCTGTAAGATAAATTAATACAAGTGGTTAAGTTTTCAACAACGGAGCTTTTTGGTAGAAAGTAAAGGTAATTGGTTATAGTAATTTCAATATGGGGCTAAGTAATAGACTTTATATTTTTAGATAGTTTTTCCCAAAAACTATCATTTCCGTTCTTTCCGTGAGCTCAAATCCATGCATAAAAACATAAATTTTTCACAACAAAGATTTCCGTTGCTTCCGTATTTTCTGTGAGCAACATTAAACTTTTACTTTGCAAAAAAATAGGAAATGAGAAACAGAGGTGGTTGGTGGGTTATCATTTGCATTATGCTATTGCTAGATGTATATGTTTTTCAGGCAGTAAGGGCATTGGCAAGTGGAGCATCCGAAAAAACCAGGTTAGTGGTTTACAGCATTTATTGGGGTATTTCTGTTGCATCTATGGCTTTTATTGTAATGATGCCCTTGTTTGATACGGATACGTGGCCCAAAACCATCCGTAACTACATATTTGCTACTGTTGTAGGCTTATTTATAGCAAAATTATTGGCAGCAGTATTCTTTCTTTTAGATGATGTTCGACGTGGTATTACATGGCTTATCAGCAAATTTATGCCCGAAGACTCCGGCGAAACAATAACAAGTCCTGCATGGAATCTTAGCCGTTCTGCTTTTCTTAGCTGGACAGGCTTTGCATTTGGTGGTGCATTTTTTGGATTGCTCACCTATGGATACTCCAACAAATACAATTATCAGATAAAGCGAATTAAACTTGCTTTCAACAATTTACCTTCTGGATTCAAAGGATTAAAAATTGTACAGTTGAGCGATATACATTCAGGCAGTTTTACGGATAAGAAAGCAGTAGAACATGGTGTGGATATGATTTTAAAAGAAAATGCCGATCTGATTCTCTTTACCGGTGACCTGGTAAATGACCGTTATGAAGAAATGCACAATTACACCGATGTTTTTAGCCGTTTACAAGCACCTATGGGCGTATTTAGTATTTTAGGCAACCATGATTATGGTGACTATATAATGTGGGAAAACGAGCAGCTAAGGCATAATAACCTTGACAATCTAAAGCAAATTCAAAAAAAAATGGGTTGGAAATTACTGTTGAATGAACATGTTCCCTTGCAACGCAATGGTGATGAAATTGCCCTTATAGGAATTGAAAACTGGAGTGCAAGAAAAAGCTTTTCGCGGTATGGAAAAATGTCTGAAGCCTATCCCGGTTCAGAAAAATATCCTTTTAAAATATTGATGAGCCACGACCCCACACATTGGGATGCCGAGGTTAGAACAAAATACACTGATATAGACCTCACACTTTCAGGACATACCCATGGAATGCAGTTTGGTTTGGAAACCCCATTCTTTAAATGGAGCCCTGTAAAATGGGTGTATAGGCAATGGGCCGGATTGTATGAAGAAGCCAATCAAAAATTGTATGTAAACCGCGGATATGGTTTTATCGGTTACCCGGGCAGGGTGGGTATTATGCCGGAAATTACGGTGATTGAGTTGGTGTAAGTGGGCAAATAGTTGTAAACAATTTATTATCTAAAGAATTAAATATGATATAGGTTTAGTTACTAACTTTAAACTTTGGGTAGTGCTTTAACTATTCTATTTTGATAAAACAAACTGAAAATAATAAACTTATTGAACTTGGGCCTTTTAAAGAATATTGTTTTGAATTTAATTTTAGAAAGTTCGCGTTTGAAAAAAAGGTTGTTTATAATTTGGGAGACTTTTCTTACGGAGAAACTTTAATTTATCGCAATGGCATTCCAGAATATTACTTTAATATTTTTGATACAGACTCTTACGGAAAAAGTGTTGAGGAGTTTCGAAATCTTGTTAAAAAGAAAAGCCTGGATTACTTTTCCATCATTGACATTCTTTCAAAAAAATTAGATCAAAAGGTAACAACTAAGTTATCTTTCTGGTCGTTGCTTTCTGCCAAAATTGATAAAGATATAGAGGAATATATCGAAGTCAAATTATACCCTTTTGATGTTGTATGGAATAAATTATCTGATAATGAAAAACAAGCACTCAAATAGAGTATTATGTTATTAAATAAAATAAAAGTTGTGAAATATTTTATTATACTTTTTGCTTTGATAATTACTCCTTTTTTAAAGCCTCATGGACAATCAACAGGGGTTGATATTAGACCCAGCATTAAAAAAATAGTTACAGAATTAAGTGGAGAGAAAACACTTCATTTAGGTGCACCGGTTGGTTTCGCTGGTACTCCGGAGACCCATAATAAATACTTTAAACTGTATCAGAAACTAGGTAGAAAAGCTACAGACAAAGAACTTGTGTCGTTAACTGAGGATGATTCAAAGGTGTTGGTCTTATATTCCTTTTTGATTTTGCATTCACGTAATTATAGCAACCTTAAAGAAGTATTTCTTAAAAATATAAAAGATAATTCTGATGTTAGGATGGCTAGTGATTGTACCGGTATTATTTTAAGAGTAAACATGTTTATGTTACAACAATTAAACCCGGCTTTTAATAATTCCAGACAACAATATTTGACAAAGGAAGAGTATGACAAATACTTGAAAGATTTGGAAAGGACCAAATAAGATACAGCAAACCAAAGTGAGTCCCAAGGCCAATTATTAAGAATTGGTATATAAGGAATTGACAAAAAAGGTAAGCCTGTAAATTGATAAGGGAATATAATTTATATTGCTTACAAACAAAATGATCAATGCGAAAGCTTAGCATGGAAGAATTGGGGCGTAAAACAGTTGAAGAATTTAAAATGGCAACTAAAACACCCATCATTGCAGTATTGGACAACATAAGGAGTATGCACAATGTGGGAAGTGTATTTAGAACTGCTGATGCTTTTCTGATTGAGGCTATTTTTTTATGTGGCTATACTCCACAACCTCCACACAGAGATATTAATAAGACTGCTCTTGGTTCTACCGAATCCGTTGATTGGATGTATTACCCAACAACAACAGATGCTGTAATCGAACTACAAAAAAATGGCTATCAGGTATATGCAATTGAACAGGTGGAGGGGAGTATTTCTCTTGAAAAAATGCATTACACAGGAGATCAAAAAATTGCTGTTGTTTTTGGTAATGAAGTAGAAGGTGTAAGTGATGAAGTATTGGCTCTTACAGACGGCTGTATTGAAATACCTCAATCAGGCATGAAGCACTCCCTCAATATATCGGTAGCTGCAGGCATAGTACTTTGGGAAATTGCTAAAAATAAAGTTAGTTAACAGTTGCTGATAAAGCTAAAAAAGCTTTTCCAAGATAATCTATTATATCTCCTGCAATTAGTGCTTCCTGACTAATTTCTGATGCTGCCATATCTCCGCTAAGGCCATGTAGGTGAAGGCCAATGATACAGGCATCTTTAGGTGCATACCCTTGTGCTAACAAACCTGTAAGGACACCGGTAAGTACATCACCTGCACCTGCTGTTGCCATACCTGCGTTGCCGGTGCTATTAAAGTACACCTCACCATCGGGACAAACCAATGCACTGTAATGCCCCTTTATGATTATATATACAAATAATTTTTGAGCATAGTACCGTGCAGTCTGTATACGTTCCAAATGATTTTTCGAAGCACCAAACAAGCGTTCAAATTCTTTGAGATGAGGGGTTAGCATACTGCCGGGCGGTAATTCATGCAGCAGTTCATTGTTAGCGGCTAATATGTTGAGCGCATCAGCATCAATAACAATGGGTTGATTGAAATTAGCTAAAATGGATTGTACAATTTGAGCACTTTCCTGATCTGTGCCCATACCCGGACCCAAACCAATGGTGGTATAGGTGGTTAGATCAGCCTCTACAATTTTACTTTGTTCTACAGCCATAGCCTCGGGTACTGTGCAATGTAAAGCAAGAATTGCCGCTTCGGGTAGTACTGTTGTTACCAATCCTGCACCTGAACGAAGACAAGCCTTGGTACATAATATAGCTGCACCTGTTTTTCCCTTGCTGCCTGCAATAATTAGTGCATGACCATAACTGCCTTTATGTGCAAATTTTTTTCGGGGCTTTAATAATGAGTTTACAAATTCATGATTAGTCAATTGAAAAATAGAATGAACTGTTGTTAAATAATCGGGATGCAGACCGATATCAAGCACAGTGACTTCGCCGGAATACTGATCATTTTCGGGTAATAAAAATGCAAGTTTTAGTATCTGAAAAGTTAGGGTATGTGTAGCATTTATAACGGAGCTATATATTGTTTTGTCAGTAGATAAACCGGTTGGAACATCAATGCTAATTATGGTAGATTTAGATTTATTAATGATTTCTACGGCTGCTTTATATAATCCATCTAAAGGTCTTTTTAGGCCTGTCCCCAACATGGAATCAATAACTATTTCATTTTCAGTAATAATCGGTAAAAAATTAACATGCTGAATAAAATGAATTCTTACAGGCAAATGGTGAAGTCTTGTAAGATTTGTTTGAAAATCGGGTGTCCCGGTATTGCCA
>JAYTDC010000137.1:0-5112 GCA_043736115.1 Segetibacter sp. | reverse complement strand
GTCTGGTATTCAAGGCTCAAATGCTTAAAATACTGCACTAATGCTCATGACAAAACTTAGTTTGGCCTTTGCACGTAAGCTGCAGTCAAATGTTCAATTAGTAATAAACCTTTGATTTTGTAGCCGTCGTCTTTCATCTCTTAAAACATTTAAGCTAAGATAAGAATAGGAAAGACAATTATAACAGTAGTTTTTCAAATGCCAGACACAACTTGTCCGCCCCTTCCGGAGTCTGGATTTTCATTTGCCTCCGTAGTCACAGACATACGGAGAGCTTTCAAGGGTCTTTACTAATCTACGGAGAGCAGGGGAATAATAATTGATGATGATGGCATATAAAAACTGTGTGGTGCTAAACAATCATACATCCACAGGATAATATTTCATAAAATTAAAATCAAAGCAAGATGGAAGAAAAATTTAATGAAGCAACGCCTCAGCGTGCATTGGATCATCTTTTGGATGCACCATTGGTCTCTATTAACATTCCGGCATTTATAAATCAATTGAAACAAGAGTCAGCATGGAAAGAAAGTGACCGGAATACCATTACTGTTTTTAAAACAGCTGGGTTGTGTATTGTACTTATCGGTCTTCACGAAGGCGCTGAAATGACAAAGCATACAGCAAACGGTCATATTAGTGTACATGTACTCGAGGGTGAGCTAAAATTTATTACAGATGAAAAATCTGTTGAATTAAGTACCGGTGAAATGCTGGCACTTCATGAACGTATTCCTCACGGCGTATTAGCTATAGAAGACACGGTTTTTCTGTTAACGCTTACTACAACAGGAGCTACAAAGGAATAATACCTCGCCAGGAATAGTAGAAGGTCAAGACGCTTACAGCATGTCTTTACAAGGTTTTTTGTGAAACAAACCTTTATGGCAGCGTTGGAAAAACAACTTCAGTAATCATAACGATAGGCTCGTTCATAGCCACCATAGCACTTTCATTTCTTCTAAATAAAATACAACACCACAATAAATCGTCATTCGCAACAAGTGCTGGTTACATAAAAACAAAAAAATTGCTGGTAAAGAAAAACCTCCTAATTTTACACCGTAGTAGAAATCGCAAACAACATGTTTTATCAGTTACATCACCATCATTGTCATAATTGCACTCAAGTGACGTGATAATGTAATGATATAAATCAAATTATATAATCCCGTTTGAGTAAATCAAACGGGATTTTTATTTGGTACAAAAATTCCCCGATTCAGATTTACTCAAACAGTTTTTAAAAAAACTTCAATGAGTAAATTAAAAATTGCACTTCAAAAAAACGGCAGACTTTGTAAAAAATCAATTCTTTTATTAGAAGAATGTGGCATCAAATTTCCTAATGGGGGCGGAAAACTGATAACCGAATCAAGCAACTTTCCAATTGACATATTGTTTCTTAGAGACGATGATATACCGCAGTATGTAGAACAACAAGTTGCAGACATTGGCATAATCGGTGAAAATGTTTTTCTCGAAAGTGAGAAAGATATCGACCTTGTTGAGAAACTGGGCTTTTCTGCCTGCAGGCTTAGTTTAGCCATTCCAAAAGAAACTAATTATGTAGATGCCAGCTATTTTAACAACAAAAGGATAGCAACCTCCTACCCCAACATACTTAAAAACTACCTGGATAAAAACAAGATTAACGCAACCATTGAAGTGATTACAGGAAGTGTGGAAATAGCAACCGGAATCGGCTTGGCAGATGGCATTTGCGACATCGTAAGCAGTGGAAGTACTTTATTATCCAATGGCCTACAGGAGGTAGAGAAAATATTAAGTAGTCAGGCTGTTTTGGTAGCCAATCAAAATTTAGATGTAAATCAAAAAATAATTTTAGATAAATTATTGTTTCGAATCAGTGCGGTGCGCAAAGCAAAGGAGAACAAGTACATCCTGCTCAATGTACCTAACAAAAGGTTACAAGAAGTTTCAGCAATACTCCCCGGCATGAATAGCCCAACTATACTACCCCTATTAAAAGAAGGATGGAGCAGTTTACATTCAGTCATAAGCGAAGACAAATTTTGGGAAATAATAGATGCGCTAAAAGCAGCAGGGGCAGAAGGAATACTGGTAGTACCGATAGAAAAAATGATCTTGTAAAATAATAAGAAAAAACCATGAAAACAATAATAAATCCACCATATTCAGAATGGGAAAAGTTGTGTAAAAGGCCTGAATTAGTATCAGCAGATTTGGAAAAAGCAGTAAGGAACATTCTTGATCGGGTCAAGCTTGAAGGTGACATTGCTTTAAAGGAATATTCCTTGCAGTTTGATCATGTAACCTTGAAAAACATAAAAGTAAGTGCTTCCGAAATTGAGGCGGCAACATTGCAAGTATCCGACGAATTAAAAGAAGCAATTACATTGGCTGCGCAAAATATCCGCACATTTCACAACGCACAAAAGAGTAAAGAAACGCCTGTAGAAACAATGCCCGGCATTACCTGCTGGCGCAACAGTATACCAATTAATAATGTTGGATTATACATTCCAGGCGGCTCGGCACCTTTATTTTCAACTATTTTAATGCTTGCTATACCAGCAATAATAGCAGGTTGCAAACGGATTGTACTGTGTACTCCACCAGATAAAAATGGCAATATTAATCCTGCGATTTTGTGCACGGCTGCGTATTTGGGAATAACAGAAATATTCAAGGTGGGCGGCGCACACGCTATTGCGGCTTTAGCTTATGGCACAGCGATCATTCCTAAAGTGGACAAAATATTTGGTCCGGGAAATCAGTACGTTACCAAAGCAAAGGAACTGGTTCAAAAAAATGGTATAGCCATTGATTTACCAGCCGGACCAAGTGAAGTGTTGGTTATTGCCGACAGCAATGCTGATCCGGATTTTGTAGCTGCTGATTTGCTTTCACAAGCAGAACATGGAGCGGATAGCCAGGTAGTGCTACTTACCAATCATAT
Source organism: Segetibacter sp. (assembly GCA_043736115.1). Taxonomy (GTDB): domain Bacteria; phylum Bacteroidota; class Bacteroidia; order Chitinophagales; family Chitinophagaceae; genus Segetibacter. The sequence goes on along the minus strand of JAYTDC010000137.1, from coordinate 2,165 downwards.
TGATTTGATTAAGGAAGTTAACATCGCTTTACAAAACCAACTCGATTTGTTGCCCAGAGCTGCAATTGCAAAAAAAGCTTTAGAAAACAGCTTTTCGGTCGTTTTTAATTCCGTAAGCGAGTGCATTGATTTTAGTAACTATTATGCACCTGAACATTTAATATTAGCCATTGACAACGCTGAAGATAATGTAGAAAAAATTCAAAGTGCCGGCTCGGTATTCTTAGGAAATTATTCCTGTGAAAGTGCCGGAGATTATGCCAGCGGAACCAATCATACTTTACCTACCAACGGTTATGCCCGAAGTTACAGCGGTGTTTCATTGGACAGCTTTTTTAAGAAAATAACTTTTCAAAAAATCAGTAAAGCAGGGCTGCAAAACATTGGAAAAACCATTGAAGTTATGGCAGAAGCCGAGCAATTAATAGCCCACAAAAATGCAGTTTCAATTCGACTAAAAAAGATAAACGATGGAAAATAATATTCAGCGTTTGGTAAGAAAAAACATTCAGAACCTGACTGCCTACAAAAGTGCAAGGGAAGAGTATGCAGGCAAAGAAGGTATATTTTTAGATGCCAACGAAAATCCATTTGGGGTATATAATCGCTATCCCGATCCTTATCAATCAGTTTTGAAGCAGCAATTAGCACAATTGAAAAAGATTAATCCAAACCAGATATTCATTGGGAACGGAAGCGATGAAGTGATTGATATTGCATACCGCATTTTTTGTGAACCCAATAAGGATAAGGCATTGACCTTTTCTCCCACCTATGGCATGTATGAAGTGTCGGCAAATATCAATGCAGTGGAGCTGATCAAACTATCTTTAAACAACGAATTTCAAATAGACCGCAGCACTTTACAGCCGTTCCTGTCAGACGAAAACCTTAAACTCATTTTTATTTGTTCGCCCAATAACCCGACTGGAAATTTGATTCGTGCAGCAGACATTGAATTTATTCTCGGCAACTTCAATGGTATTGTACTCATAGATGAAGCGTACATTGATTTTTGCACACAGCCTTCTTTTATAGAAAAGCTAACTGCCCAAAAGAATTTAATTGTAATCCAGACACTAAGCAAAGCATGGGGTTTAGCAGGAATTCGCCTGGGGATTGCCTATATGGATGAGCAGATATTAGCCTTCTATAACAAAGTAAAAGCTCCCTATAATATTAGTACGCTCAATCTGCAAAAAGCTTCGGAAGCTTTACATAATGAAACAGCATATCACGATAAGGTTGCAAAAATAATGATAGAAAAAGAGCAGTTGAAACAACAACTTCAACTGATGGATTGTGTACAGAAAATATATCCGTCTGACGCTAATTTTTTCCTGGTAAAAGTTGATGATGCCAATAAATTGTACAACAGGCTGATTGAGAAAAAAATCATTGTCAGAAACCGGGATTCGGTTGTAAAAAACTGTGTAAGAATTACAATTGGTACATCACAGGAAAACGAACAATTAATAAATACTTTAAAAGAAATTGCAAATGACTAAAAAAGTCTTGTTTATTGACCGGGACGGAACAATTATCTGGGAACCAGCAGATTTTCAAATTGATAGTTTTGAGAAATTAGAATTTCTTCCCTATGCAATCAGCAATCTATCCAGAATTGCAAAAGAACTGAATTACGAGTTGGTGATGGTAAGCAATCAGGATGGGCTTGGTTCAGATTCTTTTCCAGAGGCAACATTTCATCCGGTGCAAAATTTCATCATCAACACATTGAAAAATGAAGGGGTAAGGTTCGCCGATATTTTTATCGATTCATCATTTGAGCATGAAAACAAACCGACAAGAAAACCTGGAACGGGCATGTTAGGTAAGTACATTTATGGCAACTACGACCTGAAAAATTCTTACGTGATCGGCGATAGAAAAACAGATTTGGAATTAGCCAATAACATAGGCACAAAATCCATTTACATCAATGAAGACAAAACAGCTAAAGCCGCATTGGTTACCACAGACTGGAACGAAATTTACACATACCTGAAAGCAATTCCCAGGATTGGGAAAGTCAGCAGAAAAACGCTTGAAACCGACATAAGCATTGAAGTTAATTTAGACGGAAACGGAAGTGCTTCCATTGACACAGGCTTACCGTTTTTTGACCACATGCTTCAACAAATCTCCAAACATGGAAATTTTGA
>JAYTDC010000136.1:0-3296 GCA_043736115.1 Segetibacter sp. | reverse complement strand
GGCTTTAGTTTTTATCATCAGCTTTTTATCATTAATTTAGCTTCGGCTGCCGGGCTGAAGTAACACGGAATACCGCCACAACGCCAAGCCGTGTTCGTTGGCAGCAAGCAGTTTGGACACCCTAAAATTTTAAAGCGGACAATGAAAATGGCTTATTTTATTATCGGACTTATCGTTATCGGTGGAATTGTTTTTTATTTTACAAGTTGCAAAAACAAGCAAAACTCTAAGCAGACAGACGACTACGTTTCAAAAAGTGGCGACACAGTTAAAGTGCATACTCTTCCTGACAATAACTTTCTGGATTTAAGAAATATGGCTTTAAATGTTACACCCGAACAACTTCAACTTTCACTTCCAGCAGACCAAACAAAAGTATTCGGTGTTGTTATGGATTGGGATTTAGGCGATGGAACTATGACACTTATTACTTATCAAACTGGTGACGCAAGTATGTATTTAAGTAGCGGCGGCGGCGTTATTGGCGGTGGACAACATGAAAACGTAAGTAAGGCGTCAAAAGAATTTGTATCAATGGCTCAAAATTATCTTGACAAATCATCTAAAGTTGACACAACTACTTTGCCGGACAAGGATTGTTTCAAATTTTATTTCCTGACTAATAAAGGAAAATATGTCGTTCAAGAAAATATAGACAATATTGAAAACAAAACTTCTAAGTGGCTTAGCTTATTTGAAAATGCTAATAACGTAATCACAGAGTTGAGACTTACAACTGAAAAAAAATAGCGTTGAGGTGAACACAGAATGCCTGCTGCCAACAAAAGGTTTGCCGCAAGGCTGGCGGACGGAATAACAATCATCAGTTGTACTACTATCAGCTAATATCGGGCTTGACCGAATTCTATTCGGCATTTAGTTGTTAACTTCATCTTCAGTTTTTCAATCGGCTTCAGTTGCCGGGCGGACAGTTATAAAATACCAGCCCTGCGGCAAGCCTCGAACGTTGTGCGTCAGGCTACAGAAACTCTCCGTTACCACGAACAAATTAACTCAATGATAAACGAACTCAAAGAAAAGGGCTTTGTTCATTTGACAAATCAAAGTGAAGACCAACTCCAGGAAATATTAAATACCCTTGGAGCGGTAATTATGACAACAGATGTTATAATAAAAAAAGAGAGCAAAGGGTTAGTTACAACTGCATTGGGTATTGATTTTCACACAGACCATCATAGTGCAAAATTTGTAGCATGGTACTGTTATAAACAAACAGATTTAGGCGGAGACAGTTTACTAATTGACGCAGAAAAATTATTTTTACAACTTCCTATTGAACAACAAGAAAGTTTAAAAACTGTCGAACTTTTTGAGCATAAAATATTTCAAAATGATAAAAGTAGTTATCCATTTGTGGAGGTTGACGAAAATAAAAATAGACAGTTTCATTGTTCTTTAGTTAATGATTTAGACAAAGTAAATTCTGCTTTTGTTAGTTTTCAAAAGTTAGTTTCAGAAAGTCAACCCATTAAACTCAACTTAAAGCAAAGAGACATTCTTATAATTGACAACCACAGAATGTTTCATGGCAGGACACCCATTGAAGGCAGCAAAGACCGACACTTAAGAAGATATTGGCTTAAAAAATAAAATTCAAAACTTAAAAAGTAAAAAAAATGGAACAAGTAACATTATTGTACCCTGAACCAATTAGTTTGGAAAGAATTTCTTTTCTAATTAACATCAAAAACATTGACCCTGCAATTGCTGAAATTAATCTTGAAATGATCAAGATGAAAATGCACGAAGCGGAAGAAGGTGAAAATTGGACACATGAACAATGCGACAGTGCAGAAATTGAATACAAAAGATATTTGCAGTTGTGCAAGGTTTTCGGAAAAGGTATTGTGCCAAACAAAATCATGGACACGGTTTGGCATTATCATATTTTGGACACAAGAGCTTATGCTCAAGATTGTGAAAATGTTTTTGGACACATCTTACATCATTTCCCCTATTTCGGTATGGGCGGCGAGCAAGACGCTATTAATTTAAAAAACTCTTTCATCAAAACTAAAGAGCAATATTTAGCAACCTTTGGGGAGGACATGGTAAGAGATAGCCAAGAAATGAAGTGTTGGCACGACTGTCAAAACAGGTGTCACAACGCTTGTTCAGACAAATAGAAAAGCCCGAACGCACAACAAAAGGTTTTGTGCAATTGGGGCATGACGTTGCAGCAATCATCGGCAGTGCATATCCAAGCTTTGGTTTCGGCGGACGTAATTCTGCCGGGCTTTTGTTGGTTAACTTCGGCTTTTAGTTATTAATTTAGCTCCAGTTCCGGGCGGACTGTTGGTCAATTCCCCAACTGCACAAAGCCTCGAACGTTAGCTGCTACCTTCGTGAACACCCTACTATTTTAATCAACCATTATAAAACCAAAACCAATCATGGACTTCAAAGACGAAATCAAACAATTTGGCGACAGAGTTGAAAAACTAAAAAACCAAATAAACACAGAGGAAGCGACAAAGAACGCTTTCATTATGCCTTTTATAAAAGCGTTAGGGTATGACGTATTCAATCCTCTTGAAGTTGTTCCCGAATTTATAGCTGACATCGGAATTAAAAAAGGCGAAAAAGTTGACTACGCTGTAATGCAAGACGGACAACCTGCAATTTTAGTTGAATGTAAACATTGGAGTGCAGATTTAGACCCTCATAATTCACAGCTGTTTCGCTATTTCCATACGACAAAAGCAAAGTTTGGACTTTTATCAAATGGTATCATCTACAGGTTTTACACAGACTTGGTAGAGAAAAACAAAATGGACGAAAAGCCATTTTTAGAATTTAATGTTACCGACATTAAAGACAACCAAATTGAAGAGTTAAAGAAGTTTCATAAATCATATTTTGACGTTGACAACATTGTAAATACTGCCAGCGAACTAAAATATATGAACGAACTAAAATCATTCATCAATATTGAATTCCAAAATCCAACTGACGGCTTTGTAAGACATTTTGCTAAACAAGCTTACCCAGGAATGTTGACAGCAAAACTTATGGAGCAATTCACGGCTCTGACGAAGAAATCAATTCAGCAATACATCAACGACTTGATTACTGAACGTTTGAAATCTGCATTAAAAAAAGAAAACGATGACGACCAAAAAACAACAGACGAAGCCGCAGCATTAGCAGCAGAAACAGCAGACGAAAGTAAAGTTGACACAACAGCAGACGAATTGGAAGGCTTTATGATTGTAAAAACAATCCTTCGACAAAAAATAAGTTCAAAAAGAATTGCATTTAGAGACGCTCAATCT
>JAYTDC010000135.1:0-22837 GCA_043736115.1 Segetibacter sp. | reverse complement strand
GACAACAAACAAGGGGTAATTAAAATTGCGCTTAAGTATGATGCTTCAACTAAAGTACCGGCTATTCGTAGTTTGGAAAGAGTTAGCCGTCCAGGTTTACGTCAATATTCTAAACCTGCAGATTTCGAAAGAGTAAAAAATGGTTTGGGTATTGCAATAATATCAACATCAAGAGGTGTTATGTCTGACAAAGAGGCCAAAGCACAAAATGTTGGTGGAGAAGTTCTTTGTTATATTTATTAATTTCTGTTCAGAATTATATAAGGTTGATGTGAGTTTAAGTTCTCTATACAGTAACTGAATCCTATCAACTATTGGTTTTTAAAATTTAAATTTATTTTATGTCTCGTATAGGTAAACAACCAGTTATTCTTACTTCAGGGGTTACATTAACCGTCGGAGGTGATAATGTGGTTACAGTAAAAGGTCCAAAAGGTACTTTGACCCAATCAATTGATAGGGATATCAAAGTGGAAGTAAATGGTACTGATGTAAATGTTACCCGTCCAACTGATCAGATCCGCCACCGTGCATTGCATGGTCTTTACAGGTCTTTAATTAGTAACATGGTAAAAGGTGTTTCTGAAGGATTCGCTAAACAACTTGAATTAGTAGGTGTTGGTTACAAAGCAACAAATACTGGAAATTTGTTGGATTTATCTTTAGGGTATTCTCACAATATTATTTTTGATGTTCCTAAAGAAATTAAAGTTGCTACTTTAACTGAAAAAGGTCAAAATCCTAAAATAATGTTAGAAGGTAGTGATAACCAACTATTAGGAGCTGTAGCTGCTAAAATTCGTAGCCTGCGCAAACCTGAACCATACAAAGGAAAAGGTGTTAGATATTCTAATGAATTTATACGTAGAAAAGCTGGTAAAGCTGCAGGTAAGTAATAATTATTGTATACTTTATTACTAACAAATAATTGATAACTTTTATCCCGGCAGAATCGGGAAGAAAATAAATATAAAATGGATAAGTTAATAAAAAGGCAGAAAATCAGGTATCGTATCAGAAGCAAAGTTTCTGGAACTGCTACAAAGCCACGTTTGGCAGTATTTAGAAGCAATGCAGAGATTTACGTTCAAATGATTGATGATGCTACCGGAACAACTTTGGCTGCTGCATCCTCAAGAGATAAAGATATCGCCGCTCAAAAAGTTAATAAAGTAGAAAAAAGTAAACTTGTTGGCGCTGCAATAGCTATTAAAGCACAGTCTGTTGGTATAACAACATGTATTTTTGATAGAGGTGGAAATTTATACCATGGAAGAGTGAAAGCTGTTGCTGATGGTGCAAGAGAGGGTGGTTTACAATTCTAAATAATCGTTTTTTTAAATTTTGATTTATATAAAATGTCAAATGCAATTTTAAATAAAGTAAAGGGTGGAGATCTTGAATTAAAAGAGAAGGTAGTTTCTATTAACCGTGTTGTGAAAACAACTAAAGGCGGTAGAACTTTCAGTTTTTCTGCCCTGGTTGTTGTTGGTAACGGCAATGGTGTCGTAGGACATGGTTTAGGAAAAGCTAAGGAAGTTCAGGAAGCTATTACTAAGGGTATTGAAGATGCTAAAAAGAACCTTATTAAAGTTCCGGTTATGCATGGTACAATACCTCATGACCAACTTGCTAAGGAAGGTGCTGCAAAAGTTTTAATTAAGCCGGCTGCACATGGTACCGGTGTATTAGCCGGAGGAAGTATGAGAGCTGTATTAGAAAGTGCAGGTTTAACCGATGTATTAGCAAAGAGCCTTGGCTCTGCAAATCCGCATAATGTAGTTAAAGCTACTTTCAAAGCTTTAGCCATGCTAAGAGAGCCTATCACTATTGCAAAAACAAGAACAATAAGTCTTAAAAAAGTATTTTCTGCATAGATGCTTTGCTTCCTTAACTAACGCGGTTAAGTTTGCTACAAGAATATAGATTTTATACAGAATTCTTACTATCATTATTATGAAAAAGATAAAAATAACACTGGTAAAAAGTGTAATTGACAGACCGGAAACTGCAAAAAGAACAGTTGCAGCATTGGGTTTGAAAAAGATGAATGCAAATGTAGAAGTTGAAGCTACACCTCAAATACTGGGAATGGTTAGAAGAGTAAACCATTTAATAAAAGTAGAAGAGGTTGCAGGTTAGGCTTAACATCCAAGCCTCAATTACCATCCTCATAAAAAGTTATTAAGCGAGGGGAAAACACCCCGTAAGTAAAAATTAAAATAAAATGAAATTACATACATTAAGGCCAGCAAAAGGTGCAGTTCACAAGGAGAAAAGAATAGGTCGTGGTGAAGCATCTGGTAAAGGTGGAACATCAACTAAAGGTAATAAAGGTGGCCAAAGCCGTGCGGGATATAAAACTAAAGTAGGGTTTGAAGGTGGCCAAATGCCTATCCAAAGAAGAATTCCAAAACGTGGGTTTAAAAATCCGCATCGTGTTGAGTATAAAGTTCTGAATCTAGGTCAGATTGAAAGTTTAATCGAAAAATATGGTTTCACCGAAATAAATCCGGAGAATCTTTATATCAATGGGTTAATTGGTCAAACAGATGTTATTAAAGTATTAGGTAATGGAGAAATAAAATCTGCTGTAACCTTTAAAGTTAATGCGATAAGTGAAAAAGCCAAAGTAGCTATAGAGGCTGCTGGTGGCAGCGTTGAAATTGTTCGCTAATTTTAACGATATTTGCCTGACGCATCATTAGATGCGTTTTTTGGTTTAAGTGAAATAATACTTACAATTTAATTTAAAAAGTGAAAAAATTTATTCAAACCCTCAAGAATATTTGGTCGATAGATGAACTGCGTAGTAAAATTTTAATTACTCTTGCGCTTGTATTTACCTATCGCTTGGGCACCCATATAGTATTACCTGGCCTAAATCCAAATTTATTAGCAAGTGCCCAGGCAAATGCATCAAAAAATGGATTATTAGGTTTATTTGACACTTTTGCAGGTGGAGCATTTTCTCAAGCATCTATTTTGGCTTTAGGAATTATGCCCTACATTTCTGCTTCTATCTTTATGCAATTGATGACCATATTGGTACCTCAGATGCAAAAAGTTCAAAAAGAAGGGGACAGTGGTCGCAAAAAAATTAATCAATGGACAAGATATCTAACTGTAATTGTTACTGCATTCCAAGCAAGTGCTTACGTTGCCTATTTAAACGGTCCTGGATATGTTGAGGCAATAATACCTGCATATAAAGATTTTTTTACTGTATCTACCATAATTACATTAACGGCGGGTACTTTGTTTGTAATGTGGCTAGGTGAAAAGATTCAAGACAAAGGTTTAGGCAATGGTACTTCTATTATTATTATGGTGGGTATACTTGCACGTTTTCCTCAAGCAATTATCCAGGAATTCGGTGCTAAGCAAGCCCGTGGTGGAGGTGGTTTATTAATTTTTCTTGTTGAAATTGCCATTTTTATAGCAATCATTATGGGAATTATTATATTGGTTCAAGGTGTTAGAAAAATTCCTGTCAGCTATGCTAAACAAATTGTTGGTAACAGACAATTAGGGGGCGCAAGACAATTTTTGCCTATAAAAGTTAATATGGCTGGTGTTATGCCAATCATTTTTGCCCAAGCTATTATGTTCCTTCCTACACTTTTTTCGTTTACTGAAAGTGGTAAAGGCATAGCCAAAGTATTTGGTGACCATAGTAATTTTTGGTACATGGTGGTCTATTCTGTAATGGTAATTGCTTTTACATTCTTGTACACTGCCTTAATCTTCAACCCTAAGCAAATGGGTGAAGATTTAAAGAGAAATAATGGATTTATTCCAGGTGTTAAGCCAGGAGAACCAACTTCAGATTACATTGGTGCCATTATGGATAAAATTACTCTACCGGGAGCTGTGTTTCTCGCATTGGTTGGTATTTTACCTGGCTTTGCTCAAAGGCTAGGGGTTACTTCACAGTTTTCATCTTTCTTTGGAGGTACTTCATTGTTAATTATGGTTGGAGTAATTTTAGATACTCTTCAACAAATTGAAACACATTTAATGATGAGACAATATGATGGTTTGATGGATAGTGGTAGAATTCAGGGAAGGCAACAGATGACAACTGCATCCGTTTAAGAATAAAATTATAATCTTATATTTTAAATATGACAAACCTGCTAATTTTTTAGCAGGTTTGTTTTTAATATGACCAGACCACGAAATATGATATTTTATAAAACAGAAGCAGAGATTGCTATAATGCGGGAAAGTTGTTTACTTGTTGGTAAAGTTATTGCAGAAGTTGCTAAATTTTTAAAACCTGGAGTAACTACAATGCAGGCTAATAGTATTGCCGATCAATTTATTCGTGATAACAAAGCAGTTCCTAATTTTTATAAATATAAAGGCTATCCCTATACGGCCTGTATTTCTGTAAATGATGCGGTCGTTCATGGTTTTCCAAATAACAATGTTTTAAAAGAAGGGGATATAGTTTCAGTAGATCTTGGGGTATTTATGAATGGATTTCATGGTGATAGTGCTTATACTTTTGCAATTGGTGATCCGGGGCAAGATGTTGCTAAACTTATGAAAATTACAAAAGAGTCTTTGTACAAAGGAATTGAAAAAGCACATCATGGTAATAGGATTGGGGATATAGCATATGCTATACAAGAGTACACGGAACGAAATGGATATGGTGTTGTAAGGGAACTTGTTGGTCATGGTTTGGGTAGAAGTCTTCATGAAGATCCTCAAGTTCCTAACTTTGGAAAACGAGGGAATGGACCTAAATTAAAAGAAGGGATGGTACTAGCTATTGAGCCAATGATAAACCTCGGGGTTAAAGAAGTCTTTTATGATGTGGATGGCTGGACAGTAAGGACCAAAGATGGTAAACCATCAGCTCATTATGAACATAACGTATGTATTAGAAGAGGGAAAGCTGATATTTTATCATCTTTTTTAGAAATTGAAGATGCTGAAAAAAAGAACATTGAATTATTTTCAAATTATTATTAATAGTTTACTTCTTTATATTTTCAAAATTACTGTCAATTAATAAACTCTAAATTGGAACATTTAGTTTTTGTGTAATATTCTTAGCATAAATATTTTTCTAAATGCAGAAAATAAGAATCATAGGATCTTTAAAGAATATTGCGCTTGTAGCACATGATCACAAAAAGAAAGATTTAATTGAATGGGCTATCTGCAATAAACGAATTCTAATAAATCATAACCTTGTTGCGACAGGAACAACAGGTAATATGTTAGAGGAGGCTTTAGAAATTCCAATAAGGAAAGTACTAAGTGGCCCTTTGGGTGGTGACCAACAACTTGGAGCCTTGATTGCTGAAGGTTTGTTGGATTTGATAATTTTCTTTTGGGATCCACTTGAAGCGCATGCACATGACAGTGATGTAAAAGCTCTTTTGCGTGTTGCTACTGCCTGGAATATTGTGATTGCTTGTGATCGATCTACAGCTGATTTTATTCTAAATTCTCCACTTATGGACATTGATTACTCTATTCAAATACCTGATTATTCTGAATACCTGCACAGAAAAGTGGAAGATTAATTGGAGTTCTGGTATTATTGGAGTTTGACTACTACCTAATTTTATAAAATGCAGTTATGGAATTGTGAAAACATAATTTAATGGATTATTTCATGTGTTTATTGAACAGTTTGTGGTTTACTTTTGAGAAAAATTAATCTTGATGATAAAACTTACTTTTAGATTTATTATACTGTTTGCATTTGTTCAACTTAAATATTCAGAAGCAAAAGCATGGGGTATGCAGGGGCACAGAATTGTAGGAGAAATTGCAAATTCTTATCTTAATGCCAAGGCAAAAAAGGAAGTTCAATTAATACTAGGAAATGAGAGTATTGCAATGGCTAGCAATTGGCCGGATTTTATAAAATCTGATACAGGATACAAGAGTTTTAATGTATGGCACTATGTTGACATTAGTGCTAATCTTACATTTTCACCTCTTCTTGATTCATTAAATGCTGATACTTTACCCAATGCTTATAACAAGATTCATTTTTTGGTCAATCAACTTAAAAATAAAAATCTAGCTCAAAAAGAGAAGTTGATGTATTTGAGATTTTTAATACATTTAGTGGGAGATGTACATCAGCCCTTGCATGTAAGTCGAAAAGGAGATAGGGGAGGTAACGATTTAAAAGTTACATGGTTTGGTGAACCCAGTAATATGCACAAAATTTGGGATGAAGAATTGATTGACCATCAAAAATTGAGCTACAGTGAATATGTGAGGTCTATCAACTTTGTCACAAATAACCAAAAAATGAACTGGCAAAGCGATTCTATTGATAAGTGGTTCTTTGAATCTTATCAATTAAGTGAACAAATTCATGTTGACATAAAACCTAATGATAAACTTGGTTATAATTACAATTATAAAATACTTGAAACATTGAATCAACAGTTACTAAAAGGCGGGGTAAGACTTGCAGGGCTCTTAAATGAAATATTTAGATTATGATTGAAATAACAATAAAAAAAGCACTGCAACAGCAGTGCTTTTTTTATTGTTATTTATAAATCTTATGCTGCGGGTGCTTCATTCTTTCTTAACTTATTCATTGCTTTTACTAACATAAATATTATCATTGCAATAATAAAAAAGTCAATTACAACGGTTAGGAAATTTCCCCAAGCCAATATGTTTGCACCAGATTTGCGGGCATCTTCCAATGACATACCCTCCGCATATTTATCACTACTACCTAATACCATATAAGAATTTGTAAATCCTTTTGGGCCAACAATAATACCAGCAATAGGCATAATAACGTCAGTAACCAATGAATCCACGATTTTTCCAAAGGCAGCACCAATAATTACACCTATGGCTAAATCCATTACATTGCCTTTAATGGCAAACTCTTTAAATTCTGAAGAAAAACTCATAACTAAGGTTTTAAGGGTTTTGTTATACAAATTTATTTAAATAATACAAGCACGAAACTAATGATTTATTTATTCAAAATTTATTCCAAAGTCTTAAATGAAACCAGAATATGGAAAAAATAGTTACATTTTTTTTTATAATATTTATAAATTAATAAACATCATAAACAATATGCAAATTACAGATAATAAATTGTTTTATATAATTACAAACCGTAAATTTCGGCTTATTGTCGGACTTTTTTCTGCATTTTCTATTTGTTATTTAAACAGGTCTTTGCATTCTTTAATTTTAATATCAATGATTACCTGGTTAACTTTTGTCATTTCATATTTATTTTTTTCGTGGATAGTAATTTTTTTTTACCATCCAATAGATGTAAAAAATAGAGCTGATGAAGAGGATAGTACAGGTTCTTATATATTCTTAATTATTCTTTTTGCTGCTATATCTAGTCTTGCAGGAATTTTCGTTTTATTAAAGGGTATACCAAACAGTAAAATAAATGCTTACAATTATCAATTAATAATAGCTTTTGCTTCCGTATTTTGCTCATGGATCCTAGTTCACACCTAATTTACACTTAGGTATGCGCATTTATACTATATTAAATCACAATTTCAAAATTCAAAAATTATTGGAAAAGGCTTAAGCTTTCCTGGAGAAAGAGAACCCGATTATTTAGATTTTGCTTATTTCTCATTTGTCTTAGGAATGACTTTTCAGGTTTCAGATATTTCAATTACTAGTCGGAAAATTAGACATTTAGCATTATTACATGGATGTTTATCATTTCTTTTCAACACCATAATTTTAGCCCTTAGCATTAATATTATCTCGGGAATACTATCATATAGATGAATAAATATTTTATTTCACTATCCTTTTTTTTATTATTATAAAAATTTCAATAATATTGCTCAGATAAGATTCGCTCATTTTGAATCATTATTTACCAGCTTATGAATGAAGGTGTAATATTTAATATTGTAGGGTATAATTTTATAATAATATTTTCACTTTTTTTTATTAAAGTTGTTCATTTCATAACCATAAAAAGTAAAAGAAAAACATTTAATAAATTTTTGTTTTATAGCGAATCAAGTATTAATGGAACAAAGGATTATAAAAAGAAAAAGCAAAAAAAAATTCAAAATATACTAAGTGTAATTATTTTGATTTTACTTATTTTACAAATTTTAATATTTCTAAGTGGAGCTATGTTTAAAAGAAAGATAGAGGAATAGTAAACTATAAATAAATCTGGGTTAGTTACTCATTCCTATATTATTATTTTGTATATTTTCTGTGTTTTATCAACCAACTTGCAACCTGATAATAAGCTATAGCTTTTTTCAAAAACAATTGATCTACATTTATCTGTTCGGCAGTCCCATTTGAAAAGTTGGGTTTAAACTGTTTGATTTTTTTTACCGGGCTTTGTATTAATAAGTTGCCATTTTCTAAATATCCCAATCCCTGATAAGTACTAATGAATGCTTTTTCTTTTCCTTGCGGAAGATTGAATATATCTTGCCCAAAAAACTTAGATTTATAATTAAAATGAAGCATACCCAATATTGTTGGGGCAATATCTATTTGAGCTACCATTTTATCTATAATTTGAGGTGTTTTGATAATGCCCGGTGCAAAGATTAGCATGGGGATATGATAGCCTGTAACAGGTAATTCAACATTGCCTGCACTACCGGCGCAGTGGTCTGCAACAATAATAAATATAGTACTGTCATACCATGGTTTAGATGATGATTCTTTGAGAAAACGGTTAATGGCATAGTCAGTATATTTTACACCACCTTCTCGACTTTGTGTTGCAGGGTCAATATCAATTCTACCCGCAGGATATGTAAAGGGCCTGTGGTTAGACACAGTCATTATCTGTGAGAAAAAAGGTTTTCCTTTTGCGAAATTATTATCCAAAGTTCTGCCGGCAAGGGTGAAAAGATCTTCGTCTGCTACTCCCCAAATATTTTGATAATGGATTTCATTTTCCTTCAGTGCGTCACGGTCTATAACCTCATAATCATTGTTGCCAAAGAAGTTTTTCATATTGTCAAAGTAGCTATAGCCACCATAAATATATTGGGTAATGTATCCCTTAGATTTGAAAACGCTCCCCAGAGAAAAGAGGTTTCCATTGTTGGGCCGCTTAACAATGCTCTGACCAGGAGATGGGGGAAGGCTCAATGATAAAGCCTCTAAACCCCTTACTGTTCGTGTGCCTGATGCATAAAGGTTTTTGAAGAAAATGCTATGTCCTGCAAGTGAGTCTAGATAAGGGGTAATGTTTTGTGTGTTGCCAAATGCTTTCATGAAATCTGCACTATAACTTTCTACACTTATCAGCACAACATTGTACCTTTTTTCGGGTGCATCGTAGGTGATTTGTCTTTCCAGATTGTATAAATCATCATGGGTGTAATGACTATTGGGTGTTATGAGATCTTGCCTCACTATTGAGAAAGCCTCACTATCGGGCAAGGTTTTATAAAATTTATAGAAGTCTAATTCATTGTGCCAGAAAGCATTTCCAAACTGATAAATACCATTCCCGGCAAGTTCATTAGCATATTCATTTTTGCTAAATTTTCTCCAGTTTTCATTTACCAAAATATGACTAATAAGGCATACAAAGAGTATTGCAATTGATATTATCGTTCGGCTTTTAAAAGTTGATGCAGCGTAAACTGAATTTTTAATTTTTTTTCTGACAATAAAAAAGATAAGAGTAGTGATGATAGTAATGATAAGGATAATTGCAGGTATAGGATATGACTCTCGAATGTTGCCCAATACTTCATTGGTGTACACCAAATAATCTACTGCAATAAAATTGTAGCGAACAGAGAATTCATCCCAAAAAAACCATTCGCTTATTGCATTCAATAATAAAAGAAAAATGAGCAGAAAAAAATCAAAATACAATACACCGGTTCGCCACTTTTTTCTTAATTCAAGTGTCGTAAATAAAAGAAAAACATAAATTAAAAATCGAAGTACAAGGTAAGCACCTACACCTTTTTTTAAATCAGTATTAAAATCAGCGGGAACCAGATTAGTAAAGAAGAACAGGATTATAAGGATAACAAATAGGCCTGTTGCAACCCATTTCCATCTTTTAGAATAAATAAAATCGTTGGTAAACCAAAGTTGTAAAATTATAGGTATAATAAGATAAAAACTCATTGCTAAATCAAACAATAAGCCAATGCCGATTGAACCTGTTAAATTTACAATGTTGTATTGAAAACCCTGACCAGTTTTTAATAGAAGTGCAATGCGTGTTATAAAAGAAATTGCAATAACAACAGAAATTGCTACAAATACAGGTGAAAAACGGGTATTAAAAATGGATTTAATTTTCAATTTACTAAAACTCGATTTCTTGTAAGTAGACATTTTCACTAACTTATTTGTTCAGATTTTATAAGTTGGTAAAATTAGATTTTTGTTGTGTTACTTATATCAATGGGTTTTATTCAAATTAACTATTAAACTTTAATACAGGTCATGAGTCATAATATCATTATCTGCAAAACCTTTATTATGAAAAAGTTTGAAAGTAAAATTCAATTAATATTTCTGATATGTATTTGCATTTTTCTTTTTTCATTTCAGGTAAATTCTGATAAACATTCTATAAAGTTGCCGTGGAAAGCTGCGGGACTTACCGAACGACAGGCTGCAGCACATTTACTTTCCAGATTCACTTATGGAGCTAAACCGGGAGATATTGATAAAGTAGAAGCATTGGGGCTTGAGAATTGGTTTAAAAATCAGCTTAATGCTTCTTTGCCAGATGAAGATTTGAATAAAAGGCTGCAATCTTATGATGCACTTAACCTGACAAATAAAGAAGTTGCAGAACAATATCCCCGACTACCTCAGATACTTAAAATGGCAGAAGATGAGGGTTATATAAGCAAAGACACATTAAACAAAGAAGATAAAGAACGGTACAAGGACCTGATAAAGTCTTATATGGAGAAAAAAGGTTTGAAACCACTCCGGGAATTACAAAGGCAATTTGTAAATCAAAAAATATTAAGGGTAGCATATTCAAACAATCAATTACGTGAGGTAATAACAGATTTTTGGTTCAATCACTTTAATATATCTATTACTAAAAATGATTGTGCTCAATTTATACCTGCATACGAGAGGGATATTATTCGCCCAAATGTTTTGGGCAAATTTGAAAACATATTAATAGCTACAGCTAAATCAACTGCTATG
Organism: Segetibacter sp.; assembly: GCA_043736115.1. Classification (GTDB taxonomy): domain Bacteria; phylum Bacteroidota; class Bacteroidia; order Chitinophagales; family Chitinophagaceae; genus Segetibacter. The sequence goes on along the minus strand of JAYTDC010000135.1, from coordinate 11,665 downwards.
TTGTTTTTCCTAGACAACTTTAGCAGTAGCGGCAACAATTCTGAATTTAATAATCCAGACAGGGATAAGTTTAAGCAGAAACTGGAAGAGCGAATGGTGCATGGAGATACAGCAGCAGCAAATCGTTTGGAGAAATTGAAAGAAAGAAGAAAGGGTGGTGGGTTAAATGAAAACTATGCACGGGAAGTAATGGAATTGCATACCCTTGGTGTTGACGGTGGATATACTCAGCAAGATGTTACAAATGCTGCAAAAGTACTTACAGGTTGGACTATATATCCCTTTGTTGATTATGGGCCAACAAGGCAAATACGAAAAGTGATAGAAAGAATAGGCGAGGATAAACTTACAGAAAAGGGTTTTGTACATGAAGGTGATTTTTTGTTTGCTGCTAACCGCCATGACAATAGTGAAAAGATTGTTCTTGGTAAATCGTTTCATGCTCAAAATGGATATGAGGAAGGGATGGAACTTTTGAAAATGTTAGCGCATCATGCTTCTACAGCAAAATTCATTTCTCACAAACTAGCGGTTCGCTTTGTAAGTGATAATCCTCCTCAATCACTTATTGATAAAATGTCAAAAACGTTTCTTGAAAAAAATGGAGATATCAAGGAAGTGCTTATTACAATGGTATTCTCTCCTGAATTTTGGAACAAAGAAGCTGTCAGGCAAAAAACAAAGTCACCTTTTGAATTGGCTATTAGTGCTGTTCGTTGTTTAAATGCTGATATTGAAAAGCCATTTGTATTATACAATGCTATAAGTAAAATGGGGCAGAAACTATATGCATATCAGGCTCCTACAGGTTTCCCAGATAAGGCGCAATATTGGATCAATACAGGTGCTCTACTCAACCGTATGAACTTTGGTCTTGCTATAGCAGCAAAGCGTACAGGAGGAATGCAAATTGATTTGCTAGCCTTAAACAATGGCCACGAACCCGAAAGCCCAGAATCTGCATTGAGTATTTACAGTAAATTATTATTACCAGAACGTGACCTTAACGAAACCGTTAAAAGACTTACACCGTTGCTTAATGATCCGGATTTAGAAAATAAAGTAAGTAAAGCAGCCAGCAAAAACGACATAATCGAATCTTCTGGTACTTCTAAAATGCAAAAAACTGATTTTGAAATGGATGGAGATGAAAATATGGAATTGAAGGGTAAAAAGTCAAATGCATTTGTAATTGGTAATAGCGTAATGAAAGATAGAAATATGCTTGCACAGGTGGTTGGTATTATCATTGGTTCCCCGGAGTTTCAGAGAAGGTAAATTATCAGTAATCCAAAAAAACTAACAATCCTTTTAACCAATCAACCAATTAACGAATAAACCAATAAACCCCATCCCCATGCAAAGGAGAGCATTTATAAAGTCTGGCGGCCTTGCCATGTTTGGTATTGGTATTGGAGGTGTTCCGGCATTTGTTGCCCGTGCTGCAGAAACAGGAAAGATATTAAGCCCTTACAAAAAAAATAAAGTTCTCGTTTGTATTTTTCAACGAGGTGCTATGGATGGATTGATGGCTGTAACACCATTTACTGATAGTTATTTGAAAGCTGCAAGACCCACTTTGTATATGACTGCAGCAAATTCTCAAAAGACACCTTTGATAGATTTAGATGGCCGCTTTGGCCTTCATCCGGGTATGAAGGCTTTTGAACCATTATTCAAAGAAAAGCGATTGGCAATTGTACATGGCATCGGTTCCCCAAACAATACCCGTTCCCACTTTGATGCACAGGATTATATGGAGTCAGGAACACCATTTAATAAAGGTACTGACAGCGGTTGGCTCAATAGGGCAGTTGGTTTACTTGGACATGATGCTTCACCATTTAGAGCTGTTAGTCTTACTTCATCTATGCCAAGATCCTTTTATGGAGAAAATCCTACCGTATCTATAAGTAAACTGGAAGATTTTGGATTGCAAATGAAAGGTGGCGCAAATATTAACATGGCTGCAAAGAGTTTTGAAGAGTTATATGATAAAACTACATCCGGACTTTTAAAAGAAACCGGTAAAGAAAGTTTTGACGCTGTCAAGATTTTAAAAGGAGCTAATCTAAAAAATTATCAACCCTTATCTATTGCCAATTATCCTAAAACCCCTTTGGGAGATTCATTAAGACAGATTGCTCAATTGATTAAAATGGATGTAGGACTTGAAGTTGCATTCGCCGAATCAACAGGTTGGGATACACATTTTAATCAAGGAACAGAAAATGGAGTTTTTGCAAGAAACGTTGCAGATCTTAGTAATAGCATTACTGCCTTTTGGAATGATTTAGGAGCAATGCAGGATGATGTAACTATTATGAGTATGACAGAGTTTGGACGTACTGTAAAGCAAAATGGAACAGGTGGTACCGACCATGGAAGAGGAAGTTGTAATTTCATTCTTGGCAATGATGTGAATGGTGGGTTGGTTCATGGTAGTGTTGCCCCGCTTGCCAAAGAAAATCTGGAGGATGGGAGGGACTTAGCTGTTACAACTGACTTTCGAAGTGTTTTTAGTGAAGTGGCTGATAAGCATTTAAAGATTAACAACGACAAATTACTTTTCCCTGATTGGGCAGGTAAACAAATTGGTGTGATGAAGCCTACGATTTAAATTTAGAATAATGATTTGGTCTTTTCTGCCAAGAAATTTCTAACTTCTTCTTTTGTTTTACACTTTGTAAAAAATGTGGGTTCATCAGCAAACAAAGCTAATTTTGAGTTTCTTAAATTGTTTGCACATGCCACATGAGGCTATTTCGGTTTTTGATATGTTTAAAATAGGTGTTGGCCCAAGCAGTTCTCATACACTTGGTCCATGGAAGGCAGCATTACGATGTCTTGAAACCCTTGGTTCTCAAAGTCAAATTGATCAGGTTGAAGATATAACTGTGTTGCTTTATGGCTCACTTGCAAAGACTGGAAAGGGGCATGGAACAGATATAGCCGTTATTCTTGGCCTTTGTGGTGAAGATCCTGTTACCATAGATGTAAATACAATAAATCCAAAGATTGAAAACATTGCTCAAAAATTTATTTTAAATGTCGGGGGTGAAAAATTAATTCATTTTGACCCTGTAGAAAATGTGCAATTCCTTTTTAAGGAGTCATTACCTTATCATCCCAATGCCCTAACTTTTTTAGTCAGCCTTTCCGGTGATAAAAGTTTTAGTGAGACTTATTATTCCATAGGCGGAGGTTTTGTTGTAAAAGAAGGAGAGACCCTTAATCATGCACAATCAGTTGATTTGGCTTTTCCAATTAATACTGCAGATGAATTGCTCCATTGGTGTATGAAAACCGGTCTTGCTATTAGTGAGGTAGTTATGGAAAATGAAAACAGTTGGCGTAGTGAGACAGAAACGCGAAGTGGAGTGCTAAACATTTGGCAAACCATGAAAGACTGTATGTATCGTGGTTGCCATACTACCGGCATTTTGCCGGGGGGGCTTTTAGTAAAACGCAGGGCATTTGATTTAAATAAAAGGCTGACAAAAGGTAACCCTTATCACGATTATGATACATGGTTACAAGCTATCAAACAAGGTGGCTCCAGTTTTCAATACACTTTAGATTGGGTAAGTTGTTTTGCACTTGCAGTCAATGAAGAAAACGCTGCATTCGGCAGAGTGGTTACTGCACCAACAAATGGGGCTGCAGGGGTCATTCCGGCAGTTTTGCAATATTATCTGGCATTTTGTACCAACAATGAAAATGATCCTGAAGAAAAAATATTACGTTACTTACTTACCGCAGCAGAAGTAGGTAGTATATTTAAAAAAGGGGCAACCATTTCTGCCGCTATGGGTGGGTGTCAGGCGGAGATTGGTGTATCTAGTGCAATGGCTGCTGCAGGACTTACAGAAATTATGGGCGGTTCTCAAAGACAAGTTTTAATGGCAGCAGAAATTGCAATGGAACACCACCTTGGTATGACTTGTGACCCCATAGGAGGTCTTGTACAGGTACCCTGTATTGAACGTAATACCATGGGGGCAATCAAGGCCATAACCGCCTCTCAATTGGCTCTGCAGAGCAGTCCTGATTATGCCAAAGTATCCTTGGACAAAGTGATTGCAACCATGTGGAATACTGCTTTAGACATGAATAGCAAATACAAAGAAACTGCAGACGGTGGGCTTGCCATACAGTTGCCAATTAGTTTGAGTGAGTGTTAATGTATGGAATTGAACATGCATCAGGATTGTACAAACCGCATCAAACCTTCTGCAACAATCCGGTCATTACTTAACCGGGGCACTTTATTTTGGCCACCTAGTTTTCCAATACTTTTCATATAGTCAATAAAACTGTTTTTTTTCATAGGGTTTATGAGAAGTGGTTCTAGAATATTGCCTGCAATCAGGTCGTCATAATAAACATTTTTGTTTCGCAGATAGGCGTCGACTTTTTTTGCAAACGAAGTCAGATTAACAGGTTGGTTTTCAAATTCTACAAACCATTCATGGTAACTTTTTCCTTTAGTTTGGCTTATATAAGGGGCAACTGTAAACTCTACAATTTTTATATTTTCTTCATTTGCAGCTTTAAGCAGTGAATACTCCACTTCTTCGGCTATGACATGTTCACCAAAGGCAGAAATAAAATGTTTGATTCTTCCTGTAACTAATATTTTGTATGGATTGGTACTTATGAATTTAATAGTATCTCCAATATTATAAGCCCACAAACCTGCATTGTTGCTTATGATTAAGGCATAATTTTCTCCAACTTGTACATCTTTAAGAGAAATTCGGGTTGGGTTTTCATTAAATATTTCACCCGATGGAATGAACTCAAAAAAAATACCCGAGTTGGTATTTAGCAATAATCCTGCTTCTTTGTAATTATCCTGAAAAGCAAAAAATCCTTCAGATGCCGGAAATAATTCTACCGTATCGATAGGTCTGCCAATGCTTTCAAATAACATAGCTTTATAAGGCTCAAAATTAACACCACCCTGCACCATAACAGAAAAGTCAGGAAATATATCTTTTATTTTTTTGCCTGTTCTTTCCGTCAACTTATCAAAGTACATCTGCATCCACGGAGGTATGCCACTAATAAGTGTCATATTCTGATGAATTGTTTCATCAACAATTTTCTCAAGTTTAGTTTCCCATTCCTCTATACAATTTGTTTCGTAAGAGGGCAATTGATTTGATCTTAAATAGCCCGGCACATGATGGTTGACTATGCCACTTAACCGTCCTGTTTTTATTCCTCCAATTTGATCTAAAACGGGTGAGCCACTAAGAAAAATTAATTTGCCTTCTGCAAAACTATAATTATGACTTTGCGCCATATAGCACAATAAAGCGTTTCTTGCAGTGTTAATATGATTTGGGATTGATGCTTTAGTAATTGGAATATATTTTACACCACTTGTTGTTCCGCTGGTTTTTGCAAAATAGATGGGCTTACCTTTCCATAAAATATTGGGCTGACCATTTTTTATTTTTTCTATATAATTTTTCAATTGCTCATAATCTCTTACAGGAACTGCTTTTTGAAAATCTTGGTAAGTTTCAATTTTTGAAAATCCATGATCTTTTCCAAAAGAAGTATGCTTTGCAGCAGAAATAAGTTTTTTAAAAATCCTTTCCTGATCTTCCAAAGCACAAAGACTGTGTTTTGTAACATTTTTAAAAATATATGAGGCAAATTGTTTAGCAAGCAGCGTTTTTAAACTCATTATTACAAGATAATATTGAATAACAAATGTATAGTTTCAATTATCTTAATCTGTATAAATTTGCAACAGATTTTCTAAGAAAATTGCATTTTTTAAAATTTGCTAATAGTTTCTATCTATTTTTTAAAGAAAAGTGCAATTATTATAATGAAAACCCTACTTTTGCACTCCTAATTTTGGAAAGTTATGTTTGCAATAGTAAAAATCGCAGGACAACAATTTAAGGTACAGGCTGGACAAAGTTTGTACGTACCTCACCTGCAAGGTCAGAATGGCGATAAGGTAGAGTTCAGTGATGTTCTCATGACCGACGACAATGGTTCACTTTCGGTTGGTAACAACGTAAGTGCAAAAGTGTCTGCCCAAATCATCAGCAACCTTGTAAAAGGAGATAAGGTGATTGCTTTTAAGATGAAAAGAAGAAAAGGCTTTCGTAAGAAGCTTGGTCACAGAACACATTACACACACATCAAGATTCAAAGCATAGCTTAAGATTTTGATGTTTTTTTCAACAGATTTTATTTTTTGTTGAAAAATGATATCCACAAAATATCTACATAAAATTTACAAAATAAAACATCATGGCTCACAAGAAAGGTGAAGGTTCCGTTAAGAACGGACGGGATTCACAAAGCAAAAGATTAGGTGTAAAAATATTTGGTGGTCAGCCTGCAATATGCGGAAACATTATACTTCGTCAGCGTGGTACTCAATATCACCCTGGTACAAATGTAGGTGTTGGTAAAGATTTTACTCTCTTTGCCTTGACTGATGGTTTAGTGGAATTTAAGAAAGGTCGTAACGACAGACGAACAGTTTCTATCGTTACAGAAGTAGCTTCTGCGTAACTTTTTTTTGGCAGTTTGAAATAAGGTTTTAATTTAGTGCATATTTACTAACCATTAAAATTTAAAAACATGGCCACTGCAAAAAAAGCTGCTCCTAAAAAAGCTGCTGCAAAGAAAGCTGCCGCTCCTAAGAAAGCTGCTGCACCAAAGAAAGCCGCTGCTAAAAAAGCTGCTGCTCCTAAGAAAGCCGCTGCTCCTAAGAAAGCTGCTGCTGCTCCTAAAAAAGCTGCTGCACCTAAGAAAGCCGCTGCTAAAAAAGCTGCTGCTCCTAAAAAGGCTGCTGCTAAGAAAGCTGCTACTAAAAAATAAAATTGATTTTTTAGAAAGCTATAAAAAAAAGTCTCGAAATTTTCGAGACTTTTTTTATTTATTCCTCTATGTCGTTTTCCCATCCATTAACTTTTGAATGTTAATAGAATTTATGCCTATATAAATACAAGAGAATGAAATTAAAGGAGTATAGAGAAAATATTAACTTCTAATCTTCAAAAATACTTATGTAAGCAATTTATAAACTAATGAATTCTGTCACCTCTAACTTCAAGTTTTTGCATAATGCCTGCTTCATAATTTAGCCATTGTTGCCAACGTATTCTTACTTTTTCTTTATCAACGTATGTTTCAGCAAGTTCAATAAATAAGGTGTAGTGGCCGGCTTCGCTTTCCATAAACCTACGGTAAAAGTTGGATAAATATTCATCATTTAATCCGTCACTTAACCGCTTAAACCTCTCACAACTACGAGCTTCTATCAAAGCAAATATCAGTAGTTTATCCAGAAACCTTTCTTCTTCGTTTCCATCTTTTTTTTGAAAAAGCATGAGCTTATTAACATACTCATCTTTGCGTTGTTTGCCTAGGTGCAGTTTCCTTTTATTTAATTCATTCAACACCAACCTGAAGTGTCCCCATTCTTCTGTAACTATGGGGGCCAATTCATTTACTAATTTTTCCTTTTCACTATATCGTTGTATGAGTGATATGCAACTGGTAGCTGCTTTCTGTTCGCAATATGCATGATCTGTAAGAATTTCTTCCAATGAAATATTATCTAAATTGGCCCACCTTGGGTCTGTAGGCAAATGTAATCCTAAGATGTTTTTTTGATATGCAGAAATTGTGTCCATCTAATTTTAAATTTAAAATATTGTGCTGCAAACTTACTATGAGAACTATTATATTGTAGGAAAACAAGCATCAATAATAGAGTTTGGAAGAATTATTATGTAATCCTTATCTGTTAATTACGATTTACTGTATTTATGTTAGGCGTATTAACAGCAATTACCCTTGTAGATGCACTAACTCTGCTAAGGTCTTGATTACCTGCAGGGATAACTACAATAACTTTCCAAACATAAGCCGGAACAGTAATTCTGCCATTTGCTATTGCAGTAGCCGAACCGTTGTTGCCGGTTCCCCCTTTACCATATGAACCCATAATTATAAAAACTTCGTTTCCGTTATATACAAGTTGTCTGATAGAATCCTCAAGCATTGCCCAGGTTTGCTGATTTAAATTTGGTGCCTGTGGTATCATATTAGTCATAAGAAAAGTAGATGAGTTTGCGAGTATAGTACTTGTTCTATCAGCAGACGGACAATTGTGACCTCTGTCAAACCCTGAATTTAAATAGCTTGTTTCATCAACATGAAACCACGACTGAGTAAGAGATGAATCAGCCCTGAAATCATCTTGCCGGGTTACAGTACCAAGGTCTGTAATTTTTATATGCCAGCTTACCCAGTTTGGTATACTCCTGCTTCTGTTATAACATACTGAATAGTAAGGTTTAACCATTAGATAATTGTCGTGCTGTATGGTATCTGCTACCGCATTACTTATATTACCCATTAGCATATTACCATCGTCAGTGCTATCAATATGAGTGTTTACTGTATCAAAATGGTGGATAGAGGTATCTAAATACGGAACATCATCAACATTAGTAACAGACTTTCTACAAGAGGAAAAAAATATTATGATAATAAAAGAATAAAATGCCAATTTATTCACCTGATTCATATACATCGTTTTCTATTTAAGCTTAAATTTATTTGATAAAAAAAAATAAAAAACATAAATCAATCAATGATGTGTAAGGCTACTTACAATGCAAAATACTTTCTTTTGATAACTAATAAAAAGATTTATAAATGACTAATAGACAAAACTTATATTATTGCAATCAATTAAAAAGCTGCTATAGCTAATTAATGATAATATTTTTTACACATTAACATTCAGCAACTATTGTTATTTTTATTGTATGGAACTTGATTTAATAAGAAATATCAAAACCCCCAATTCTACAATTGGAGATTTAAGTATTAACGGTAAATGGGAATGTTATATACTAGAAGATACCGACCGAGGCCTACAACAGGAAATGACATTAGATGAAATTGTAAGCAAAAAAATTAAAGGACAAACTGCAATACCTACAGGCAGGTATGAAATAGTAATTTCTTATAGTAATAAGTTTCAAAAAAAATTGCCCTTGTTAATGAATGTTCCGGGATTTGAAGGTATAAGAATACATTCAGGGAATACTAATGCAGATACAATCGGTTGTTTAATGCCGGGTAATAATAAAGAAACTGACAAGGTAACCGAAAGCCGGGATGCTTTTGCCTTATTCTTTAAAAAAATAGAGGCCGCAATGAAAAATGAAAAAATCTTTATTACAATAAGAAGTGGCAATGAGCCATTGAATATTATTAAACCAGTTTTGAAAAAAGTAATGAAATCTAAAAAGATTATTCTTCCAAAAGTTTTCAAAAAAGGAAGTGTATAAAAACCCTATTAATGAAATCTTTTATTGGATTTATAGCTGTATGTTTTTAAAATTTCCTGAAGAGAAAATAGCATGAATACTTGTTGTTGCAGATGTTCATGTTGTGCTTCTACATTTAAGTAGGGTATTTTGTGTTTAGAACAATACAATGAAAGAGACCCATCATCTTTTACTTTGCTGACATTTTCCCAAACAACATTTATTTTTATAGCTTTAATTTTTTTAAAAATATCTATGGATGAAGTAATAATAAAATCATCTTCATCCATTTCGGGGTTTACATAAACTTTGCCTGAATTTGGGATACTATCTTGCAAATGAACATAGGTCTGAATAGAGAAATTGCTATCACTATTATTATGCAATGCTATTATTATTGATTTTTTAGCAACATAATTTTTAATTAACTGTTGGGCAAAATAGGCTACGAAAGGTTCTGCTGAATCATCTGTATTTTCTGATAACAACTTTAAGGATGCCAATCTACCAGCTTTACTGAAAATCCTATTGGGATCTACAATATATTTTTTTTCTCCTACAGCAAATTCTAAGTTTCTACTGCTATCATTTATGATATGCATTATCATACCATTATTTATTTTTAAAAAAGAATCTGCTGCTATCCTGCTTGTTTGTTCATTATCATGTAAGTTGATAAACAATATTTTGTCATTGCAACTTTGGTAACAATTTTCCTGAATAAAAATATGTTTATCAGCCAGTAAATATTCTAATTTAAACGTAGATAGCTGCCCATAAGCACTAACAATAAAAACAAAATAATTAACAAGTAACAACCAGCACTTTATTAATACTTTCATTGTTGTAAAAATAGGATTTTAATGAATTAACAGACGTGCCATGTTACAGCATTTATATACTAACCTTGTAATTCAATATGAACATTCAACAAAATAAAAATGGTTTATGCTATACAACATAAACCATTATTATTGGGCTTAATCTCTTTTAGAAAACTTTAAGTTTTCAAAAACTGATCGTGAATGTAATCTACAACATCTATAAGGTTACCTGTCTTTTCAAAAACTGCCAATTGCCTGTCAGCTCCTGTTCCCTGTTCCATCATTTTAGAAATGTAAGTTATGATATGCCTGCTGCCAAGTTGATCCACTACATCATCAACAAAATCAAGCAACTCATAAATAAGTAATCTTGTGTTTACTTCACATTCTTTACCAAAATCAATCAAACTGCCATCTATACCATAACGACCTGCTCTCCACTTATTTTCAGTAATAAGAGCCCGCTGATACATGATGAAATTTAAATTTTTATGTCGCAGTTTATACAACTTTGCACATATGGCCTGAAACAAAGCAGCTATTGCAATAGTTTCATTGATAGTCATAGGCACATCGCAGATTCGAAATTCAACTGTATTGAAAAATGGATGTACCCTTAAATCCCACCATATTTTTTTTGCATTATCTATACAGTTGGTTTTAATGAGTAACTGTACATAACGCTCATAAGCCTCATAACTTTCAAAATAATCAGGTATGCCTGTACGTGGAAACTTATCAAAAACTTTGGTTCTAAAAGATTTGTAACCCGTTTTTCTACCTTCCCAAAATGGAGAGTTAGTGCTTAGTGCATATACGTGTGGCAAAAAGTATCTTGCACTGTTAGCTATGTGCATTGCCATATCATTGTTTTCCATACCAACATGCACATGTAAACCAAAAATAAGATTGCTTCGTGCTGCCTCCTGTAACTCTTCTACAATTTGCCTGTAGCGAACATGATCGGTAATCAGCTGACTGTCCCAATGACTAAAAGGGTGAGTACCACTTGCTCCCATCCAAAGACCTAAATCACCCGCAATCTGAGATATAGTTCCTCTTAAAGTTGCTACATCTTTATAGGCTTCATCTATATCTGCACATATATCTGTACCTACTTCTACAACAGCCTGATGCATTTCAGCTTTTACTTTGTCCTTTATTAGCTTCTGTCCTTCATGTACTATCTTTTGTTCATGACTTTTGAGCTCCCTTGTGGTGGGGTCTATTACCATATACTCTTCTTCTATACCCAGAGTAAAATGTCGGAAGTTTAAGTTTGCCATTTTTCTAAATAATGGTGTTATTTAATATTTTTAAAAATAGAAGGTAAAGTATTCATAAGTACATAAAACAATTATGCAAATCAAAGTTTGAAACACCTAATTAACTAAACTTGTTCATTAAATAAGCTTCTTTTTTGCGGCACCATGTTGCACATATTTGCCCCATGTAAGGTTATCTTTTCCTGGTTCAAAAGACTTGGCTTTTTCTATTGCAAACTTTGCAGCGGTT
>JAYTDC010000134.1:0-7990 GCA_043736115.1 Segetibacter sp. | reverse complement strand
TTTTTTGCGGCACCATGTTGCACATATTTGCCCCATGTAAGGTTATCTTTTCCTGGTTCAAAAGACTTGGCTTTTTCTATTGCAAACTTTGCAGCGGTTTCTACAACCCATTCAAAATTTTCTTCACCCACACTTGTTCTTTCTGCATCAGGGGCCGGGTTACAAAAATCAATAGCATAAGGTACGCCATCTCTTAAAGCAAGTTCTACGGTATTAAAGTCATAACCAAGATAGTGATTGATACGAAGAACGATTTCTTCCATTTCCTTAAGTTTGGCAGCAGTTGGTTTAAAGTCTGCAACATATCTTAGATGATGAGGATTACGTGGTTCGTAAGGCATTATACGTACATATTTACCTCCAATGCAATAACAACGGTAGTATTCTTCAAAAACAATTTCTTCTTGTAGCATCATAACCAATTGATTTGTTTCTGCATGCTTTTCAAAAAAATCTTCAATACTGTCTAATCGGTAAACATTCTTCCAACCGCCGCCTGCAAAAGGTTTCATATAAGTAGGAAACCCTGTATACTTAAAAATACCCTCCCAATCTAGAGGATATGCAAGATTTGCAAATGATTCACCCGTTGTGTCATCTGGTAATTCGTGTGAAGGCAGGATAACTGTTTTAGGCACCGGAACACCAATTTTTGTTGCTAGGCAGTTGTTAAAAAACTTCTCATCTGCGCTCCACCAAAATGGGTTGTTAATAACGGCAGTACCACACAAGGCTGCATTTTTAAGATAGGCTCTGTAAAACGGCACATCCTGACTAATGCGATCTATTATAACGGCATACTCTGTAGGTTCGCCTTGCATTACCTTATCTATACGAACGGCTTCGGCTACAATACCATTTATTTTCATACTATTTACTTTCTCAATCAATGCGTTTGGAAAGCTTCTTTCTTTTCCAAAAAGAATTCCGATTTTTTTCATGTACAGGAGTTGTTTTTTAGTTTTTTAAAAATTAAATTCTGAATATAATATTTTCTAGTATATGCGTTATGTGATAGTATTTTATAGGTTGTATATAAAAGACAACACACTAAAAAATATTACACAACAAATTTGTTACAATTCGAATGTAGGCAAAACAATTATATAAATATACTATTGCCGAAGTAAAATTTCCTTTTAAAACATTTATTACCTTTCAGTTTTTATACAAAATAATGAGTTTATAGATTATTAGAGAAATGGAAATGAACAATAGTACTATTTGTATAGAGCAACGCATCATATTTTCAGAATATTTAGAAAGAGCTGTTATTACTGATGTCTATATTCCTCAAGGAAAATTTTCAGAAAATGAAATGGCTTTGCTTTTGGTAAATGATGGTCAGGATTTACGTAAAATGGATTTTGCTTCAATTCTTGATAGCTTAATTTATGAAGGTTCTATTGAACCTATTATTGTTGTTGCTATGCATTGTGGTTCAGATAGAATGAAGGAGTATGGAACTGCATGCCAATCTGATTATCGGGGAAGGGGGGGGAAGGCAGGCCTCTATAATAAATTTATTTTTGATGAATTATTACCCTATTTAAGAAATGAAATGGGATTTGATAATTTTAAAGAAAAATCCTTTGCAGGTTTCTCATTAGGTGGTTTATGTGCTATGGATATTGTTTGGAATCATGCACAAGAATTTGTAAAATCCGGCGTATTTAGCGGCTCTTTGTGGTGGAGAAGAAGAGGTTATAATGATGAAGGATATGATTGTGAAAAAGATAGGATTATGCACCTACAGGTTCAAAATGGAACCTACTATCCCTGGTTAAAATTTTTCTTTGAATGTGGAGCATTAGATGAAACTGCCGATAGAAACAAGAATGGTGTTATTGATAGTATAGATGACGCACTAGATATGATTACTCATCTCAAAGCTTTAGGCTTTACAGACAATGATATAAAATATCTTGAACTAGCGGATGGCCGTCACAATGTTGAAACATGGGCAAGGGCATTTCCGGATTTTTTAAAATGGGGTTGGGGAAAAAAATAATTACGTCATTTTAAATTTATATTGCAACATAACTTGTAATGTCTGCTGATGTAATTGTTTTACCAGAAAGTATAACGAGTCTTTCTACAACATTTCGTAATTCTCTAATATTTCCAGTCCAATTATAGTTTTGTAACGCCTCCATAGCCTTTGCATCAATTTGTTTTACTGCTTGTCCATAATCTACAGCCAAATCTTCAAGAAATTTATTCACCAGCAATGGAATATCACCTCTCCGTTCATTTAAGGAGGGAACATGTATTAGTATTACGCCAAGGCGGTGATAAAGATCTAATCTAAAATGTTTCAATTCTACTTCCTTCAAAAGATCTTTATTAGTGGCAGCAACAACACGAACATCTACAGTAATTTCTTTTTCACCCCCCACACGTGTTATCTTACCCTCCTGCAAAGCCCTTAATACTTTGGCTTGAGCACTTAGGCTCATATCACCTATTTCGTCTAAGAATAAAGTACCCCCGTTAGCCTGTTCAAATTTACCAATTCTTTGTTTTACAGCTGAGGTAAACGAACCCTTCTCGTGACCAAACAATTCACTTTCTATTAACTCTCCCGGTATGGCAGCGCAGTTTACCTCTACCAACTGATATTCAGCCCTTTTACTCCGTTCATGAAGCCAACGTGCTACTAATTCTTTACCACTTCCATTTTCACCCGTTATCATTACCCGGGCATCTGTAGGGGCAACCTTTTCAATTGTTTCTTTTATTTTTTTTATTCCATCACTTTCACCAATCATCTCTTGTACCTTACTCACTCTACGTTTTAGTACTTTTGTTTCTTTTACCAATTTGGTTTTATCCATCGCATTACGTATAGTGATAAGTAAACGATTTAAGTCCGGGGGTTTACTGATAAAATCAAAAGCACCGCTTTTAACGGCCTCAACTGCGGTTTCTATATTTCCATGCCCACTAATCATAATTATTGGAACATCAGAATTAATAACAGATGCTCTGATCAAAAATTCAAGTCCATCTATTTTAGGCATTTTGATGTCACACAATACTACATCGTAGGTAGATGATTGAAATTTTTTTAAACCCTCTTCCCCGTCTGAAGCCTCATCTACTTTATACCCCTCAAATTCCAGTATTTCACCAAGAGTTTTTCTGATCGCCCTTTCATCATCTATGATTAGTATTGTTGCCATATAATATTTGATTTATAGTTGTGAAATTAAGTTTATGAATGTAATAATATGAAAATAAATAAAATTTATTTTAAATTATTTAGACATAAATGCAATAAGATGCAAATAATATTAAAAATGATGCATTTTATTGTAGAACATAACTAACTGGATTTTATGATATTTAGATTTTGAAATCTGTAATTTTTTTTTAAAAAAAAAGCCGCCTATTGAGGCGGCTATTTTTTTAAAAAATAAACCTTATTGTACTACAATTTTATCATTATAAACTACTTTGTTATCTTCTCCGGTAAGCTTTACCATATACATTCCACCGCCGCTTGTACGTGGAAGAGATATTTTCTCTAATTGACCATTAAAACCTATTTTTAGTGAACGAACTAAAACAGCTCTTCCTGATGCATCTGTCAACAATAGATTATATTTTCCAGCAGGAATTTTATCAAACTGTACATTAAACTCTTTGTTAGGAACAGGGTTTGGATAAATAGATATTTGATTGTTTCCTTTTACTTCAGCAAGGCTATTTGCTTTTGTAGTTTTTGTTTGATAAAGCAAATTACTACTTGCCAAATCTGAACAATTGAAAACAGTTTCTTCTTTTTTGTTTATTGGAGTTGCTTCTAAAGAAGACATGTTGATACGATAGTAATTTGTAGTAACAGTTGCACTGCTTACCAAAACTTCACCATTGTCATCAACCACCATTCCATTGCTCGTAAACTCTGAAGGAAGTCCTTTAATTTGACCTACATAATCAGTAACGCGGGTTTGTGGGTTAATTTTATAAACATGATTACGATAGGTTACCAAATAAAGATTTCCATAAATGTCACCGATTAAATCTCCACCCCAACTGCTGCACTGACTGTGTACACTCATTGATCCGTTTTTCTTCCCATCAATCAATTCACCCAGATTGGTAACAGAAGGTTTTTGATCAGTTGTAAAACGTATCATACTTTTTCCATCATTAGTAATTGCATAACCAAAACCATCAGCACCAAATGCCATTCTAGTGATTACGTTACTTTCATCGTATTTGACCCCAGTGTTAAACTTAGGATTGTTGTCAATTACTACGCTTAAGTCATTTGAATTAAAATCAAAATACATCAATTCATTACCACGCATATTGGTAAAATATAACCGGTTATGAATAGCATCAAAAGCAGTAGCTGCCACACCATTTCCTGTGGCTGAAGTTGGTAAAACCATTTTGCTTAGATCTGTACCTGCCACAGATTTATAATTAATTGTTTTATTAGCTAATGGACTGTAAATAGTTTTCGTTATTTCACCGGTAGACAAATCAACTTCACGGATTACATTCCAGTTGAAGTTTCCTTTTGTTTCGCCGGTTACAGCAAAAGCTCTATTGCTCTGTGCAAATGAGGTAGAAGAAATCAGCAGTGATGCTACTGCAACTAAGGGTAAAAAATTTCTTTTCATAAGTTTTCTAATTTTATTGCTTAAAGGTATGAATAATAAATATTACAAATCCCGGGTTTTAAAAATTTTATTTTTATTTAAATGTTAAACCAAAAATCTTAATCAGATTTTAAATTTGTCAATTTTGTATTTTTTCGTCAACAAAAATTTCCTGGTCTGCAAATAATAATTTTATAACGGTAATAAAAGATCCTTATTGTTGTTGATTACCTTCATTAATAATCAGAGCTTAAGTTACCCAAAAGTTATTTTTTATTTAAAAAAGGATGATAATGCTCTTCAAAAAAATGTTTTTTTGAGTCTCTGTAAGAAACAACACCTCCGATTGTATGAAGAAATTTTATGTAATACCATGCAAGATCAACCTGATAAGCCTTGAACCCCGATCTTGCACTGTTGGGATAAAGGTGATGATTGCTATGCCACTCTCCTGCTACAAAACCAGGCCACAATTGGTTTATACTTTTGTCATTTGAACTAAAATCATCTCCTTCTTTCCTTTTATCATTTCCTTTACCATGACCTTCATAATTAAAGGTCCTGACTCCTACTGCCCAAACAAATGCACTTCCAAATAATGCACAAGCTAATGCATGCCCCCCTATCAAATAAAAGACAATGTACCAGAATGCCCAATTTAGAATCAAAAAGAAAATGGTATTAAGGGGTTTTGCTACTGATCCCCATTTTTGGTATTCAGCATAGGTATTGGGGGCAACACCCGTATGTCTCATTAATATTACAGCTTTGGTATATTCACTCTCGGTAAGGTTACGTGCAATAGGCTGATGGTTAACATCGGCCAGAAAACAATAAAGAAATCCACCTTCAGCATTGTAAGGATCACCGGGCTTATCACTCTTAGCATGATGAACATGGTGCGAAAGCACATAAATTTCTTCAGGTATAGCCTTTATAGTGAGATTTTGAGTAACAAAACGCCAAAAACTATTTTTGAATTTGTAAGCATTGTGTGTACAATAGCGATGATGCCATATAGTACCATGAGTGCCCATAATAATCATACTATAAACGAAAGCTGCTATAAATAAAGGCCAACTGAAATAATAAAATATAAAAATTACCAAAAAAGGAAATAAACAAATAACAGAAAACCAGCTAAGAAATGGAAGCCAATTTTTCTTATCCTTAAAAACATTTAACCTGGAAAAAAACTCTACAAATAACTGTCGTGGAGCAGGCTTAACCAGATTGCCCTGTGTGTCTTGCCAACCATATGTAGGTGGCTCTAATATTATGTCTAATAATCCCATATGAATGTTTGTATAAGGTGAAAGGTAACTATTTGTAGTCTTTTTCTCTGTTTAATATTAAAAAATTATTTAGATATTATAAGTTTTAGTAAATACTTTGTATGGGTCATAACAGAATGGGTGTACAAATGTTTTGCTATTAAATAATATTTTCTGTTTTTTAGTTGCAAAGTCCAAAAACAAAATTTAATTACCAATTATTTCGTGATATTGATTCTGTCTTTTCTACAATTGCTGCAATATCCTGTTTATTCATGCATTTAAAATGTCCCATTGGGCATTTATCATACCCTATTTTGCTGCATGGTCGGCACCACAGACCTGTAACTTCAAATATTGAATGGGCAACCAAATCATTACCATAATAAGGCGACATTCCAAAACGAGGTAATGTATTACCCCAAACACTAATAACAGGCCTTTTAAAAGCTGCTGCAATATGCATGAGACCTGTATCATGGGTAATAATTAATTTGGCTCTACGAACCAGATCAGCACTTTCATTTAGATTAAATTTACCACAAGAATTATATATTTTGATTGGGTCTGTTGCTGCTATCTTGCTACCCAATATTATATCTTCATTGCCCCCCAACAGTATAATGGGATGATTAATACCATTACAGAGTTCTTGTAATTTCTTTAATGGTAATTTTTTTGTTTTGTAAGCAGCCCCTATAACAATACCCACAAAACCCAATGATTGAGCGGCAGGAATATCTGAATCTGGAACAACATCATTTTGAGGTATAAAATAATCTAAACCCTTACCATCATTACGAACACCAAATTGCTTAACGGTATTTAGATATCTGTCAACTATATGTAGGTTGGGCAGTACATTTATTTTCAATGCTGTTTGTAACCATTTTTGAACATTAAGCTTATTAAAAGAAATCGACTTCACCCCTTTCAGAGCTTTTTTAACCTTAAGTGTACGCAGATTGTGATGAAGGTCAATAATGTAATCAAAATTATCAGCCTTTAGTTTTTCGATGACATATTGCATATTGTCTTCCAACAAGTGAACTTTATCTATATATGGGTTACTTTCAACTATACTCCGATATGTAATTTTTGTAAGATAATGAACCTCTGCATTTGCCACTTGCAATTTAAGACACCGCACCACAGGCGTTGTTAAAACAATATCACCAATAGATGAAAAACGGATGATTAAAAATTTCATAGGGCTAAGATAGTATTGCTTATTTAAAGTAGATAAAACCCGGTAAAAGTAATAGAATCAATTTCTGTTCCCCGCTGTAAATGATACACTACACGGGTTCTGTATAATTCAAATCTTTGTGAAATGTTTCTTCGGTAAAATAATAGGCAGTCAATGTAATAACCATAACAACAATACCGGTAACAATAGCACTTTGTGTAAGGCTCCATTTCCAGGACTGCTGAAATAAATCTAAAAACATTAGATTGATTAAAGGTAAAGCACCTCTTACCACATTTGGTATAGTTGTGGCGGCAGTTGCCCTTAAATTAGTACCAAACTGCTCCGCACCCATAGTTATAAATATGGCCCAAAATCCAGTACTGAATCCCAACAAAGCACAGATAGCATACATGGCTGTATCGCTATTATTCAACGGACTAAAAAATAGAAGCAAGGCTATAATACAAGTAATATATGAACAAAGAAGTGCTTTCTTTCTGCTTTTGAAATATTGACTTACAAAACCAATTAAAATATCTCCAACAGAAATTGAAGCGTAGGCAAACATGATTGCTTTGCCGCTTTCAATTTTATTTTCACCATAAAACTCTTTTGCAAACCGGTTGCTCAAATTTACCAAAACCCCAATAACATACCATGTAGGAAGCCCTATTAAAATAGACAATGCATATTTTCTAAACCGAGACCACTTATTGAAGAACATGAATACATTCCCTCTTTGCACATTCTGCTCTCTAACTTGCTGAAACATACCACTTTCGGCAACAGAAATACGAAGTAAGAGCAAACCTAAACCCAAACCGCCACCTATTTTATAACAAAGTCTCCAATCATAATTTGTAAATTGAAAGGTGTAATAAGCTACAACAGCGCCAAACAAACCTATA
>JAYTDC010000133.1:0-2245 GCA_043736115.1 Segetibacter sp. | reverse complement strand
CCCCTTACAAACCGGATGTTATTTTTTCTGTATTGATCGTAGTCCCTCCAAAAATCATCCGTATGCAAAAACAAAAAAACTCTTCCACCGGTTTGGTTTCCAATATATTTCTCCTGCTCTTCATTGGCAGCTTTGGCCAATAATAAACAACATTCTTTTGAGCCGGAAGGGGCTACCATTACCCAGCGTTTGGTTTCGCTTAATATGGTATCTTCAATAAGAATAAAACCCATTTTTTGGGTGTAGAATTGTAAAGCTTCATCATAATCCTTCACAAGAATTGCAATATGTGCCAGGCGCTGTTTCATACAGTAACTTTTCAAGTATGGTTAAAAGCCATTTTCATTTTAGGATATTTTTTTTGTGCCTTGCATAGGCTTGCCTTGCAATAATATTTCACAAGGGATAAATTAGTGAGTTTCTTTTATAATATAAAATATACAAGATCCCACATATAATATTTTGTTGTTACTCTAAATATCCCGATGCATCAGCCTTTTTATAGGCATGGTTTATTTTACTACCTGATTACTATTTCCCAATTTTTTAGACTGTAATTGCTAAATTAAAATATGGCGGTTTTTATTAACCCCTTGTATCTCAGCATTTTATATGAACTATTGTATTTGGTGACATTTTTGGAATACAAAATATTTGATGTAATTTTACCGCCATAAATCATTTTAGTTATGAAAAATAAACCATCATTGCCTAATCTTGATCTAAGTTTATTAAACGTAAACGACAACGATAGTGTTTCCCAAAAATTTTGTATGTTAATCGAAGGTGTATATGGCCTGGGGGTGAAACACAGTTTTACAAAGTATGATTATACCGAACAACGATATTATCAGTTGTTGAAAAATTTTAAAGCCGCTGGGAGCAGTAGTCTTATTGATCAAAAACGAGGCCCCAAGAAAAACTCCCGCAGAAACGAAAAAATTGTGCAGCAAATTATCCGTCAAAGGTTTCTGGATCCAAATGCCTCCGCGGCTGTTATTACGCAAAAGCTAAAGCAAACGCATTTTTCTATTAGCCTTCGCAGTGTGGAACGTACGATTGAGCAATATGGCCTTCAAAAAAAAACTCTATCAGTTAAACCCGGATAGCGAAGGCAAGGCTGTAATTATCCAACAAACGAAAAGAGAAAAGAGAAAAGCATCGGTAACGATGCAAAGCAATGAGCGCAATGTCCGCGAAATACTCTGTAATAAACTCTCCGGTACCCAGTTGGGCTTATGGTTACTGGTGCCGGAATATTTACGCTTAGGTGCGTGGGATTTGCTTCAAGGTTGTTTTTCTAAAACAACCAATGATAACTTAAACGCACGGATCGCTTTGCAGTTGGTTAATGAGGCGGCACTCTGTGTAAACAGGGTCAGGGAAAGGGGTTCGTTATGCAACCAGGGTTTTTCCCTCGTCAATGGCTTATCCTTTCTTGCAGCCGATGAAACAGTGCATGAATTACTTGATATGCACCCTGTGCAAACTTATGAACAATTGCAAATAACACTCATGCAACTGCGGGGATTACAAGGTCATTATAGCGAACAGCATATTATAGCCCTTGACCCGCATAGGATAAATTCGGCGACACAACGTATAATGCCCCATAAAAAGAAACGCCCAAATGAAGCTGCCCATAAAATGATGCAAACCTTTTTTGGGGTGGATGCCTTTACTGGCCAGCCCCTGGCTTTTGCCCTTGGCTCCAGTGGAAAAAACTGTAGCCCCGCCACCATGCAACTAATAAGCATCATTGAACAAGGTGGCCTGAAAGAAGCGCTTTTTATAGCAGACAAGGAACATTTTACCCAGGAAGTAATCGACTACTTTTATCAACATCCCACATTTGATATATTGATGCCGGCACCGGAAATTAAAAAGATAACCAGCAGTTTTGATGAATTGGAATACGATCCGGTTTGGGCCGGATATGCACTTGCCGAAACAACCTTCAACTTTGACGAAAACCCAAATAAATTGAAATTAATAGTTCAGCGGCAGGGAGAGCAGAAAGATAAATATACCTACAAGCCATTTTTAACCACATCCAACAAAAACCCTGTTGACTTACTTACACGAATATTTCCTGAACGCTGGACAATAGAAGAGTTCTTTAACTTTAATGGCGATATGGGCTGGAACAGGGCTTCCACCTTTAATCTCAATATAAAATACGGAAAACAAACACTCGCATTAATAGCACAGGCTGCCACACATCAACTGAAAAACAAACTTCCGG
>JAYTDC010000132.1:0-22559 GCA_043736115.1 Segetibacter sp. | reverse complement strand
GTAAATAACAGAAATGCCCTTTTGCAATGGACAGACCCTTCAGCAAAAGAGGTGGAAACCTATGTTTTACAACGTAGCACGGACGGCAGAAGTTTTACACCAATAAACATCACCAAAGCAAAACCAAACCAACAAGCTTATAACTACACAGATGAAGCATTTGAAACGTTTGCAATTGCTAACAATGGCAAAGCATTTTACAGGTTGCTACAACAAAATAAAGACGGCAAAGAAAGCTATAGTAACATAATAGGTTTACTCACTACTGCCAACTCACCACTCACTATAACGCCCAACCCCGCAAGTGATAAGATAATAGTCAGCTTTGGAAAGTTTATGAACGGAGTTGTAAAGTTTGATTTAATAGCAGCGAATGGACAAATTGTTTTATCGAAACAAGCTATGAATATTGCTTCGCAATCAATAGCAATTGGACATTTACCTACAGGGGTATATACCTTGCAAATAACCACAGCCGAAGGCGTGGAAAACAGAAAGCTAATAGTTGAACGGTGATATTAGTCATTACCATTAATCGTTTGCTCAATCACTTTTGCAAAATGTTCATATTCAAGTTCATGTACCCGTTGGGCTAATGTGTGTGGAGTGTCTATGGGTAGAACCGGGCATTTTGCCTGAAAAATCACATCACCATTGTCGTAATGTTCATCTACAAAATGTATGGTGATGCCTGTTTCATCTTCACCGGCTTCCAAAACAGCTTCATGTACTTTTGAGCCATACATGCCTTTGCCTCCATATTTTGGTAACAATGCCGGATGAATATTTATTACTTTATTTCTAAATGCATTAATTAGAGGTACAGATACTTTCCATAAAAAACCTGCCAATACTATAAAATCAATATGGGCTTCTTGTAACTTATTTACATAGGCATTCCCCTTAAAAAATTGCACCTTTTCAATAATAATGGATGGGATTTTTTCGGCTTTGGCTATATTCAATACCCCGGCAGTTGGATTATTACATATAATAAGTGACACCTGTATGGCGTTGGAGGTTTTGAAAAAATTTATAATCCGTTGAGCATTGGTACCCGCTCCTGATGCAAAAATGGCGATTGACTTTTTTTTATTGTAAACACTTTGTGTAGCTCCGGCGTTTATCATAGGGTAAAGTTGACCTAAATATTTTGATTGAAAAAACTGTTTAAATTTTAGCTTTCAAAGAGGTAAAATCACCTTACAAATTAATGACAATGACAAACACTGTTTTCACCAAATTGGCTGAAACCCGCTATGGGTAAGGAAAAATTTTTTTTAACAATGTTGATAATATGTCAACATCGTGAACTATTTTTGCAGCCGTTCAAAGGAAATTTTTCCACATCAAAGCACAACTATTTGTGTAATATGATTCAGAATAGACCAATAACAAAAAAAATCATCGGGTTTGGCGTTTTAATTTTCTGTTTACTATCCTTTTCTACATATGCTCAGGACGGAAAGGCGTTGTTTTCCGCTAACTGTGCTTCTTGCCATGCTGTACATAAAGATCTTACAGGTCCGGCACTTGCAGGGGTTGAAGAGCGTTGGGGTGACCAGAAAAAATTGTATGCATGGATACGTAACAATCAGGCCTTTCTTAAAACCGGAGATAAGTATGCTAATGACTTATATGTAAAATATAACAAAACAGCAATGAACCTGTTTCCAAATCTGACAGATGCAGAAATAGGTGCAATGCTAACTTATATTAAATCAGTACCTGCACCGGGTACAGAAAAGGGAACCACCACCACATCTGAAGGTAGCGGTGAAACTGACAATACTTTACTCTTTGGCATCCTTACATTAATTTTAGCCGTTGTTGCCGTTATTCTATTACAGGTTAATAGTAATCTCAAAAAATTAACCGACGAAAAAGATGGCAATCCATCTCTAGAACCTCTTCCTTTTTGGAGAAACAAAACTTACATTGCTCTTATAGCGGTAGTTTTATTCTGCGTAGGGGGTTATATGACTGTTTCGGGTGCTATTGGATTGGGACGTTCTAAAGACTATATGCCTGATCAGCCTATTTATTATTCTCACAAAGTACATGCAGGTACTAATCAGATTAGTTGTTTATATTGTCATGGAGGTGCACAGGATAGTAAGCATTCTAATATACCTTCGGTTAATGTTTGTATGAATTGCCACATGGCTATTAATGAATATGCCGGCAAAGACAAATTGGTTAAGGAAGATGGAACAGAAGTAGATGGAACTGCAGAAATTCAAAAGCTTTATAAATACGCTGGTTTTGATCCTAAGGTATCAAAAGTATGGGATCCTGCAAAGGCTAAACCAATTGAGTGGGCTAAAGTGCACAACCTGCCTGACCACGTATATTTCAACCACTCACAACACGTAAAAGCGGGTCAGGTACAATGTCAGACTTGCCACGGTGAAGTGCAGAAAATGGGTATAGCTTACCAATATGCCGATCTAAGCATGGGATGGTGTGTAAACTGTCACAGAGAAACTAAAGTACAGTTTAAAGACAATGGTTTTTATAGTATTTATCAGAAGTTTCATGATGATATGAAAAATGGTAAATTAGACAGTACAAAAGGAATAACTGTAGAGAAAATAGGTGGAACAGAATGTCAAAAATGTCACTATTAAGTTTGATAATGTGATGATGTGACGATGTGATAATTAAATCACACTATCCGCTTCACAGACAAAGAAGTTAAATACAAAAATAACCAGTTAATAGATTTTTTATCATTATCAGGCTATCAAATTATCGAATTATCATATTGCAATTATGAGCAAAAAGTACTGGCAAAGTTTTGGGGAACTGAATAAATCAACTGCTTATCAGAGTGTTGTAGAAGACGAATTCAATGAGGAGTTACCTGTTGAGGCAGATGATAAAGGTTTATTACAAGCCAAAACCCCACGCCGCGATTTCTTAAAATTCTTAGGATTTAGTACTGCAGCAGCAGCAGTTGCCGCAAGTTGTGAAATGCCTGTAAAAAAAGCAATTCCTTTTGTAAACAAACCTGAGGATATTGTACCGGGTGTTGCAAATTATTATGCCACAACTTTCTCGCAAGATGGTGAAGTGATAAGTGCTGTTGCTAAAGTAAGAGATGGCAGACCCATCAAAATAGAAGGAAATGAATTGTCTCCTGTAACAATGGGTGGTACTTCTGCCCGTATGCAGGCTTCAGTGCTTGATTTATATGATACGAGCCGTTTGCCTTTCCCAATTGCAGGTGGTCAGGAGGTAAGTACTTTTGAAGCCTTGGATAAAATGGTAGCTGCTGATATGGCCTCCATTTCTGGGTCTGTAGTACTTTTAACAGGCTCAATTACCTCACCAACTACCAAAATGGTGATTGCTGATTTTCTTGCTAAGTTTCCCGGTAGCCGTCATGCACAGTACGATGCAGTAAGTTGTAGTGGAATGTTATTGGCTAATGAAGCAACCTATGGCAATAGAGCAATTCCTTCTTATAATTTTGCAGCCGCCAAGGTAATTGTAAGTCTCAATTCAGATTTTCTTGCATCGGGTGTTAGTCCTGTTGAGTTTAACAGACAATATGCAACTGGAAAAAAGATAGATGAGAAAAATGCCTCTATGAGTCATCACATACAGTTTGAAAGTATGATGAGCATGACAGGGGCAAATGCTGATGACCGTTATAGTCACCGGCCCTCAGAAACCGGAGCAATAGCACTAGCATTGTATGCCGCTCTAGGCGGTGCTGCTACAGCCCCTTCACTTGATGCAAAATTGCAGGATGCAGTTCAAAAAACGGCTGCTGAATTAAAGCAAAATACTGGGAGGGCATTGGTTGTTTGCGGTAGCAACGATGTAAATATTCAAATATTAGTAAATGGCATCAACGAGTTAATTGGTGCAAATGGTTCTACAATTGATTGGTCAAGCACTTACAACACTCGTCAGGGTATTGATGCTGATATGGCAACACTTGTAAAAGACATGAACGCCGGAACAGTAGGTGCTTTACTCATTCACGAAGCAAATCCTGTTTACAACTACTTCGACAGTAAATCATTCACCGAAGGTTTAAGTAAAGTAAAACTCACAATTTCATTCAATCAAAAATTAGATGAAACTAGTGAGCTTTGTAAATATGTTATACCTGATCATCATTACCTTGAAAGTTGGGGTGATGCAGAAGCTAAAACCGGACATATTTCTCTTATTCAGCCTACAATTAACCCGCTTTTCAAAACCCGCCAATGGCAGGATAGTTTGTTAAAGTGGAGTGGTGCTACCGGTGATTACCTTTCGTATGTAAAACAATATTGGACAGGTAAATTAGGAAACGAATCTGCCTGGGACAAAGCTTTGCAAGATGGTATTATAGGTGGAAAAAGTATTGTCTTGACAACAGTTTCTGATTCAACAGGTACAAAAAGCGAAATGCCAGTTGCTTCTACAGCAGGTGCAGTAAAAGCTGGGTATAATGGTGCAGCTATAGGTGGTGCAATTACTGCCATATCCGCCGCTAAAAAAGGTGAAACTGAAATTATATTGTATCAAAAAGTTACTATAGGAAACGGTCATCAGGCAAACAACCCATGGTTGCAGGAAACCCCCGACCCGGTTACAAAAGCTACTTGGGATAACTACGCAGTTATTTCTCCTGCAATGGCTAAAAACCTGTTCAAAATAGATCTATCAAAAACAGGTGATACAGATGATTATGAAGTGCATCCTGAAAAAGAGGTTTTAAAAATTGCAGTAAATGGTAAAACGATAGAGCTACCAATTATTATTGTACCTGGTACCAATCCTAATACTGTCGGGATAGCACTTGGTTATGGCCGCGGTATTGATGCAGCTAAAGATGATGCTAAAAGCGATAAGTTAGAGAAAGCAAGATTGCATTTAGGTAAAGCTGCCGCCGGAACAGGTAAGAATGCATATCCTTTGGTTACTTTCAACGGGGTTACAAGAGAATATTTCTTGTCAGGTGCCACTGTGTCTAAAGCAGGTTACACTTATAAAGTTGCTCAAAACCAAACACACCAAACTTACGAAGATCGTAAAGATGTGATGTTGGAAACTACGTTGGCAACTTTCAAAAAAGAACCAAAAATTTTTGAAGAAAGAAGAGAAGAGTTGAACAAAGATTTCGCACCTAAAACAGGTGATTTTGCAAAAGAAGCAACTCTTTACCCCGTATTTCCTAAGCCGGGAATTAAATGGGGTATGAGTATTGACCTTAATACCTGCACAGGTTGTAATGCTTGTGTAGTAGCCTGTACAGCCGAAAATAATGTGGCAGTAGTAGGTAAGAATGAAGTAGCAAGGGCACATGATATGCATTGGATACGAATAGATCGTTATTTCAGCGGCGATCTTGAAAATCCAGATGTAGTTTTCCAGCCTATGTTATGTCAGCATTGTGATAATGCACCTTGTGAAAACGTTTGTCCTGTAACTGCCACCAATCACAGCAGCGAAGGGCTTAATCAAATGATTTATAACCGTTGTATTGGTACAAGATATTGCGCCAACAACTGTCCTTATAAAGTTCGTCGTTTTAACTGGGCCGATTATATGGGTGCAGATAGTTTTGGTAACAATCAGTTGGGTATAGTAGAAGATGCTTCTTTGATGATGAATGAAGACCTTACCAGAATGGTATTAAACCCCGATGTTACAGTTCGTGGACGTGGAGTTATTGAAAAATGTTCATTCTGTGCACAACGGTTACAGGAAGGAAAGTTAAAAGCTAAAAAAGAAAGCCGTCCGTTTAAATCAGGCGAAAATGGTGAGTATGATGTTAAAACAGCTTGTCAGCAGGCTTGTCCTACAAACGCAATCATGTTTGGTAATGTAAATGATAAAAAGAGTACCATTACACAAACACGTGAAGAAAACGAAGAGCGTTTATTTTATTCATTGGAAATGCTTCACGCTTTACCGAATGTAAATTATCTGGCTAAAGTTAGAAATTCTGATAAAGTAATAAAAGAAGCTAAAGCCGAAAAAGCAGAAGCGGCCAAGGCGTAAATACAGAAAGTAAGGAGACTTGGAAGTTGCTACTGAAATTGAAAAGAAAGAAAAGACTGGCAATAAAAGAAATATAATTTATTTGACTCCCAATCTTGACAGATTGGGATGAAAAACAAAAAATAACATGCATTTAAAGTACGAATCACAAATCCGCGAACCGTTAGTTGATGGTGACAAAAATTACCATCAGGTAACAGAAGACATTATTCGTCCGATAGAGATGAAGCCTTCTAAATTATGGTACATCGGATTTTATATTTCAGTAGCATTACTCATGTTTGGGGTGTACAGCGTTTACCGTGAGGTTACTTACGGTATTGGTCAGTGGAACCTGAATAAAACAATAGGATGGGGTTGGGACATTACTAACTTCGTTTGGTGGGTAGGTATTGGTCACGCCGGTACTTTGATTTCTGCGATTCTTTTATTGTTTCGTCAGGGTTGGAGAACAGGAGTAAACCGTGCTGCAGAAGCTATGACCATATTTGCGGTAATGTGTGCAGGTCAGTTCCCAATCTTTCACATGGGTAGGGTATGGATGGCCTTTTTCGTATTGCCTTATGCTAACTCAAGAGGTCCATTATGGCCAAACTTTAGTTCTCCCTTGTTGTGGGACGTATTTGCGATCTCAACTTATTTCACCGTATCATTATTATTCTGGTACTCGGGGTTAATCCCGGATTTAGCAACTGTAAGAGATAGGGCTAAGACCAAATTGCGTAAAATGCTTTATGGTGTTGCTTCTTTCGGTTGGACAGGTAGTACAAAACATTGGCAGCGTCATGAAGCATTATCTTTGGTTTTGGCCGGCTTAAGTACACCATTAGTGCTTTCGGTTCATACAATTGTATCTTTTGACTTTGCTACTTCCGTTATACCAGGCTGGCACACAACAATCTTTCCTCCCTATTTCGTTGCAGGTGCCATCTTTTCCGGGTTTGCAATGGTGCAAACTCTGTTGATTGTAGTTAGAAAAGTTTTATTTCTAGAAGATTATATTACTATTGGACACATAGAAGCAATGAACAAGGTAATTGTATTGACCGGTTCAATAGTTGGTTGTGCATATCTTACTGAATTGTTTATGGGTTGGTACAGCATGAATGAATTTGAGAGCTATGCTTTCTTTTATAGTCGTGCCAACATTGCAAGTCCTTATGGATGGAGTTACTGGGGTATGATGTTTTGTAATGTGGTTTCTCCTCAGGTGTTTTGGTTTAGAAAACTAAGAAGAAATGTACAGTTTACCTTTTTTATGAGTGTAATTGTAAATATTGGAATGTGGTTCGAAAGATTTGTAATCATAGTTACATCCCTATATCGTGATTATTTGCCAAGCAGCTGGAGCTACTATTATAGTCCTACAATTTGGGAAATAGGTTTTTACCTAGGAACATTTGGATTGTTCTTTACCTGCTTCTTCTTGTTCGCAAAGTATTTCCCAACTATTGCAGTTGCAGAAATTAAATATGTATTAAAGACAAGCGGCGAGAATTATAAAGAAAAAATGGAAAAAGTAGAAACTCAAAAAGTAGAAGAATTTGCGCATGATTACGCACATTAATTTGCTAAGAAAGACTCATAGATTTGGAATTTTTATTTGGAATTTGAAATAAAAAATCATGGCTGTAAAAAAATTTGTTGTAGGTTGTTTTGATGATGAAGCGGTTTTATTTCCTGCGGTAAAAAGGGTGAGAAATGCAGGTTATAAGATTAAGGATGTTTATACACCTTTTGCTGTTCACGGTTTGGATCATGCTTTAGGCATGAGAGAAACCAGTCTTCACACCGCTGGTTTTATATATGGTATCACAGGAACAACTACCGCATTAAGTTGCATGAGTTGGATATTTACAAAAGATTGGCCATTGAACATTGGTGGTAAACCCAATCTTCCTTTACCAGCTTTTATTCCTATTACATTTGAATTGACCGTGTTATTTGCAGCAGTAGGAATGGTATTAACGTTTTGTTACCTATGTCAGCTAGCACCTTTTGTACGTAAGCATCATTTTCATCCACGTGCCACAGATGATCTTTTTGTAATGGTAATTGAATGTACAGAAAGAACTAATGTTGAAGATTTAAAGGGATTTTTAAATAGTTCTGGAGCTGTTGAGGTTGATTATCAAGTTGCTGAAGATGGTTGGTGGTTTGGCCGTTATGACAAGCAACCTAAATTATATGCTGAAGAAGCAATCCATTAGGATAAATTGAACAGAAAGAAAATTAAACATGAAGAAATTTATAATCATATCAATTTTAGTATTTTCAGCTGCTTTGGTTATTAGCTGTAATGACAGGTCTAAACCAGGCAAAATTTATATGCCTGATATGGCTGAAAGCCGTGCATACGAAACCTATGCTGATCATAGTAACCTTGCTAACAAGGGGATTAATTATAACAATTTACCGGTAGCCGGAACTGTTAGCAGAGATGAAGAGTTGCCCTATCATTTAAAAAATGACAGTACAGGATATGCGCAAAGTGCTTTGGTTGCAAACCCGTTAGCAAAAATGAGCTCTACGGAATATACTGAAACGGAAAGATTATATCTTATAAATTGTGCAATTTGTCATGGTACAAAACTAGACGGAAACGGCCCGCTTTATAAAGATGGTAACGGACCTTATGCCGCCAAGCCAGCCAAACTTGTTGGTGATCCTGTAATTGAAGCAAGAGGTGAGGGTGGTTATTATCATGTAATGGCTTATGGAAAAAATTTAATGGGTAGTTATGCGTCACAACTGTCAAGAAAACAACGTTGGATGATAGCACAATATATCCGATTAAAGCAACAAGAAGCCAAGCCTTCCGGAAATAGTGTTGGTGCTGATAGTACTACGAAAACATCTGCACCTATGGCGGCTGCAACAACAAAGAAATAATTTTCGAGAACAAACTGTGTAATCAAAAAATATTACAATGGCATCTTTTAGAGAGCAATTTGAAGTAACAGGAGGAATGAAGAAATGGTCAATAGGACTAATAGCCTTGGGATTATTAGCATTTATTATTGGTTTTTTTACTAAAGGACTTAGTGCTGACCATGAGCAACAAGCAATTTTTTGGGGAACTCTTTTATATAATAGTGTTTTCTTTTTGTTGATTTGTAATGGAAGTATGTTTTTTATTTGTGTGACAACTTTAGCCCACGGTGGATGGCAAGTCGCTTTCAGAAGAGTTCCTGAAGCGATATCGGCGGTTGTACCTATTTTTGGTTTGATTGCAATTTTTATTCTCTTTTATGTAGTCTTTGGATTAAATCATGATGGACATAACGCAATTTATCATTGGGTTAATCCTAAGGGAGATGTAATGTTAGAAAAGAAAAGTGGATTTTTAAACCCAACATTCTTCGTTATTTGGACGTTATTATCAATTGGTTTATGGAGTTATTTAGGAATGAGAATGCGTAAGCTTAGCAGAGAAAGTGATGAGAACCCAATGAATCTGGAAGAAGGTAAGAAATGGATCATTAAAAATACAGTTACAGGTGCATTGTTCACTGTATGGTTTGGTCTTACGGTAGGTTCAACAACACCTTGGTTGTGGTTAATGAGTATAGATGCACATTGGTACAGTACCATGTATAGTTGGTACACTTTTGCAAGTTCATTTGTTAGTGGTATGTCGCTTATTGCATTATTTGTCATTTATCTAAAAAATAGAGGACAACTTCAAAATACTACAGATGAACATTTGCACGATTTAGGTAAGTTCATGTTTGCGTTTTCTATATTCTGGACATACCTTTGGTTTAGTCAGTATATGCTAATATGGTACTCTAACCAACCTGAAGAGACTGTCTATTTTCAGCCAAGAACTAAAGATGGTGCATGGAAGGGAATATTTTATTTGAATTTGGTGATCAATTTCATTTGTCCGTTGTTAATATTGATGACAAAGAGTGCTAAACGTAATTATACACTTGTTGCATTCATGGCAGTTTTAATCATTTTTGGTCATTGGATGGATTTTAATCAAATGGTTATGGCTAGTGTTTCTAAAGATCATGTAACATTAAGTTGGTTAGATTTCGGAATAATGGCTCTGTATGCAGGTATGATTATTTATTTTGTAGGGAATGCCTTAGCAAAAGCCCCGCTAGTTGCAAAGAACCACCCTTATTTAAAAGAAAGTATTATTCATCATACTTAGTATTATGGAAAACATTTAATTTATTTAATTGTAGAAAAGAGGATCAGGTATTTTTTTACAGAATAGAAAATATTAGAACAAATTATGTCAACATATTTTACCATCGCAGTCATAATCTTAGTGTTTGTAGTTATTTTTCAAATAGCTAAAGCAAGTGAATATGTATCTGTGTTAAAAGGAGAAGAAAATTCCAGAAAGCAAAACAATAAAATTAATGGCTTTTTAATGATTGCTTTTCTTGTACTCGGTCTTATTGGTGTATTTTATTGCCACGAAATATTGAAGGGAAGAATTTTAGGAGAGAGTGCCTCAATTGAGGGTGAAAGGGTTGATTCCATGTTTTACCTTACCGTAATTGTTACGGGTATTGTATTTTTTATTACGCAAATAGCACTTTTCTGGTTTTCTTATAAATATCAGGAAAAGGAAAATAGTAAACCCTTGTTTTTTCCTCATAATAATACTATGGAAATAATATGGACTGTGGTTCCGGCAATTGTACTTTCCGTTTTGGTTGTTATTGGATTAAGAAATTGGTTCATCTTTACGGGTGATGCCCCAAAAGAGGCTTTAGTCGTAGAAATTACTGGTAAGCAATTTGGGTGGATATACAGATATCCCGGAAAGGATAATGAATTTGGAAATAAATATTTCAGGAACATAGATCCCTCCATCAACACTCTTGGTCTTGTATGGGCTGATAATAAAGACTTAAATCAAAAAGCTGATCCCGCTACTTTTGACGATATTGTACAGGAACAAACTATGTACGTCGTAAAGGGAAAGCCCGTTAAATTAGTAATAAATTCAAGGGATGTTATTCATGATGTGGGTTTGGTTCATTTTAGAATGAAAATGGATGCAGTTCCTGGGATACCCACTACATTATGGTTTACCCCTAAGTTTACCACAACAGAAATGAAAGAAAAAACAAACAATCCTAATTTCCAGTACGAGATAAGTTGTGACCAAATGTGTGGTAATGGTCACTACTCCATGAAGGGTATAGTAGAGGTAGTTACACAACAAGAATATGATGCATGGATGGCGAAGCAAAAGCCTTATTATTATGCAGCATTCCCAGAAAAGGATCCCTCTATAAAGCAAAGTACAGTAAATAACGATTCTACTACGATTAAGCCTACTGCAAGTTTAAATACAGGAAATGCTGGTATTAAAACGAAATTGAAATAATAGAATATTAATAGCGTAAAACTGCGCTGAAAATTTTTTTGGTATGAATAGCGAAAACATTTTAGTAAAAGAAGTATCAAAGGGTATTGTGAGTCATGACTCCCATGACCATGGTCATGAAGGACACCACCACCAAGAATCGTTTATAACTAAATATATTTTTAGCCAGGATCATAAAATGATAGCAAAACAATTTTTGCTTACAGGTATTGTATGGGCTGTTATAGGTGGACTCATGTCTGTGCTTTTCAGATTTCAATTAGCGTACCCTGATTCCAATTTTCCTTTTTTGGAAACATTATTGGGTAAATGGGCTAAAGGTGGGCACATTACTGCTGAAGCCTATTACGCACTAGTTACTACACACGGTACCGTATTAGTATTTTTTGTTTTAACTGCTGGACTAAGTGGAACTTTTGCAAATTATCTCATTCCCTTACAAGTAGGGGCTAGAGATATGGCATCGCCCTTTATGAATATGCTTAGCTATTGGTTTTTCTTTACCGCAGCATTGGTAATGCTTTGTTCAATTTTTGTAGAAACTGGACCATTCAGTGGTGGTTGGACAGCATATCCGCCATTAAGTGCTCTAGGGTCTGCTTCTCCCGGTTCCAAAACCGGTATGGATTTGTGGTTGGTAAGTATGGCTTTATTTGTAGTTTCCAGCTTATTGGGAGGATTAAATTATATTGTTACCATTCTGAATATGCGTACCAAAGGAATGACAATGACACGCCTTCCACTTACAATTTGGGCATTATTCTTTACCGCAATTTTAGGGGTTTTATCTTTCCCAGTTCTTTTCTCTGGATTCATTTTATTAATATTTGACAGAAACTTTGGTACAAGTTTTTATCTAAGTGATATTTATGTAAATGGAGTAGGTGCTTTACCAAACGAAGGTGGAAGTGCAATTTTGTATCAACACTTATTCTGGTTCCTTGGTCACCCCGAAGTTTATATTATCATTCTTCCTGCAATGGGTATTGTTTCTGAAGTAATGAGTATAAATTCAAGGAAGCCAATTTTTGGTTATATGGCAATGATTGGGTCACTATTTGCAATTGCTATTCTAGCCTTCCTCGTATGGGCACACCATATGTTTGTATCAGGTTTAAATCCTTTCTTAGGATCATTCTTTGTCCTGTTAACATTATTGATTGCAGTTCCATCTGCCATTAAGGTATTTAACTGGCTTACTACCTTGTGGAGAGGAAGTATCAGGTTTACTCCAGCAATGTTATACTCTATAGGATTTGTAAGTATGTTTATTTCTGGAGGTCTTACCGGGGTTTTTCTTGGCAACTCTGCCCTAGATATTCATCTGCATGATACTTATTTTATTATTGCTCACTTTCATATTGTAATGGGTGTAGCAGGTATGTTTGGTATGTTTACGGGTATCTATCATTGGTTCCCTAAAATGTTTGGCCGTTATCTGAATAATACACTGGGATATATACATTTCTGGGTTACGTTCGTAGGTGCATATCTTATTTTCTGGCCTATGCACTATGAAGGATTAGCAGGTATGCCTCGTCGTTATTATGATTTTTCTAATTGGGAAAGTTTCAAAATGTTCCAAGGTGTAAATGTATTTATTTCAATTGTATCTATTGTTGTTTTTGCTGTACAGTTATTGTTCCTTTTCAACTTCTTTTATTCAATGTATAAGGGTAGAAAAGTTACATCACAAAATCCTTGGGAAGCAACAACTCTTGAGTGGACAACACCCATTCAACCTGGTCATGGTAACTGGGTAGGTGAAATACCAGAAGTGCATCGTTGGGCATATGACTATGGTAAGGATGGTCATAGTTTCATACAGCAGACTACGCCAATCGGAGCAGACGAAAAAGAACAACATTAATTCTTATTAAGTGGTAAAATTCCTACTTTACACTGTAGCAATATTACTTAATAGGGTGATGAAATATAGATGCCCTGATTCTTTCAGGGCATTGCTTTTAAAAAAGTAGGAGAGCAATACTTTGGCTACAATGAGTACAACGGATGATATATCGGGTAGTTACAGAATTGCTGCCAAAGTGAAGGATTACTTTCAATTGATAAAGTTTACATTAAGCTTTACAGTTGTTTTCTCATGTGTAATTTGTTATTTAATTGCACCAGGTATAGCCTATAATTTTAAAATGATTATTTTGCTATTCACTGCAGGTATGTTGGTTACCGGTAGCGCAAATGCCATTAACCAATCAGTAGAAAAGGACACTGATGCAATGATGAAGCGGACAGGCAAAAGGCCTGTAGCTGATGGAAGAATGTCTCAAAAGGAGGCTTACATTTTTGCATTGCTTGCCGGACTGATTGGTATATGGATGATGTGGCAGTTCTTTAACATAGAATCAGCTTTGTTATCGGCCTTAAGTTTGTTTTTGTATGCGTTTATTTATACACCGCTTAAAAAAGTAAATTCAATAGCAGTATTGGTTGGCGCTTTTCCAGGGGCATTACCTTGCCTCATAGGATGGGTAGCAGGTACAGGATTATTAAGTGCAGGGGGTTGGATATTGTTTGGGATTCAGTTTTTATGGCAATTCCCACATTTCTGGGCTATTGCATGGGTCGCACATGCTGATTATTCAAAAGCTGGCTTTAAACTATTACCTGCTGATAAAGGACCTACAAAGTTTACAGCAATGCAGGCTGTTATGTATTCTGTGTTAATGATTCCTGTTGGAATATTACCCTACAGTTTTCATATGTCAGGCGTAGTTAGTGTGTGGATTGTTATGGCAGCAAATATTTTTATGGTAGGTCAGTCTGTTAGGTTATATATTGAAATGGATGTAAAAGCCGCAAGAAGGGTTATGTTCAGCAGCTACATTTATTTACCAATTGTATTATTGGCATTGCTTGCAGACAAAGGATTTTAGTTCATGATTTTTTTAAATGAAGGATTATATTATGAGTATGGCATTAGTGAGTGATCATAACAAAAGAAAAATACATCCCCATAAATTTACCTTGTGGGTTGCAATGGCAAGTATATTAATGATGTTTGCGGGTTTTACTAGTGCATATATTGTGAAACGCAGTGACACTAACTGGCTGGAATTTAAATTGCCACCTGTATTTTGGTACTCAACGTTGGTAATATTATTAAGTAGTTTGACTGTGCAGTTGGCAGTTAAATCTTTTAAGGATAGAAATATGACCCGTTATAGAAGTTTTATTACCCTAACTGCTTTTTTGGGTTTTTTGTTTATTGCATTGCAAATTGTGGGGTTTAACTACCTTATTTCTCATGGAGTACAGCTGATTGGTGCTAACAGTAACCCTTCAGCATCATTTTTAGGAGTAATTACAGGCGTCCATATTATACATGTAGTTGGTGGAATAGTAGTTTTAACTATAATGTTTATTAGGGCATTTAGCAGTAGAATTAAAAGTTATAATTCAATGCCTATTGAAATTACGAGTACATACTGGCATTTTGTTGATGCAATATGGATCTATCTATTTATATTTTTTAACGTGGTTAGTGGGTAAGCTTATTTTCATATGTACGTTTTGGTAAGAGTACAAAAAATTAAGATCACAAAAGACAGAATACACATAAAATAAAACTGATTTTTTGCTAGATGTTCGCTTAAGGCGAATAGATTTGCAAATCCAAACATAAACAGAGCATAATGGAAACAACAGCAATTACAGCTAATACTAAATGGTGGAACGGGGGAAAAAGTCCGTTTAACGTTGAATATGGTAAACTCATGATGTGGTATTTTTTAATGAGTGATACATTTACATTTGGTGCATTTTTGATTGCATATGGAACCGTTCGTTTTTCAAGCACAGGATGGCCTGATCCTAACGAGGTTTTTAGATCATATCCCGGGGCAAGCGAAGGTGCTCATGCACCACTTGTGTTTGTAAGTATAATGACTTTCATTCTAATTGTAAGTTCGGTAACCATGGTGTTAGCCGTACATGCAGGACATGAGCGGAAAAAGAAAGAAGTTGCTAAATATCTAATTTGGACAATTATTGGTGGTTTGGCATTTTTAGGATGTCAGGCATGGGAATGGAATCACCTGCATCATGAAGGTGCATGGTGGGGAAGCAATCCATTTTTAAATAGCGATGGAACAGCAAGCACAACTAATTTTACTAATTTTTTCTTTACCATAACAGGTTTTCATGGTTTTCACGTGTTTTCAGGTGTGATTATTAATATTATTATGCTTATTATGACATTGGTGGGAACATTTGATAAAAAAGGTCATTATCTTATGATAGAAAAGGCTGGTTTATACTGGCACTTTGTAGATCTTGTATGGGTTTTTGTTTTTACCTGTTTTTATCTTCTTTAATTTTACCAATAAATTTGTTAAAGCAATAATATGGAGCACTCAACAACTTACGAAGCAAATGCGGTTCATGATAACCATGGGGGTACAAAGGAGATTTGGCGTACTTTCTGGATTCTACTTATACTAACTTTAGTAGAATTAGCACTGGGATTCTGGATGATTGGTATGCCAGATGGGGGTTTAAGATTAGCTATAAAAGGGTCAATTATTATACTTATGATGGCTAAAGCCTTTTATATTGTTTCTTATTTCATGCATCTTGGATCGGAATTAAGAAACCTCATAATGACAATTATTGTTCCTCTAATTTTCTTATTATGGGGAATTGCAGCTTTTCTATATGAAGGAAATTCTTACAAAAGAAACAGAATGCAATATGACAAGTACCAAAAAGAGTCTTCACAATTAAAAGCAGAGCCTAAGGCGGAAGAGAAAATTGAAGAGAAGAAACCTGGTGCGCTGGAACAATAGTATTAGAAATTTTCATTGAAAACAATTTTAAAATTATGGAGCCATCGCAGTAATGCGATGGTTTTTTTATAGTTGCGTTTATTGCAATTCATTTCACACAATATGCTAATGGAATAAATTTTTTCATTAGAAAATTAAATCAAGATGACAAAGAAAGCGACTATTGCATTGTTTATTGCATTTTTTATTCCTGTAGTATGTTATTTTATAATAAAAACTGCAAGTGATGAAGCCGTTGTTATGCCTCGTAAGTACTTGGTAGACTCCATTATGAGTAAAACCGTAGATGGCAAAACTACAACTGATACTGTTTGGCATAAAACAGCCAATGTAACTTTAGTAAATCAATTAGGTGATACAGTTAGTCTATTCGATATTCAAAACAGAATAATTGTTGCAGATTTCTTTTTTACTAGATGCCCGAGCATTTGTCCTACAATGACGAGTAATATGGCAAGATTACAACAATCATTTTCTCATTTTAATAAAGGCCGTAAGGTTATTGATTCCTCTATTGTGCGATTTTTATCATTTAGCATTGACCCCGAAAGAGATTCGGTTGTATCTCTAAAAAATTATGCAGAT
Source organism: Segetibacter sp. (assembly GCA_043736115.1). Classification (GTDB taxonomy): domain Bacteria; phylum Bacteroidota; class Bacteroidia; order Chitinophagales; family Chitinophagaceae; genus Segetibacter. The sequence goes on along the minus strand of JAYTDC010000132.1, from coordinate 5,801 downwards.
AAGTATCATGTTAATCATGATAATTGGTGGATGCTGACAGGTCCCAAGAAAACGATTTACGACTTTGCACTCAACGAAATGAAACTAGGTCTTGTAGATGGAGAAGGTGTAGATACTTCCTTTATCCATACCCAAAAATTTGTTGTAATGGATAAAGACTATTATGTAAGAGGTTATTATAACGGGTTAGACACTGCATCTATGGCTGCTTTAGCCAAAGATATTGGATTATTGATGCTGGAAAAAGATCGAACTAAGAAGAGAAATATTTTTACAGAGTAATAAACCAACTCACTTTATAAGTGTAGTTATTATATCCCTCCTTTTGTAATGGGATTTGGTAACTTTTAAAAACCTAACTTAACCTGATATGTTACAGGCATCAATACAGAAAAATGACAAAAAAGCTTATTGGCTGATTGGTATATTTTCTGTTGTAGTTTTCGCAACGGTAGTGGCTTTAGGTAAATTGAAATTTAATATTCCTGTCAGTTTTGATGTTCACATTTTTGCTAAAGTTAATGCTTTGCTTAACTGTGGCGTAGCACTATTATTAATAATGGCATTATGGGCTGTACGAAGTCGAAAATATTCACTTCACAAAAAAATGATGATGTCCGCAATGATTTTATCAATACTATTTTTGGTCTCCTATATTGCCCATCATCTTCTTGCAGGAGATACACGTTTTGGAGATATTAATCATGATGGAATACTTACAGATGAAGAAAAGATACTTACGGGAAATGTACGTTATTTATATTTTCTCCTTCTCATTACTCACATCACCCTTGCTACATTTATCCTACCTATAATATTACTTACAGCATATCGTGGTCTAACAGGAGAATGGGTAAAACATCGCAAACTTGCAAAATATACGTGGCCGTTATGGTTATATGTTGCAATAACAGGACCTGTGGTGTATTGGATGATTAATCCTTATTATAGTTGATTTGGCAACAGTACTAATTCTCCCATTTTATATACAGGAAGTACATTGGCAACATCTTCGGTTACGCAATATTCAAGATCTTTTTCAAGTCCATAGCCTGAAAGTCTGTGCCAATGTGTTGTAAAGCGAATAAATTGAAATATATCTTTGTGGTGAAGCCTATACAATTCCTCTGCCATTAGGCTTGCATCGTCATGTATTGTAAAATGCTGCTTAATTCGGCTAACAACAGCACCTGCAAATAGTGTATCCTCAATATTAAATCTGTCTTTCCATGCAGAACAGCCGAGTATTACATTTTTGCCCCGCGAAATCAGATGCTCACATACGCTGCTAAGATTAATAAAAGAGCCGGTAACAACTTCTGAACATCCATTGTCCAAAGCCATGTGAAGAAGTTTAGTACCATTTGTAGTTGTAATTACCAAGGTTTTTCCTTCTATAAATAATCTTGTATATTCTGTTGGGCTGTTACCATATTGGAGCCCTTCTATTACTTTGCCATCTCTCTCTCCTGCTGTAACGGTACCTAATATACCTGCACCAATATCTTTACATTCCTCTATTCCTGCTACGGGTATTACCCTTGTTGCCCCATTGTTTAAGGCAGTAGCAATGGTAGATGTAGCCCTAAAGACATCAATAATAACAACGATGGTATTTTGCAAATTGTATAAATGTAATAATGCCGGTGAAAGTACAGTGAAAAGGGACGGTTTTTCATTCATAGGGCCAAAGATAATGACTCAAACCTGTAAGGTCCATTAGTATATAAAAGGAGTTAAAATTAAAATGATTTTTTATACTTTTTAATAAGGCATACATAAATATAATATTTGAAATCCAAAATCCGTTTTTGTAATAAATCTTATTCTTTTCAATAGAAATATAATAATGATTCTTTTAAATTTAAACATCCACTATGATAAAAACCTATCTGCTGTTACAATTGACTCTTTTATGGATGTTTGCTTCGGCACAAAAAAATGATCCTGCAGTAAACCTGAAAAAAATTGAAAAGAAAATTATTACTGAGGGGGTTAATCTGTATCAATTAGATATGGCCGCTACAATTGGGGTAAAAATATATTCACACGATTTTCCGGATTTAGTTGAGAATACAATGGGGTATTTTTCTTACAAGGAGGGTAGCTTTTACAAGTGTGTTTTTTACAATAAACTTGCAGAGCCTCAAATTTTGTCCACTATAAGTTTTGATTCTCTGTTTAATATGAAAAGAGTAGCGGTTAATACTACACTGAGACCTATGAACTTTCTTGAAAAGGATTTATATAACATGAGGGAACGTACTATAGATGATATAAAAAGGGATACCACTTTTTATAAGCTTTATAATTATACGAGCATAACATTAATACCCGTAATTAATGCTGAAAATAAAAGGGTTTACATACTTACAAAGTCAGATGATTCTACAACAGTTATTTTTGGAAATGACTATCAAATAGACTTTGATAATGCTAATTATATATCAAGTCGTAAATTGTTGCACAATGAATTTGTAATCATTGAAGCTGCCTCAAAGGACCCCTATATTGAAGAGGATCCGGCTAAAATTATGCATGTACACAATAATGAATCCGGGGAATTTATGACACCAACAGATGTTTGTATTTTATTACTTTATCAGAAAAAAAACAGGTGGGATCATCATGTGGTCATGGCTCAAAACTATGTATCGATTTGGTATTGCGACAATAATGAATTGGAAACTGTGACTAAAAAAAAATGGTTAAAATATAATAAACCTGAAAAGGAAACTAAAGAGAAAGAGAAAAATGTAGTGGGTACTAATAAAGAGTAGAAATGTTTAGCTCTAATTACCTATACTGTAAATATCATTTTCCTAAAGGATTTGGAAAAACAATATTATAAAAATGTGGGTAGGTAATTATCCTCTTTTCTTTTTGTACTTAATTTCTACACTTACAACACCATCATTCACCATAGCTATTTTTTGTGCTGCAGACTTACTTAGATCAATGATTCTGCCTGTGACAAAAGGACCCCTGTCATTAATACGTACTTTAACGGTCTTACCATTCTTTAAATTCTTTACAGTCACCTTAGTACCAAATGGAAGTTTTTTATGTGCAGCAGTATTTTTTGATTGGTCAAATATTTCTCCGTTAGCAGTTTTTCGCCCTTCAAACTTATCAGCATAGAAAGTTGCTTTACCGCTTTCAATAATATTTCTACCACATGATGTTGCAACTATTGAAATGAGTAATAAAAGGGAGTATAAAATTTTCATACTCAAAATTATGTCTGACTAAGTGCTTATTTACCGCAGGTGGATTAATAATTATCGACTTATTCGCAATGCACAAAATGGGTAACAAGATTAGATGTAATCAAGAGTTATCTAGTAGTGAATATACTTTGCCCGGATTATTCAAGCCGGCCTTTTGGTGTACCGTTTTTCCAGGCTGTATTCAGGTTTTCAAATTCTTTAAGATCTGCTTCAGAAAACGCTGTCAACTTCATTTCTTTCAAATCAGGCTGACCGGCATTCACCCATGCAGTGTACCAAAAACTAGCAACAGATGCTATTGACATACGCATTCTCCTTTCTACCATACCCCCAAGCATTCTATCATAAGCGGTGGTAAATTCAGTAGAATATTGACGAACTAATTTACCATTTCTCTCCTCAAAAGCATATTTTTTATCGGCAGAAATTCTTTTACTTAATTCAGCTTCGTAGCGTAATACAGTATCAGATGCTGCACCACTTTCTAACACACGGGCCCAAACATAATCTGATTGTTTATCTATATAGATTGCTTTACCAACAATAAAGTCAAATTCTTTTTCAGCTAATAATTCTGGCACCCGGCTTTCCCAAAAACCATGTATGCCTTTTTGGTTAGAGTGTTGCCCATCGTGGTTACTGCTCGCATGAAGGGGTACATGGGAGTCTGCAATATAGTGACCAATTTCTGCAGCCAACTTTAATATTTTCGCCTGATTTTTTTCTTTAAATGCATTGGTAAGGCGTTGCTCCATTATCTGTATCCACCAAGGTACAATACCGTTGGCAACTATAGTATCTTCTGAATATTTTTTTACTGCATCGTCATATTTTCTTGGCAAATCAGGATAAGGATAGTGGCCATAATTATCCATATCTATATAGTGTTTTGGGGCTTCTGATGCAACTGCATAACGGCGCATGTCGGGGTCAACTGCATGGTCAGTCAAGAACTGTATGTTGGGTTTAAACAACACCATCATTTCCGGCGGCAGCAGAAATACTGCATAATAGTTTATTTTCTGATGGCCATAAAAGCCCCAGCAAAAACTTTTAAAAGTTATTGAACAACAAACAAACAGCAGCAATATTTTTTTTACAGACATCATTATTGGATTATTACATTTTCATGTTGACCACTTATTTCTGCCACACCCCCACTTAATACAAACTTCATAGCCTCGGTTGATGAAATATGGTTGAGCATTTTTACCTTCTCCTTAGGTACAATATAAACTATACCGCTGACAGCATAACTGTGGGGTACATACACTACCACATGATTTTCCACACCAAACTTAAGGGTATCAGGCTGTGTCATAAATCCAAGGCGCCATACATCAGCAGAATCTACATTCACCAAAACAGGTTTGTCAAATTTTCTTTTTTCGCCTGCAAAGGCTTCAATAAACTCTTTTACTGAAGTATAAATGAATTTTATTCCCGGAGTCCGTTCAAGCACATGGTCAAGAAAATCTACCATTTTACCAACAAAAAACGAGGTAGAAAACCAGCCGATTAAAACGATAAAAACAAAAATGATAATGAAACCAACACCCGGTATTTTTTGTACATTTCCATAGGCATCTACTTTATAATAAAACGGGAAAATGGTATGGATTAGGTTAGGCAGTATATTATCAATGTAACTAAAAAGAGAAATAACTGCCCATATAGTAATGCTTATTGGGGCTAATATGAGGATACCCTGCGCAAAATAATTCAAAATTTTTCGCCACCGCCACCGCAAAGGATCCTTAACATTCAACTGCATAAAGTAAAAGTAAGCGAAATTGTCAATTTTGAAAAAGTGATTAAGTTAAAAGTCAGGAAGTCATATCTACTGCCGATTTTCTCCTTTTTTACTTACTCACTAAACTTTAGCTCAATTCAACTGAAACTGCTGATTCTTCAAAATTTCTTCATCTTCTTTTACTTTCAGTTCCCATTGCCATGCAGTATGCATCATTTCTCTAAGGTCATATTTGGTTTGCCACCCAAGTGCTGTAAGGGCGTAATTGTTATTGGCATAAATGTCTACAACATCGCCTGGTCGGCGGGAGCCTATTTTATAATTAAGTTTTTGGCCACTCACTTCTTCAAACATTTTTATGGCTTCAAGAACTGTTACGCCATTGCCTGTACCCAGATTGAAAACATCGCAATCGGTGGCATTTTTTCCATTGATGAGATATTGTAAGGCCAATGTATGGGCATGTGCTATATCGGCTACATGTACGTAGTCGCGTACACAGCTACCGTCACGTGTTGCATAATCATTTCCAAAAACAGTCATTTGCGTCAGCTTGCCAATAGCTGTTTGAGTAATGGCGGGTACTAGATTGGCAGGCTTTCCCAAAGGCAACTCACCAATTAGAATAGAAGGATGCGCTCCTACCGGATTAAAATAGCGTAGCAAAATCGCTTTTGCAGCAGAAGCTTTTACAACGTTTTTTATAATTTCTTCACCCATTTGCTTAGTACTTCCATAAGGAGATTCTGCAGGTTTTATTGGCGATTGTTCCGTAACAGGTATAATATCGGGGTTGCCATAAACAGTACATGAGGATG
>JAYTDC010000131.1:0-10728 GCA_043736115.1 Segetibacter sp. | reverse complement strand
GTATTTATGATATTACCAACATTGCTCATGGCATTTTATGTAATGTTTCATAGTAATAAAAATATTGGCTTTCTTACGGTGAATATTGCCATGATTTGTTGGATAGCAGCCAACAGCGCATGGATGCTACACGATTTTTATAAAATGTTACCTATCCTCGTTTCACAGGTTTTGTTTGCTGTGGGCATGGTGGCAATGCTTATTTATGTATGGGTGACCTTTGTTGTCAAGTCAGCGTAATCAAATAAGAACCTGTAAATACATTTATATGAAATAATTTTTGTTTATTAAATACTTGTTCATATATTTATAATATCAAAATGTCTCTTAGTTGTGTTGTGCCACTATACTGCTAAACTTGCACAACATGAAACTAACGAACATTCTAGGATTTTTGAGTATTCCATTTTATTCTTTAACCACCAAAACTAATTAGATGAAAAAGTCAAATCAATTATTCACCTTATTTAATGGTTTAGCCCTTACATTAGTAATAGCGTCAGTTGTTTCTTGTAATGACAACAAAAGTAATATTATAAAAACACCAGTTACTAATACTATTAAGATTACGCAGGGTTATTCAAACGGTACATTGCTATTAGACCCTATATCACCCACAGTAGATCAAGGTTCGATAATAAAATGGGTCGTTGTCAGTGACCCTAAGTCAGATGTTGGCGCTATTAAAGATATTGATAAAAAAAACCCTCCTGAAATATTTGAAAGTAAACCAAGTGGCTCTGAAACACAATGGACTGCAAAGGTTAAATACGCGCCAAAAGAAGAATATATTTATTATATTAAATGGAAGCATAAAAATGGTACCCTATACACCTTTGACCCTAAAATTTCTGTTAAGCCCTCGATAACTACCTTTTATAATATAATAATAGGTGTTTTAGGGATTTTAGGTCTTTTTACAGGATTAGGATTTGGAATTCACTTCCATAAAAAATACAAAAAATTGTTAAGAGCAAAGCAAACAGGTAAAATCTAATCCTTTAACAATTAAATAAGCCTCTTTTTATTAGGTTACACATATTAATATCATTTCGTTTCACTATCAAAGCTAACATCATGAAAAAGACCATTAGATCATTATCAATTCTTTTTGGATTTATAGGATTATTTATGGGCTTTACAATCACTTGCTATGCCCAATCAAAAAAACATACAGTGATAGAAATCTTACATGGTAATCCAAGTAATGGTTCTTTAACATTGTCAGACCCCTATCCAAGGGTTGATCAATTTTATGATGTTATCTGGATTGTGAGTGATAAATCTAACGTAAAAAGTATTGTAGATATCAAAAAATATGACACATCTCCGGGTATTTTTCTTGTCAATCCAAGTGGAAATGAAAGGAAATGGAAAGGAAGAGTATGGTTAGCCCCTGAAAAGGATTATGTTTATTATATTAAATGGACTGAAAAGGGAAATCCGACAGTTCGTACTTGTGACCCGAAAATTTCTGTTAAGCCTTCCATCACTCTTCCATTTCAAATTTTACTACTTATCCTCATGGGTCTTGTTCCCCTTCTTATGGTGCGATATGCCTATAAAAGAATGAAGGCAAGAAGAACACAGTAAAATGTTATGAAAACATTTGGAATATTAGGTTTAATTTCAAAAGCCAAAAGCTATTTACAAAGCTTAATACAACTGCGTAAAATCATGTTGAACAAAAAAGTATTGCTCTTATTTCTTTTTTGGATTCAATTTTCTGTACTTGTAGCTCAAGACCAGAAGGTTGCAGATAGTCTTGCTATAATTTATTATCAAAATAACCTGACAGATACTGCACGTTTTAAACTATTGGAAGATTTGTCTTATAACGAAATAGGAAATCTTAAAAAGGGGTTGGAATATGCTGACGAACTTATACAAACTGCACAGCAAGCGGGTAATTTAAAATATGTTAGAAAGGGCTATTTTCTTAAAGGAACCAAACAAAGAATGTTTGGTAATACCACGGAAGCATTTGCAGCGTATTTTAAATGCGCAGCATTAGCCCGGCAGGCCAACAATACTACTGCAGAAGGAGAGTGTTATGGGGCTATAGGCGATACCTACTCAGTAGATAAAAACCATGTTAAGGCTATGGAATATTATAATAAGGCCATTACTATACTACGCCAATCCAACGATTCTATTAGCCTAGCCTCTTACATTTTAAATGCGGGTGATGAATACCTTAAAAATAAAAATTTTGATTCCGCCCTGTTATATTTTGAAGAAGCGAAAGTAATTTTCAGTAAAAAAAGGGTACTTAATGGAATGAGGTACAGCCTTGGCGCCATAGGAATGGTTTACGCAAATATCGGGAAGAATATGCTTGCGGAAAAAAACATGAATGAAGCCATAAAAATATTGGAAGAGGCAGAGGATTACTATCCCATCTGCGACTACCTCACCTCATTAGCTGATATTTATAGCAGTCTGGGAGATAATGAAAAAGCGCTGGACTACAACATGAAAAGCCTGCAGTTGGCGGAACGGTATGGTCTTAAAGAACAAATAGCAAACGCAAGCCTGAAGCTGTCAGAATTGTACGAGACACAGGGCGATATGACAGATGCATTGAGTTACTACAAAAAGCATATTGTTTTCAAGGACAGTATATATAGTGTAAGACGTGCCCAAGAAATAGCAAGGCTTGAAACCCAATTCGCAGTAGCTCAAAAACAAATAGAGATAGATCTGTTAAATCAAAAAAGTCAAAGTGCAAAACGACTAACTTTTTCACTTGTAATCATATTGGTGTTAACAGTAGTTATTATTGGCATACTGCTCAAGTACAATAAAAATAAGCAAAGAGCCTATCAGGTCTTAAACCTGCAAAAACAGGAAACTGAAAATCAAAAAGCAAAAGCAGAACAAGCCCTTAACGAATTACAGATCAGACAAAAGCAACTGGTACAGTCAGCTAAAATGGCCTCGTTGGGAGAATTGACTGCAGGCATTGCACACGAAATACAAAACCCGCTCAATTTTGTAAATAATTTCTCTGATTTAAGTGTAGACCTCCTGGGGGAATTAAAAGAAGAAACTGTAAATAAATTATCTCCTGACCAAAAAACACAGGCGGATGAAATCATCAATGTACTGGCAGATAATTTAAAAAAAATCAGCGAACATGGTAAACGGGCTGACCTGATTGTAAAAGGTATGTTGCAACACTCCACTACAAGCACCGGCAACAGAGAACCTTCGGATATTAATGCATTGGCGGATGAATATCTGCGCTTAAGTTACCATGGTTTACGGGCAAAAGATAAAAGTTTTACTGCACAATTTTCAACACACTTTGATACACGTATAGGTAAGATAGATATAGTGCCACAAGATATGGGCAGAGTATTACTCAATCTTTACAACAATGCTTTTTATGCTGTAAATAAAAAGAAAATGCAAGGTGACAGCACTTATATACCTACGGTTTCAGTAACTACCAAAAAGGTTGGCAATACGGTAGAAATTGCAATAAAAGATAATGGAATTGGCATGCCGGGCAATATTCTGGACAAAATATTTCACCCCTTTTTTACTACTAAACCAAGCGGACAAGGTACAGGTTTGGGTTTGTCATTAAGCTACGACATAGTGAAAGCTATGGGAGGAGATTTTAAAGTGGAAACCAAAGAGGGAGAATTTACCGAGTTCATAATTCAAATACCTATGAATAATGGTTAACACCGATATTTAATCTTAAAAAAAACTCAATGAAAGAAGTTTAGGTAAATGTATTATATCCATCAAATTTCATAAATAAAAAAGCGTGGAGTCTCCTTTTAGAAACCCCACGCTAACAGATTAATTAAACAACTTAATTAATCCCTTTTCACTTCTTTCTTTCCGTCTTTTATTGTGATTTTGGTATCGCCATCTTTTATTTTTACGTCGCCATTTTCGTCAATCTTTTTCTTGTAATCATCAGCCTTGATTTTTACGCTACCATCATCATCGTATTTAATTTTTACATCACCCTCTAATTTAGGTGTATTATCCTCAACTTTAATCAGATAATCGCCATCTTTATAGATATATGAATCATCGCCTACAAATACAAAACCACCCTCGTTTAATTGCTTTATTTTTCCATTGGCCTTGACAGCGGTTCTACCATAAAAAGTGTCGTTAGAGGAGGGTTCAATATACAGATATACAGGCTTATTAGTTTCTGCATTTACCATATACCCTGATTTTTCATCTTTTACCAGTTGAATTTTTTTACCTGTACGAAGGTCAACATATTCACCTTCTTGTTTTGCACAAGAATAAAGAATAGTTATACATATTAATCCCAGGAGTATGCTTGATTTCATTTTAATTTTAATTTTAAGTGAAGTATTTATTTTTATAGACGTATGAGCCTAATCTTTTTTTCCACCCCTTAAAAGTGCAACAAGCAATAGAATAAATACAGCCCCTCCCACTACCCATACCCATGGTGTAGAAAAGAAGCCACCACCCTTGTCTGTACTTATATTTACATCTACTGCTTTATCCTGCGCATAGGTTACTACTGAGATTAAAAGCATAGTAATAAATAAGGTGATTTTGTTTTTTGAAATAAGTGCTTTCATACTTTTGATTTTGTTGGTTTAATTATAAATGGTTTGTGCTATGAATTAAAGGCTGGATAAATAGTTGGATTAAAAAAAGGCATTAATAGAATAATTGGATTACATTATTGCACAAAAAAACTGTGCCACATGGACAGTTTTTGTTTAAGCTTAGTATGAATAAATGCAGCTATGTCAGTTGTTGTGTAATAGAATTACAAAACTGATACTATTAAAGTAACAGCATCATTAAGTTCGTATCCTATATTAATCAATACTTGAAAGAAGATGTTTTATATAATTTCTATGCAGTTGAAAAAACACTGTTTATAATTTTTAGCAATAAAAAAGGGCCTCACTGTGGAGACCCTATAAGGAAATTTTAACCCCAAAAAATATTACGCCGTTCTAATTTTCTACTATAAAAGACTTCGAAATATTTCTGCCTCCACCCTCCACCCGCAAATGGTAAGTTCCAGAAATAACGGAAACCGGAAGTTGTATTTTAATCAATGAATTTACTGGGCTATACTTAATTGTTTTGCTTAATATACATTGTCCATTCTGACCATATACTTTAATCACATACGTTCCCTCATCTGCAATTAAGTTTGCGTTTACTACCTGACCTTTTACAGGATTAGCATAGATAGACAAAGAAAAGTTTTCCTTTCTTTTTATTGAAATACTTTTTATTTCGTACAAAACTGAAAAATTATCTTTGTCAATCTGTTTTAAGCGATAATAATTAATACCAACTGTTGGATTTTTATCAAAATACGAATATCGGCTTAGGGCAGTGCTGTTTCCTGCTGCGGTTATAGTACCCAAAATGGAAAACGTTCTACCATTAGTGCTATGCAATACTTCGAATGCCTTACTGTTATTTTCAGAAGAAGTAATCCAAGAGACTAAAACACCATCGTCAGCCGCTCTTACATTGAAGCCGGCTAATGTTACCGGTAACGAATTTTGGACATTTGTATAAATTGTTGTGCTCGATTGAAATGCTCCAATTGAAACTTTTACGGTAAAGGAATCCATACCCACATAGCCTGCAAAAGGTGTGTAGTTTACGCCTGTGGGATAAGCCTTTCCATTGTTTGTAATGGCTGAAGCCGGCAAACCTGTTATGGTACCATGTTGTGGTGCCTGCGCTAAGGTATATTTTAAGATTTGTCTGACATCTATATCATTTGTCTCCAACAAAGAATCCAGTGAATTGTTAGCTGTATTAATAAGTACCTCCCAGGGTTGAGCACTACCTCTTGCAAAAGTTGCAATATTACTGATGCTCCGGTAAACTAAGTTAAAGAAGTTATTGAGCGAATCAACTGTTCTGCCTGCGGCCCAGATATTTCCATTTGGAAATACAACAGTACAACCAAGTGAAGGGTCGAATTGGTTGGGCATACTATCCGTTTTAGTCCAGCTATTACCATCCCAATGGGTAAACTCACCGCCAACTGACCATATATTGTTTGAATCAATAATTGCAAAATCGCCCCCTCCGCCCACTGCGGGAACATCCGTCCATACAGTGCCGTTCCAATGTATCATAAACATGCCCCCCGCCAGATAATAACCTGCCGCCCATACATCGTTTGTATTTACCATTTTTACACTTAACATTTGACCCATCGGACCACTTATGTTTGAAGGAATAGGAGAATTAACCCAGGCACTACCGTTCCAATGCATTACTACCGCATGAAAATCGCCGTAAGCGTTACCAAAATTTCCGGCTGCCCATGCATCGTTGGCAGATAGAGCGTCTACTTTTACCAAAATAGTTCTGAATGTGCCTACCGGCGGTACGGTGACTTCTGACCATGACGTACCATTATAATGCATAGAATAAGCCGCTCTGTTGGAGGCAATACCTTTTCTGCCCACTCCCCATATATCAGAACTGCTTACGGCATCTATATCATCTAAACTAAGCACGTCAGCACCGTTTGGTACCGGATGAATGGACCATGCACTACCATTCCACTTATGCAATTGCGCTATAGCACCCGAACCGGCACCATCATAAGTACCACCTGCCCAGCCCTCTGTAGTGCTTACCATTTCTACATCGTATAAATCGTCTAACGTTACGCCACGATTGGGAACATTGAAGGTTTGCCATGTGGTACCGTTCCAGTGCATTGCCAGATTCTTGCCGTAAAATTGCGACATGGGTGGCGAAGTCTGATATTCACCTACTACCCATACATCGCTGGATGAAGTACCTGAAATGCCCCGCAAAATATTGCGATATGCACTGGGGTTAGGTGTAGGAACTTCGGTCCAACCTATCTGTGCTGAGACAGCGTTTTGAAGAAGTAATGCTGTGACAAAACTTAAAAATTTAGTGTAGTTATTAACTGCTTTAAGAAAAGATTGTAAATTTTTTTTCATAGTAGCAAGAATTTTAAAATAAAACAATTGCTAATATACCCCAAAAAATACATGAATTGTAGAATTTTCCAAGTGGTTTATATATCAAAATCTTCCACAAAAAGTTAGCCGTTTTACCGTTGCAGGTGCTATACCCTGCAACCCAATAGTCAATACCCAACAAAACAAACATTGAAAGACAAAAGTCCAGTATACAACAATACAAAACTAAATCAGCGAACCCTTGCCGGATATGCTCCGCATTCATGAACACCCACACTACTGAGTAGTGAATAAATAGCCTGTCCCGCACTATTAGTCGGGAGGCGGTTTCATTTCCAGCTGCCCATTTTTTGTACTTTTTTGTGACAATCCCGCTATTCGGGGGGCAAACAAAAAAGTACAAAACATAACATCTAATTGAAAAACAAAAGTCCAGTTTACAACCTGTTCCGCCTCGACGGGAGTAGTACAAAAGCCAAATCCGGAAACCCTTAGGTGTTGCAAGATTAAAAGCCGTTTCCACCCTTCACGCAGTTGAAGCAAGATCTATTTTCTTTAATGTTACATAATGCGTTTCATACAGCAGCTTAATCTAAACGTTCATCAACATACCCCCTTTGGGGAAACCTTCAGGTCGGTTTACACACGTTGTCTGCACAACCTATTACATAGTCCGGAAGAAATCTTACATTTGGTATTGAACAAAACTACCTTAAGTCATTTCATTAGTAACATACCTTCCTAAGGCAAAAAAAGACAAAAAATTAGTAAACTCTGAAACCCATTATCCTGGTTTCTGCACCGGCTGCATTTACTGTTACTCCTGTATAGTTTAAAAGTGCAACGTAAATATAATCTCCCTGATTCAGCTTTATTGTCCCAGATAAACTGATGGTTCTTCGGGTGTATTCTCCTGCCTTTAAATAATCTAAGTGCTGTAAAATGCCCTGAGAAACACTAGGAGTAACCTTTTCGAGGCTCAAAAGTATTTGTCCGTCATTTGCGGCAATATGATTGGCATAAGCGTCAAGTAATACGATTACGTCAAAATGATAAAAACCTGTTTGTTGGGCAATATATCGATTGTTTGCATTGTCAAAACCTCCTGCATCGTCAAAGTCACCACTGCATCCACCAGCTCCAAAAAAAGGAATGGTAGTACCCGCATTAGAGGGACAAAGGGTTTCGGAAGGAGCGCAGCTAAATAATCCTGGATGAGCTGAACCAGGCGACTGCCATGAGGCTACACCCGTAGCTGATGAGGTTAGGATTTTCCCTGCTCCGGGGTTGCCACCTTTCATTTGAAGTACGCCATTTACAATAGCGGTAGAGCCAACTGTTAAAGAAGCGCCTACACTTGCATTGCCGGTTGAGTTGACGGTTGCCGCAGTTAATGTGTTACTTATTGTGGCAGTCGATGCACTTAAAGCACCACCAATAGTTGCGCTGCCGGTAGTGTTTAATGTAGCGGCACCAATGTTATTGGTTACAGATGCCGATGCAGCGGAAATGCTGCCACCAATATATGCATTGCCTGATGTACCTATAGTGGCGGAGCCCATATTGCCGCTAAAGGATGCTGATGCAGCAGTGAGACTGCCACCTATACCAGCATTACCAGTTGTGTTAAAGCTGCCTGCACTAAGGTTATTTGTTATAGACCCTGAAAAACCACTGATGCCGCCACCAATTGTTGCACCAAGAGTTGTGTGAAGCGCTCCTGCCACATCCAACTTATAAACAGGAGCTACATTGCCTATGCCCACATTTCCATTGTCAAGAATGGTCATACTTTCTTTCATATCAGCCAGGTTTTGGCTTGCATAAGTAAAAAAACTAAGCGCCGCAGTATTAGAAGAGAAGCCACGTGTACGTATAAGCCCGGTAAAATAACTGCCATTTTTAAAACTAAGGTCAACTGCCGTAGCATTTGCCAGGGGAGTGCTATTCTGTAAACTTAGTACGTTTGAATCATTGTGATTAATGTGTAGTCTGGCTTTGGGATCAATGGTGCCAATGCCGACAGGATAAGTAGAGTGAGAAAGCGAATTGTAGTAGGGAGTTTTTGTCCAGTATTGTCCATCGGTGGGTATAAGCTGTTTAAACATGGCTATCCCCCCGGTACCTGCATTGTAATACAAGCCCGGGTTACTTCCATTGGTAACGTAAACAATCAATCCAGCAGCAGGAAAGGGTATAAGACTTAATTGTTGTAATGTCATTCTGGGGGGCAAAAAACCATGTGCAGTATCCTCTAACTCAAAAATGGCACTGGCATTTATCTGCTGAGCATTTTGACCTAATTTGACCTGAGCATGTAGGGTAATGGATACAATAATTGCAAGGATTAGCAGCGTATTTTTCATGCACTAAGCTAATACTAATATTTAAAGTATGTTAAAAGAAAAATTTATGGTCAATTGGTCATTCGCCAATTAGGTAAGTTTTTTGTCCTTGCAGGCGTTAGCCGTTTTCGGTGTTATCACCAAAAACAACAAAACACAGATAGCAAATCACAAATTGAAAAACCACTTACCTTCACAACAACTTGACCCGCCCCACCAGTTGTACTACAAAAGCGAAATCAGCGAACCCTGCCGGATATGCTCCGCATTCATGAACACCCACACTACTGATTAGTGAATAAATAGCCTGCCCCGCACTTTTAGTAGGGAGGCTGTTTCATTTTCGGCTGCCCTTTTTTTCATAATCCCGCTATTCGAGAAGTACTTTTTTGTGACAATCCCGCTATTAGGGACGCAAAAAAAATACAAACCAAAACGTAAAAACAACCCAACTTTCGCCGTTGCAGGTGGTTCGCCGCTGTTTGTGTCCTTAGCCAACAGCCTATACCACAGAATTCTGATATACTCATTTTTGCAAGTGAACGTTTTAATCCCGTTTTCCGGGAATTCCAAAAGCAGAAATTACTTTCTAGTATACCGGAGACAGTCCTGCTTTACATTATAAATTTGTGTTACACTTAAATTAGCAGGGGACCCGGTACTCCCCACCGGCAACGTTTAGTTGTTGTCCCTGATCGTTGTCTATTTTTCGGATGTTGTTTGTTATATCCAAATGTAGTATTTCTGGCAATCTGGTACGATGTCTGTAACAGGTGAGATTTTAATCTTGGTTTATTGGGAACATCCTGCAAAGGCGCAAAAAAATTAAAGTAATTTAGCAAAAAAATTGAGGACAAAGAACATGGAAGATTTTTTAACTACTTTAATTGTACTTGTCATTATTGCGTGCCTGGCAAAAGTTGTTTTATTCTTTGTCTTTAAAAGCAAGAGAGACAAACTCCCTTTCCTTTTTCATTACCCTTACCCTGTCATTGTACTAACAGAAAATAAAACCAAACAAAAAATAAAAAAAATTCAAAACAGGTTAAGTCACCTTATATGCTTACTACTTCTGTTGTTTGGTGTGTTTTATTTCATCACTAAATCGCAAGAAAAAAATTCCCCCGCTGTTAATGCTTTAACCGCTGTGGGTGTTCCTCACCAACAGCTATCTACATTTTGTTGTTGGTAGCAGGTGAAGAACACCTGCTACGGCGTTGCTTTTTTGCTTCTTTGGAAATACCGGCAAGGGCAAAATGTAAATGGCTAGAAAAACTTTGAGTGTGAGCTTTAAATTTTGGAAAAGCTGATTAAATGCCCGCATCACAGTTGCAGGTGATAACAGGCTGACCGAGAACTATTTTGTTGTAAAAAATCGGAAATTTCAGGAGTTCAACTTTTGCATTGTGTGAGTTCGGCGTGAACTA